>CAIWTJ010000217.1 GCA_903915535.1 Enhydrobacter aerosaccus
GCGGCCTATCGGCATTGCGGGGGTCCGGTTTTTGGTTATGTTCGCGCCACTACTAGCACGCCCCCTTTTCAACAGGAATGAGCCCGGCTTGAAGCCCGACCACAACCGACCGCCCCTCACCTACAAGGAAGCGGGCGTCGATATCGACGCGGGCGACGCGTTGGTCGAGCACATCAAGCCTCTGGCCCGCAGCACGGACCGCAAGGGTGTCATGGGCGGCCTGGGCGGCTTCGGCGGCCTGTTCGATCTCAAGGCCGCGGGCTTCAAGGACCCGATTCTGGTCTCCGGCACCGACGGCGTCGGCACAAAGCTGATGGTTGCGATCAAGGCCGGCATCCCCGACACGGTCGGGATCGACCTGGTCGCGATGTGCGTGAACGACATTGTCGTGCAGGGCGCCGAGCCGCTGTTCTTCCTCGACTACTATGCGACCGGCCACCTCGATGTGGAGACCGGCCGCCGCATCGTCTCCGGCATCGCCGAGGGCTGCCGCCGCGCCGGCTGCGCGCTGATCGGCGGCGAGACCGCCGAGATGCCCGGCATGTACTCCGACGGCGACTTCGACCTCGCGGGCTTCTCGGTGGGCGCGGCCGAACGCGACCAGCTGCTGCCGCGCACCGACATCGCGCCGGGCGACGTCGTACTGGGGCTCGCCTCGAGCGGCGTGCATTCCAACGGCTATTCGCTGGTCCGCAAGATCGTCGAGCGCGGCGGCGGATACGACATGCAGAAACTGCTGGAACCCACGCGCATCTACGTGAAGCCGCTGATCGCAGCGATCCGCGGCACCGGCGCGATCAAGGGACTGGCGCACATCACCGGCGGCGGCCTGCCCGGCAACGTGCCGCGCTGCCTGCCCGACGGCATCCGCGCCCGCCTCGACGCGCGTACCTGGAAGCCCGCGCCGATCTTCGCCTGGCTGCAGAAGACCGGCAGCGTGCCGACCGAGGACATGCTGCGCACCTTCAACTGCGGCCTCGGCATGATCGTCGTCGTGGCGAATGAGGATGTCGCCAAGGTCACGAAGGCGCTCGCCGATGCGGGCGAGGCTGTGTCCGAGGTTGGTGTCATCGAACGCGCGCCAACGGCGGAAGCCGACTGCATCGTCGAGCACGCCGACACGCTATGGCGAAGCTGAGGGTCGGCATTCTCATTTCCGGGCGCGGCAGCAACATGGCCGCGCTGATCAAGGCCGCGCAGGCCGCCGACTATCCGGCGGAGATCGCGTGCGTGATCTCCAACAAGGCCGATGCGGGCGGCCTCAGGATCGCGGCCGATGCGGGCATTCCGACCACGGTGATCTCCCACCGCGCATACCCCGATCGCGAGAGCTTCGACCGCGAGGTCTCGGCGGCACTGGAGAAGCACGGCGTCGGGCTCGTCGTCTTGGCGGGGTTCCTGCGGATCTTCTCGAGCTGGTTTCCCGAGCATTGGGCCGGCCGGCTGATCAACATCCATCCCTCGCTGCTGCCGTCGTTCAAGGGGCTCCATGTGCAACAGCAGGCAATCGATGCCGGCGTGCGGGTGAGCGGCTGCACCGTTCACTTCGTGATCCCCGACCTCGACGCCGGGCCGATCATCGCCCAGGCCGCCGTACCGGTGTTGCAGGACGACACCGAGGACACGCTGACGGCGCGCATCCTGCGCCAGGAACACCGGCTTTATCCCGAGGTCGTTCGCTGGTTCGGCGAAGGACGGGTCAGCGCTAGCGGAAATGGCGCAAAGGTCGCGGTCGAGGGCCTGCCTCCCGGGGGCACGCTCCTCTTTTCCGGCGAGCTCTAATTCGCTATAAGCGACGCAGCATTTTCACGGGGAGCAGAGATGGCCGACGCGACGCAGGAAGAGATTCGGGTCCACACGGAAACCTACACGGCGTTCAACAAGCTCGTCCTCTTCACCATCCTCTGGGTGATCCTGCTGCTCTCCAGCATGGCGCTCGGCCTGATCGCCCACGTCGGTATCATCTCGCTGCTGCTCGGCGTCGGCGGCACGATCGCCCTGCTGATCGGCTTTGCGGTCTTGAGCTGAGGGCGAGAGCCGGAGCTCAAAAGAAAAGCGGCCCTCGCGGGCCGCTTTTTTGTTGTCCGTGTGACGAACGCTCAGCCGACGATCTCGGTGCCAGCGAAGAAGTACGCCATCTCGATGCCGGCATTCTCCAGCGAGTCCGAGCCGTGCACGGAGTTCGCCTCGATCGACTCGGCGAAGTCCTTGCGGATGGTGCCGGCGTCGGCGTTGGCCGGGTTGGTCGCGCCCATGATCTCGCGGTTCTTCGCGACGGCGTTCTCGCCTTCCAGGACCTGCACGACCACGGGGCCGGACGTCATGAATGTGCAAAGGTCGTTGAAGAACGGCCGGGCCTTGTGCACGCCGTAGAACTGCTCGGCCTGCTGGCGGCTCATCCAGAGGCGCTTCTGGGCCACGATGCGCAGGCCCTTCTCCTCGAAGCGGGCGTTGATCTTGCCGGTCAGGTTCCGGCGCGTGGCGTCCGGCTTGATGATGGAGAAAGTGCGTTCGACGGCCATAAATCCCTCTTGGACGGTGTGCTTTGCCTGTGTGGGCGGGGCTTATAGACGCCGCGACAAAGCCCTGCAAGCCGTGCTACACGCCGCCGCCTTATGCTCAGCATCACCGACCTTTCCTTCCGCCACGGCGAGCGCGTCCTGTTCGACCGCGCCTCGGTGGCCTTTTCCGACGGCTGGAAGGTAGGCCTGGTCGGCCGCAACGGCGCGGGCAAATCGACCCTGCTGCGCCTCATTCTGAAGGAATACGAGGCCGACAGCGGCACCATCAACCTGATGGGCCGTACCCGCATCGGCTCGGTCCCGCAGGATCCCCCGGGCGGCGACATTTCGGTCATCGATGCCGTGCTGGCGGCCGACGTCGAGCGCACCGCGCTGCTCGCGGAGGCCGAGACGTCCGAGGATGGGATACGGCTGGGCGACATCCATATGCGCCTCGACGAGATCGAGGCCGCGTCGGCGCCCTCGCGGGCCGCCTCGATCTTGAACGGCCTGGGCTTCGACAACGACGCCCAGCAGCGCCCCTGCGGCACCTTCTCCGGCGGCTGGCGCATGCGCGTGGCGCTCGCGGGTACGCTGTTCAGCAATCCCGACCTGCTGATCCTCGACGAGCCGTCGAACCATCTCGACCTCGAGGCGATGCTGTGGCTCACCGAGCATCTCAAGAAGTTCCGCAACACCGTGCTCATGGTCAGCCACGACCGCGACCTGCTGAACGACGTGTGCGACCACATCGTGCACATCGACCAGGAGAAGCTGGTCTCCTATACCGGCAACTACGACTTCTTCGAGAAGACGCGCGCCGAGCGGCTGGCCAACGATGCCGCCCAGCAGCAGAAGGCCGCGGCCCAGCGCAAGCACATGCAGGCCTTCGTCGATCGCTTCCGCGCCAAGGCCAGCAAGGCCCGCCAGGCGCAGTCGCGCATGAAGATGATCGAGAAGCTCGGGCCCATCGCCAGCGTGCCGATCGACGAGAAGATCAACTTCAACTTCCCCTCGCCCGAGCTGCTGGCCTCCCCGATCGAGACGCTCGACGAGGTGTCGGTCGGCTATCCCGGTGGCCCGGACATCCTGCATAAGCTCGACCTGCGCATCGACATGGAAGATCGCATCGCGCTGCTGGGCCAGAACGGCAACGGCAAGTCGACCTTCATCCGCCTGATCTCGCAGCAGCTCGAGCCGCGCGAGGGCAAGCTGAAGAAGACGCCCAAGCTCAAGGTCGGCTACTTCTCGCAGGACCAGGAAGAGGGTCTCGACTTCGAGGCCTCGCCCTACGACCACATGGCGATCGCCCTGGGCGCCGGCGTTCCCGAGCACAAGGTGCGTGCCCAGCTCGGCCGCTTCGGCTTCAGCCGCGACCGCGGCAACCTCAAGGTGGGCGTGATGTCGGGCGGCGAGAAGACCCGCCTGCTGCTGGCGCTTGCCACCCGCAACGCGCCGCACCTGCTGCTGCTCGACGAGCCGACCAACCATCTCGACATGGACGCGCGCGCCTCGCTGGTCGACGCGATCAACGACTTCGAGGGCGCCGTCGTGCTGGTGAGCCATGACACCCATCTGGTGAAGATGGTCGCGGACCAGCTCTGGGTCGTCGAAAAGGGCACCGTGCAGCCGTTCGAAGGCGACATCGACGAATACCAGACCAAGCTTCTGCGCGAGCGGAGCAGCCGGCCCGCCAAGGAAGGCAAGGCCAACAAGAAGCAGAAGAACATGTCGGCCGTCCCTGCCGCCAAGCCGATTGGCGCGATGAGCACCGACAAGCCCAAGCGCGGCCCGCTGAAGCGCGCCCTGGAAGAAGCCGAGAAGGCTTTGACGAAGCTCACCGAGGAACGCGCCGCACTGGAAGCCAAGCTCGCCGACCCCAAGACCTACGCCGGCCCGCCGCAGGCCATCGCCGAGCTGCAGAAGCAGAAGGTCAAGCTGGAGCGCGACCTCGCCCACGCCGAGCACCAGTGGCTAGCCGCCCAGGAAGCGCTCGAAGCGGCATAACCGCAATTCCCGCAATTTCGGCAGCCCCTTCCGCCCTTGGTCTCTACGGCAGACACGGGACGCAAACCTTCAGCACTAGCGGAAATGGCGGAAACCCCGTCATCCTCCTGCCAAGCAATCTTCGTCTTGCTAAGCGAACGTGCCCCCGCGCGCCAGAAGCGTAGTACTACGCGACAGCGGTAGCGACGACCCGGAGATGGCTCTCCCTCGGTTGAATAACAAGTCTGATCAACAACTTATTTCTCAGCGATAACGGACAAGCGCCGACGTGCGCGGAGCCTTCCAGGGGCTGCCGAAATTGCGGAAAATCAATTCCCGCAATTTCGGCAGCCCGTTCCTTCCTAATCGTCCTCCAGCCGCTCGCCCCAGCCGCGTGCGCGGAACGACTGGCGCACGCAGCCGATCATCAGGAACGACTGCAAGACCAGAGCTCCTGGCAGCGAGAGCAAGAGCACCAGGAGCTGGAGATTTTCCGGCAGGTAGCCGACGACGAAGGGCAACACGGCGAGGCCGGCGAGGCAGGCCAATTGCCAGAAAAGCGCCGGCAGAAACTGCGTCGGGCCTGCTTTGAGGAGAACGTAGATCGAGCCCAGGAGCGCTGCCGCGAGGTACGACCATCCGGTAACGAGCGAGACCTTCCCGGTCTTGCCATTGTGGAACTGATAGTGGGTCAGGACGGCCATGCGCGGGCAAGGATAGGCCGACACTGCGCGCTTTCAAAGACCTCTCAGGCCTATTCCGCTGCAGCAGGTATGCGCTTGGGCGAGGCTTGGCGGATCAGGGTCACCAAGCCAGCATTGAAGACATAGAGGCCGGTCGCAATCCAGAACATCATCGCGGGGTGGCCCGCCTCCATGATGCGGCTGAACAGTAGCGGCGCGATGAACGAGCCGACATCGAGGCCGGAATAGACGAAGCCGAAGACCTTGCCCGACGCACCCGGCGGCGTGATCCCGCGCACGATCATGTCGCGCGACGGGCCGGTCGTGCCGCCGGCGAAACCCGCGACGAACAACACCACGGGCAGCAGCCACGGGCTCACCGCCTGCGTGGCCACCGGGATTGTGAACGCGGCCGCCGTCAGCAGGCCGATCGCGGCCACGCGTTCGTGCTGATGGAAATGGTCCGCTATGTAACCGCCGGCCAGCATGCCCGAGGCCGAGCCCACCACGAACACCATCAGGCAGATCGCGGCGAAATTTTCCGACACGGAGAACATGTTCGACCACGCGGGCACGGCAAACTGCTGGATGCCGACGGTGTTGGTCGCGAGCAGCGCGAAGTAGCCGAGGCAGAGCAGGATCGGCGCCTGGAGAAGCACCGAGGCGATCGATGCGGGCTTCTCCGTCGCCGCGGCGGCCACCGCGCGCGCCTTGATGCGATGATCGACCAGGTCCGTCCGATTGAAGAACACGAGCGCCGCCAGGATGAAGCCCGGCACCGCGCCGATCAGTGCCGTGGCCACCCAGCCCACCGTGTGATCGAGGAAGTACATCGCGGGCGCCGCGGCCCAGCCCAGCGAGCCGCCGAGGCCATGGATCGAAAAGGCGCGGCCGAGCTTCTTCGGGTTCACCGATGCGTTCAGGATGGCGAAGTCTGCCGGATGGAACACGCTGTTGCCGGCGCCGCCCAGTACGGCGATGGCGGCGAACGCCCAGAACGAATGCGCTGCCGCGATCAGCGCGAGCGAGAGGCCCAGCGCCAGAAGTCCGCCCGCCAGGATCGGCCGCGCGCCGAAACGGTCGACCGCGAAGCCGGCGCCCGTCTGGCCGATGCCCGACACGGCGTAGAACAGCGCGCCCAGCATGCCGATCTCGCCGAAGCTGAGGCCGACGCTGTCGCGCACGATCAGCAGCATCGTGACGAACGCGAGCTGGTAGTAGTGGCTCGATCCGTGAGCGACGCCGATCAGGCTGATCACACGGTAGTCGCGCCGGGGCAGTTCTGCGGTGAGGGTCGTCATGGGCCGCGAACTATAGCCGATCCCCCCGGCGAGCGCCGTTTGAATTGCGTATGCCCGGCATGCAGGCATAGTCTCCCCTCGCATTGGAGGGAGAAACGCGAATGAAGCGCTGGAAGCACCGGCCCGAGGGCTCGACATGGGGCGATTGGGGCGATGACGATCAACTGGGCCGCCTGAACCTGATCACGCCCAAGAAGGTGCTGGAGGGCGTGGCCGAGGTGAAGGAAGGCCGTTCGTTCTGCCTTTCCCTGCCGCTCGACCTGCCCGGCGGCAATGTGCTGAACGCGCGCCGCCTGCCGCCCGTTCTGTCGCCAACCGGCGACGAGAACGGCTGGCGCTTCAACTTCCTCACCAGCACGCTCAACCCGATGTTCGTCGACACGGTGAGCGACGATCGCGTCATCCTGACGCTGCAGTATTCGACGCAGTGGGACACGCTCGCCCACGTCGGCGGCATGTTCGACGCCGACGGCGACGGCGTACCCGAGCAGCTCTACTACAACGGCTTCAAGGCCGGCACCGACATCGTGGGGCCCCTGCCCGATGCAGGCCGCGACGGCTGCGGCCATCTCTCCTACGCCCACAAGCTCGGCGTCGAGAACATGGCCGAGAAGGCGATCCAGGGCCGCGCCGTGCTGGTTGACCTCGAGAAGCATTTCGGCCGCGACCACAGGTACGTGAACTACGACGACTTCAGGAAGGTGCTCGAGGCCGACAAGGTCGTGGTCGAGCCGGGCGACATGCTGCTGCTCTACACCGGCTTCACCGACGAGATCGTGAAGATGAACAAGAACATCGATCCCGCGCGCGCGCATGCGATGTGCTCGGTGCTCGACGGCCGCGACAAGCGCCTGCTGCAGTGGATCACCGACAGCCAGATCAGCGCGCTGATCGCCGACAACTACGGCGTCGAGGCGGTGCCGGCCAAGCCCGGCCCGGACAATGCCGAGCATCCGTCGCTGCCGATCCACAATCACTGCCTGTTCAAGCTCGGGCTCAATCTGGGTGAAATCTGGTGGCTGAAGGACCTGGCGCTCTACCTGCGCGACAAGAAGCGCTCGCGTTTCCTGCTCACCGCCCCGCCGCTCCGCCTGCCCGGCGCCGTCGGCTCGCCCGCGACACCGGTGGCCACCGTCTAGATGGAGACCGCGTTCCCCGCATTCGTCGCTCCGGCCCTGGGGGACGCGCGTTTCTCGCTGCTCGACATCGGCTGCTCGGGAGGCATCGACGCAAGCTGGCGGGCGTTCGGACCGAAGCTGCGCGCGCTCGCCATCGATGCCAGCGTGGCCGAATGTGAGCGGCTTCAGAAAGCCGAGACGCATCCCGGCATCGAGTATGTCGCGGGCTTCGTGAGCGACTCGCCCACGGCGAAGGTCGATCTCGAAAACGGCCAGGCCTCACCGCTGATCTTCCGAATGCGCGACCGCCTTTCCTTCATGCGCACCCACGAGCTGCGGGAGGCACGGCTTGGCAAGGCCGAGATCGAGGACAAACTCCGGCACAATGCGTGGGAGATGACGCAGCTTGCCGACCACACCAGGCCGCTGGTCGCGCCCGCCCTGCTGGCCGAACGCGGCTGGAGCGACCTCGATTACCTCAAGATCGACATCGACGGCTCCGACTTCCTCGTGCTCAAGACCTTCGAGGGCAAGCTCGCGGAGCTGGGCGTGCTGGGCGTACAGCTGGAGGTGAACTTCGTCGGCACCGGCGATGACAGCGAGCACGCCTTCCACAACACCGACCGCTTCATGCGTCGCCAAGGTTACGAGCTCTTCCGTCTCGACGTGCGCACCTACTCTACCCGCGCCCTTCCCGCCCGCTACGTCTGGCCGACCCCCGCCGAGACGGTGACCGGCCGCCCGTGGCAGGGCGAGGCCTACTACGCCCGCGACGTCGATGCCGTGTTGACCGCGGAGAAACGCGCCAAGCTCGCCGCGATCTTCTCCGCGTGGTCGGTCCCCGACGCCGCCGCAGAGCTGCTGCTGGCGCAGCGTGAGTCGCTTTCGACCGTGATGAATGTCGAAAAGGCCCTCGACCTCCTGGCGCTACAAGCTCAGCAGGATCGCGGCACTCGGCTGGGCTACCAGGCCTACATGCGCACCTTCGAAGCCGACCATCCCTCGTTCTATCGGCCGGAAGGCAACATCAGCCTCACCGAACGCCTCACCGCCGCCTGGCGCGCGTTCCGAAAGCCTCGGCCGTAATTCTTGTCGTCCTGAGTGCAGCGAAGGACCTCACGCACCTACAAACGACTGCGCTTAACTTCCGGTGAGATCCTTCGCTGCGCTCAGGATGACAGTTTTCATCTGGCTTGAGGCGTGCGCCTCGACTAGTTCGCGCTATTTGCGCTAGCGCTAGGCCTTCTTCTCCCAGCCCCCCGACTCCGTCTGCTGCCAGTAGGCTACCGTGTGGCCGGCGGCTTTGTAGGCTTTCCAGCGTTCGCGGGTGTCGGCCACGGCTTCCTCGTCGCGGCCATCGAAGAGTTCGAAGCAGCGCTTGTAGCTGTCGACCTTCTCCGACTTGGCGCGATCGGCCACGAACAGGAAGTTGGCGCCGTTCGGGTTCTCGTCGAGATGGGTCAGCCACACCGGCTGGCGCGCGGCCTCGCCGTCCCGGGCCGAGCCGTGCGGCAGGAAGCCGTTGGGATCGAAGGTCCAGAGATGCGTGTTGAGCGCATCGACCCGCTCGGGCGACCCCAGCATCACGACGGCGCGCTCGCCGGCCTGCAGAGTCTTGACCAGCAGGCGCGGCAGCGCGTCTTCGAGCGACGCCTTGGTCAAATGATAGAAATTGACCTCGGTCGCCACCTGATTACTTCTCGTAGTTGTCGGCGATCAGCCGGTCGAGCAGGCGCACGCCGTAGGCGGTGGCGCCCTTGGGCGTCGTGGCGTTGCCCTTGCCCCAGGCCATGCCGGCGATATCGAGATGCGCCCAGGCGACGCCCGGCTGCACGAAGCGCTGCAGGTACTGCGCCGCGGTGATCGAGCCGCCGTCGCGGCCGGCACCGACGTTCTTCATGTCGGCGATTTCGGAGTCGATCTGCTTGTCGTAGTTGGGGCCGAGCGGCATGCGCCACAGCTTCTCGCCCACCAGCGCACCCGCTGCCCGAAGCTTGTTGGAGAGCGGCGTGTTGTTGGAGAAGAGACCTGCGCGCTCGTGGCCGAGCGCCACGATGATCGCGCCGGTCAGCGTCGAGAGCTCGACCATCGCCTGCGGCTTGAACTTCTCCTGCGCGTACCACATGGCATCGCCCAGGATCAGGCGGCCTTCGGCGTCGGTGTTGATGATCTCGACCGTCTGGCCGGACATGCTCTTCACCACGTCGCCCGGGCGCGTGGCATTGCCGTCCGGCATGTTCTCGACCAGAGCACAGACTCCGACCACGTTGGCTTTCGCCTTGCGTCCGGCGATCGCCATCATCGCGCCGGTGACGGCGCCCGCGCCGCCCATGTCCCACTTCATGTCTTCCATGCCGCCGGCGGGCTTGATCGAGATGCCACCTGTGTCGAAGCACACGCCCTTGCCGATCAGCGCGACCGGCGCCTGGCCCTTCGGCCCGTTCATCCAGGTCATGACCAACAGCTGGGAGTCGCGCGAGCTGCCCTGCCCTACGGCCAGCAGCACGTTCATGCCGAGCTTCTTCATCTCGGCCTCGCCCAGGATCTCGACCTTCACGCCCAGCTTGGCGAGGGCCTTGGCGCGCTTGGCGAACTCCACGGGATAGAGCTCGTTGGCGGGCTCGCTCACCAGATCGCGGGTGAAGAACACCGCGTCAATGGTGGGCGCGAGCCGGTCGTAGGACTTGCGGGCGTCGGCGGGGCCGGCCACGTGAAAGGTGACCTGCTCCAGCGACAGCTTCTGCTCGGGCTTGTCCTTGGTCTTGTACTTGTCGAAGCGGTAATTGCGGAGCTGCGCTCCGAGGGCCATGTGGGCCGCAATCTGGCCGGGCGTGAGCTTGCTGCCCTTCACCGCGTCGACCACGACGGTCACGGCCTTGTGGCCGGAGGCATTCGCCTCGGCCGCGATAGTGCCGCCCAGGTTCTCCGCGCTGCGCGCATCGAGTTCGCGAGGCTTGCCGACACCCAGCAGCAGGAGACGATCGATGCTGCCGCCGGCGTGGCCCAGGACAGTCAGCGTCTGGCCCTTGTTCCCCGCGAAGCGTCCGCCGCCCAGTGCCTTGGTCAGGGTACCGCCCGCTTCCTTGTCCAGGGTCTGAGCGGTCGCCAGAAGCTGCTTATCGGCCGCGACGAGCATCGCCACATTGCCCGTAAAGGCCTTCGGAAAGGCCGAAAATTCCACTTTCATCAGGATTCCCTCACTTGTGGGCCGATTTTTCGCCCCTGCGACTGCACAACGCAAGTCGCCAATTGCCTCCGGACGCACCGGACAGTATCAGTACCGGCCCTCGAAAACGGGCCAATTCTTTAGTGGATCGTAAATGACTTCTGGAACCCTCCCCCGCATCAACGTCGTCGGCCTTGGCAAGCTCGGCGCCCCTCTGGCCGCCGTCCTCGCCAGCCGCGGCTTCGACGTCATCGGCCTCGACGTCAACAAGGTGCTGGTCGATGCGATGAACGCCGGCAAGATGCCGATCATCGAGCCGCAGCTGAATGAACTGATCGCGGCCAACCGTTCGCGCCTGAAGGCGACCATGGACGCCAACGAGGCGATCCAGAACAGCGACTGCTCCTTCGTGATCGTGCCCACCCCGTCGGGCGCCGACGGCTTCTTCTCCAATCGCTTCGTGATCCAGGCGATGGAGACACTGGGCAAGGCGTTGCGCAACAAGAAGGGCTACCACGTGGTGGTCATCACCTCGACGGTGATGCCGGGCTCCACAGGCTCGGTGATCAAGGACGCCCTCGAGGCAGCCTCGGGCCGCAAGGTCGGGCCCGATCTCGGCCTCTGCTACAATCCGGAATTCATCGCGCTCGGTTCGGTCGTGCGCGACATGCTCTATCCCGACTCGATCCTGGTCGGCGAAGGCGACACCAAGGCCGGCGACATGCTGGCGGGCGTCTACCTGCAGATGTGCGAGAAGAAGCCGCCGGTGCAGCGCATGAACTGGATTAGCGCCGAACTGACCAAGATCTCGGTCAACACCTACGTCACCACCAAGATTTCCTACGCCAACATGCTGGCCGAGATGTGCGAGCGCCTGCCGGGCGCCGACGTCGACGTGGTCACCAAGGCGCTGGGCGCCGACACGCGCATCGGGGCGAAGTACCTCAAGGGCGCGATGGGCTACGGCGGTCCGTGCTTCCCGCGCGACAACGTGGCATTCGGCAAGCTGGCCGAGAAGCTCGGTGTCCGCGCCGACGTCGCTTTGGCGACCGACGCGATCAACAATCACCAGATCAGCCGTCTCACCGACCTCGTGGCCAAGTTCGCCAAGGCCGGCACCAAGATCGCGATCATCGGCCTCAGCTACAAGCCGCAGACTCCGGTCGTGGAAGAGAGCCACAGCGTGAAGCTCGCCGCGAGCCTTGCCGATGCAGGCTACGTCGTCACCGTGCACGACCCGCTGGCCCAGGACGCCGCCCTCACCGCTCTCGGCGAGAAGGTGATCGGCGCCTCGTCGCTCGAAAGCGCGGTGAAGGAATGCGACCTGCTGATCGTCGGCACCGGCTGGCCCGAGTACAAGGACATCGATCCGGCCTGGGCCAAGCGCTCGGGCCCGAAGATGACCATCCTCGACCTCTGGCGCACGTTGCCGGCCGACAAGTTCAACACCGTCGCCGACCTGATCTACCTCGGCTACGGACGGTAACTTACGCCCGCTTGCGGAATCGCAGGATCTTGCCGCGCACCGTTGTCGGCTCGGGCAACGGACTGCCGGCCAGCACCTGGCTGCAGAACGGGTTGATGTTGGCGCCGACGTAGTCGGTGAAGATCGGCCAGTACTTGTTGTAGATCACGTTCACGCCGATGAAGCGGCGCGCCAGCTTGCGGCGCGCGGGCCGCGTGTCGGCCTCTGTCGAGGCGGCTTCACGGAACAGCTTCTCGACGGCCTTGAGGCGCTTCTTGTCGGTCGCGGAGGCTTCCCGGCCGACGCGCGTCGGATCGTCGACCTTCTGCGACGCCAGGCCGAATTCGAACACGAAGAGATCGGTCTTCTTCACCAGGTCCGCGAACGGGCCTGACGTGACGCCGGGCAGCCCGGCCGGAAGGCCTTCGCATTCCTGCGGCACCAGGATGGGACCGGAAAAGCCCATGCCGCGCCAGGCGGTCGCGAAGCTTTCGACGAAGGCGGGACGCGTGGCGGCCACCATGATCGCGGTTGTTCTCGGATAGGTCAGCACCTGGTCGCAGACGAACGGAAGCGTGTGCGGCAGATCGTAGGTAAGATCGTCGAACAGGTGCCATTCGCAACTCGTGTTCGTGAACGGAACCGTTGCGGGCTTGATCGCGAGGCCAAGGCCGGCGGTGAAGCGCTCATACGACGTCTCGCGGTCGAGCCGCACTTCCTCTATTTCCACGTCGGGCCAGCCCCAGGTCTCGGCCTGGTTCGGCAGGTAGGGCGTCGAGACGTTCCAGATGAAGCGATCGTGGCTGTTCATCGTGGTCTTGCGGCCCTTGTTGTTGGCCGCCGCGACGCGGGTGTGGTCGCAATGATAGCCGAAGGCCTTGTCGATCAATGTGTCGACGCGGCCGCGATAGAGCGCGAGGCGCGCGGCGAGGTTCGAATCGCAGTGCCAGCCCAGGATCATGTCCTCGTCGAAGCCGTGGATCGCGAACATGTCTTCGCGCAGGCAGGCCTGGAAGTCGCCCAATGCGTCGTAGCGCATCGGCATGAAGTTGTGGACGACCTGGTTGAGGTGGAAACGCACCGACCAGTCGCGCAGCTTCGCGAGGTTGCCGACGGGGTCCTTGCGGTCGAAGGCTGCCTCCCAGAGCATCTCGGGAATCTCGAAGCGCGGGATCTGGTAGAAGCCGTCCGGCAGCGCGCCCAGGATGTCGCTCAGCGACTCCTTCGGATTGCGCGAGGTCAGCAGCATGTCGGTGTTGGTATAGAGGACCCAGCGGTTCTTAGGGTTGGAACGCCGCAGCGCAATGTTCCGCGACTGCGACTCGAGCGCCACGAGGTGTGTCTTGTTCTTGAGATGCGCGTGCTGCTCGGGGCGCACGCGGAAGATGCGCATCACCTTCTTGGCCTTCTCCGTCAGCGTGTCGGCGATCGCCTCGGGAAAGGTCGGATGGTCGTCGGGCGTGTTGTAGTCGACGAACAGGATCTCGTCGTCGGGGTCGCTCATCACCTCGGCCAGCGCATTGAAGCTGATTGCCGCGCGCTTGTGCAGGTTGTAGCCGTGGCTGTCGTTGCGGCCGTAGATGATGACGGAGAACATCGGGTCTCTTCCTACAGGCGTGACAATTCGTTGTGAGCGGCACAGACCTCGATCAGCGACACCGGGCCGAGCTTGATCGTCTTCTGGAAGTGAGCCTTCGCGGCCCCCTTATCCGTAGCGAGCGCCGCAATGCCCTTTTGAAACTCAAGCTCGGCATCATGCGCGCCCGCCGGAACCAGATCGCCGGCTTCGACCGCGCTGCCCAGCCGACGCAGGGCCGTCTGGCGATAGAGCTGCCAGTAAGCGTCAGCCGGTTCGGCGGCGATCGCCTTCTCGAGCTCGGGCAGCGCCATACCGTAATCGGCCAGGCGTAGTGCAACGCAGGCACGCGCGGCGGCCTGCCCCGGCGGCAAAAGTTCGAGTTGGCGCTGCCAGTCGGCATTGGCCCCTGCCAGGTCGCCGAGGCCAAGCTTGGCGATCGCGCGCGCGTTCAGCGTCTCGGGCGCCTTGAGATTGGTCGCCAGCGCAAAGTCGAAGGCCTCGATCGCCGCCTTGTAGCGGCCCGCCATCGACTGTGCCTCGCCCTTCAGGGCCGTGAGGTCGGGATCGTTCGGCTTGATCTTGAGGGCGCGGTCGTAGCACTTGATCGCCTCTTCCGGGTGGCCTTGCGCCAGCAGCGCGTTGCCACAGGCCAGATGCGGGAACGAGCCCGTCTTCACCCGCAGGAGCGCCAGTTCGTAGGAATCGACCTCGAACGTGAAGCGACCGCGCTGGCGGAAGAGATAGGAGCGGTCCGGAGCGCCGGGACGTTGGCCCGCCCATAGCTTGCGGGCGCGCTCGTATTCGACCTTGGCAGCATCGACCTTGCCCATCATGTCGAGCGACTCGGCGCGGGCGGCCACAGCCTCGGCATAGTTCGGAAGGAGCTTCAGCGCTTGATCGAACTCGGCCAGCGCCTCCTCGGTCTTGCCGGCACGCATCTTGGTCCGGCCAACCCGGAACAGACCCTGGCCGCGGCGTTCAGGGTCCTTGCTCTTCAGGTCGTCGGCGGCGGGATGGGCCGGCTTGCGGCGCATCAGGAAGTTCAAAATGCTGGGCTTACTCAATAGCTTGCGTGTCCTGGGGCTTGGGGGTCCTAGACCGAGCGTCCCGCTAAACCACCCCATCCGGCCCGTCAAGCGGGCCTGTGGCCTCAGTTGGGCAGCCGGGTCATGCGGAACTTGTCGCGATAACCGTCGCCCCGCCCCTGCCGGTAACAGATCCCTACGTCACCTTGGAACCGGCAGACCCATTTGTTGCGGGCCTCGAAAATCACCTGGCCATTGCTCTTGATCACTACCGGTACGGGCGGTCCTTCCGAGCCGGTCGTTGTGTCGTTGGCAAAGCGCTGGCCGTTCTGGTGAGCGTCGAACCCGTCCTTGCCCGGCTTGAAGTAGACGCTCACCGTGAGCCCGGCTCCCTTGGTGTCGAAGGCGAACGTTCCGGCCGCCTCGGCGCATTGCGTAAGAGGGCAGCCGGGACGCCTCGTATCGATGGCCGCGCCCCAGACCGAGCCATCCACAAGAATCTTCTCGACCTCCCCCGCAGTCAGAAACGTGTCCTTCGCCGCAACACTTCCGTTCAGCATGGTCGTCGCCAGCAAACTCCCCAGAGCCCAGACATTTTTCATTCAGTTCCTCCGTGTAGCGTCGAAAAGAATGGCGCGAGGAGGTTGACTCCGCAACGGCTGGAAAGGAGCGAAGGCTGCGTATATACCGGCGCCACAATGACCGTCACGCAAGCGGTCTGCCTTGTCGGCGGACGTGGAACCAGACTGGGCGCCCTGACTGAGCTCACGCCGAAGCCCATGCTCGCCGTAGGCGGCCGCCCTTTCCTCGATTACATCGTCCATGAAGCGCGAAGATTCGGCCTCACCCGGCTCCTGTTCCTGACCGGTTACCGCTCGGACGCAATCGAGGCGCGGTATGCCGGCAAGCGCTTTGGCCAACTGGAGGTCGAGGTGGTCGTCGAGCCCTCGCCAGCCGGCACTGCAGGGGCGCTGCTCGGCGCCGCCGACAAGCTCGACGAGTCGTTTTTCCTGATGAACGGCGATTCCTTCTTCGACTTCAACTGGCTGTCCCTCGCACCGGCGCTGCAGCGCCACGGCTGGAAGATGCATGCAGCGCTGGCGAGCGGCATCGACGGCAGCCGTTATGGACGCGTCGATCTGCAGGACGGCCTGATACGCGGATTCAGGCCCGAAGGGCCGGCTGGCGAGCCGATCAACGCGGGCATCTATCTCGTGCGCAAGAGCGTGCTCGCCGACATCAAGGCCTCGCCCTGCTCGCTTGAGCGCGAGATCATGCCGGGCCTCGCCCAACGCGGAGAACTGCTGGGCACCGCCACCAGGGGCTCTTTCATCGATATCGGCATTCCCGCCGATTTCGAGCGCGCGCAGACGCTGCTGCCCTCGTATATGAAGCGACCCGCAGCCTTCCTCGACCGCGACGGGGTGCTCAACCGTGATGACGGCTACGTGCATCGTCCCGAGCAAATCGTCTGGGTGCCGGGCGCGATCGAGGCTGTGCGCTGGCTAAACGACCACGGGTACTACGTGTTCGTCGTCACCAATCAGGGCGGCGTGGCGCACGGGTACTACACGGAGGACCATGTCCATGCCCTCCACTTCTGGATGCAGCAACAGCTCCAGACCCACGGCGCACACATCGACGCTTTCGAGCACAGCCCCTTTCATCCCAACGGCGTCGTCGAGGCCTATGCCCGCGAATCCGAGCTGCGCAAGCCACAGGCCGGTATGCTGCACAAGTTGCAGCGCGAGTGGAGCGTCGAACTCGAGGGATCGTTCATGATTGGCGACCGCGACAGCGACGTCGCCGCTGCCCAAGCCGGCGGCGTGCCCGGGCATCTGTTTGCAGCCGGCAATCTCCTGGAATCGATAAAGACGATCGTCGCCGGATAGTCGTGTCGGCTAGTAATGGCCCGCCAGCTCCTGCGTGATCGCGGTAGAGGTGGGCGAATAGAGATACGCACCCTTCTTGTTGCCCCACCAGACGATCTCGCGGCACCATTTCTGGAAATCGTCGTACGGCTTGGACGTACGATCGATCTCGATCACCATCGGCTGCTCGCGCAGGAGTGCCTGCTCGCCGCCGCGGACCTTGTTCCAGTAGTCGAGAAGGTCGTAGCGCAGCTTCACCTTGAGGTTGGTCTTGGCGAAGGGCTGATGGACAAGCGCGTGGTTGAGCTTGATAGCTTCGTCGATGACGTCCATCGGCAATCCGGCATTGCGCGCAGCCACGATCTCCGTCAGCAGCCTGCCCGCTTCCTCGTAGAATGCATCGAACTTACCTTCGTGCGTCAGCTTGACGAAGATGTACTCGTCGGCCGGCCAGAAAATGTTCAGGTATTCCTTCGAGAACACGTACTCCGAACCGCCCTTCTGGATGGACGCGGACTCACCCTCGAAGAAGGCGTTGATGTCGGCGATCATTGGAAAGCGCTTGGGATCGGCAAGCAGGAAGGCCTCAATCATGTCGCGATAGGCAATACCCGAGATACCGTGTGCCAGGATCAGCGGGATCTGGAAAAGCTTGTCGAAGTGCAGGAGCGCGGCCATCCAGCAGAAGTTGCGCGTCTTGCGCCAGTCCGCCAGCGGCGTTGAAGCCGTCGCAATGACGAGGTCCTGCACTTCCGGCACGTCGTCGTCGAGTTCCACGCGTTCGCCGTGGATATTGATGATCTTCGACTCGACCGTCACCATGCCGTACTTCTTCTGGTACTCGGGCGAGCCCATCTCGGCATTCGGCAGGATCGACAGGTTGTTGAACTGGATGCGATTGTGCTGGCCGTTTTCCATCAGCAGGTCGACGCCCTTCACGAACGACTCGTAGGTCTCTCCCGGCAGGCCGAGAATCAAGTCGGAATAAGTCTCGACCTTGTCGCGGGTGAAACGGCGCTGCAGTTCCATGTAGGTGTTGAGCGAGATGTTGTCCCGCTTGATCGCCTCCAGGGTCGGCATGTCGACGCTCTGCATGGAGAGCGCCACGCCCTTGTTGAGGCCGGCATCGGACAGAATCTTCTGCGTGAGGTACGCGCGCTCAGTGGCATTCTTGGTGTTCTGCACCGACAGCGCGACCGGATAGCCGGTCTGCTTCTTGATCTTGGCGACATGGTTGGCGATGTCGACGTCGCGCTTCTGGATGCCAAAGTTGGCGTCGCAGCAGAAGATGTACTCGATCTTCTTCTCGGCGAACCAATCGACTTCCGCGAACAGGCGTTCGTCGCCGAACTTCGTGACCTTGGCGGCGGTGGCCGATCCCCAGTCGCAGAAGGTGCAACGGAACGGGCAACCCCGGTTGGTCTCCCATAGGCCGATCCAGCTCTCGTTCGGATTGGCCTTCATGATCGCGTCGAAGGCGCCTTCCAGGAAAGGCGACGGGATTTCGTCGAGATCGCGGACGCGGTCGGAATTGGGATTGCGCACGAAAGAGCCGTCGGGCTTCACCATGCTGACGCCCGGCAGGCTCGCCCACGACTCACGGTCGGGATAGGACTCGAGCAGCTTCAGGAAGGTGATCTCGCCCTCGTTGTGGACGGCCAAGTCGATTTGGCGGTTGGAGCGCATGAACTCTTCAGGCTGGTCCGGCACGTGCGGGCCGCCAAACATGATGATGATACCGGGCTTCAGTTCCTTGAGGCGGCGGGCAATCTCGAGCGAGATACGGCCATTCCAGACGTAGGTGCTGAATCCGATGATATCGGCATCCTTGAGCTGCTCCACGGCATCCGCGATGCGGATACGCTTGTAGAGCGGCGTCATGAAATCGTAGCGCGCGGGATTTGGCGAGAACTTCTGCACGTAGGTCTGCAGCAACGCGATCGAGTACGGCAGGTAGTTCTGGCCCGAGAACGAGTTGTTGATCTGGACGAGGCCGACCTTAACCATTTGCGATGCGCCTCGTGCTTGCTGCGATAGGGCCATGACTTGCGCACATGGAGCTATCACCTAGTGCGGACCTTCTTTGAAATCAACAAGATTATCCATATTGCTCAAGGGTTTCGGTCATGGGATCGACTTTCTATAGGTGAATCTCGCTCATTTTTTTAGGATTGGCGGGCGACGGGGCAATGACCCCACATCGACGATGCTCCGCCCTTCCGTTATGAAATGCTCCAATGAACGGCAAAATTTCGACTTCCCGGGGGAAAAGCGTGTGACTGCGACAAGCTATACGACGTCTTACCTAGAGGAGGCTGTCGAGATCATCCGCCAGCTCGACCGCGGCCAGATCGATGCGATCGTGCACATTTGGCCTGCCCCCTGCAGCGATACCAGTCCGTGAGTCACAGTCCGGCCGCTTTGGCCAGCCCGTGGGCTGACCGGAGCGTAGCGTAGGGCAGGCCACGGGCTGGCGGCAAGATGGCTTCCGGCGCCGGCGGGCGGTATCCGA
>CAIWTJ010000218.1 GCA_903915535.1 Enhydrobacter aerosaccus
ATTCAAGATGCTGTTCACGGCGACGCCGCGCGGCCGCACCAACGGCCAGATCCTGCAGCAGTTCTGGAAGAACATCGGCGTCGACATGGAGATCGAGCAGGCCGACCAGGCGACCTTCCCGCCGCGCGCGTTCCAGCGGAAATTCGACATCATCGGCTGGCGCATCGTCGACTTCCCCGATCCCGACGTGCAGATGTTCGCCAACTTCTACAGCAAGAGCCCGCTCAATCTCGCAGGCTTCTCCGATCCGGAGCTCGACCGGCTGCTCGAACACGCGCGCGTCACCCCCGACCGGGCCGCGCGGACCGAGGACTATTGCGCGGTCAGCCGCATCCTCAACAAGCAGGCGACCTGGTTTTGGCCGTTCCAGAACACCTACTACGCGATCGCCAAGTCGAAGGTGAAGGGCGTGCCGAAGCTGTACGGCGGCATCATCGACGTCTCCTCGGCCTGGCTGGAATAGCGAAGGCCGGGCGCCGGAATGGCGAGATTCGTTGGCCGGCGGCTGCTCCATCTGCTGCCGGTCCTGTTTGCCGTAACCCTGCTCACCTTCCTGATCGCCTCGCTGCTGCCGGGCGATCTCGCGTCGACCATCCTGGGCGACCAGGCGACGCCGGAGAAGGTCGCGGCGCTGCGCACCCAGATGGGCCTCGATCTGCCGTTGTGGGAGCGCTACCTGCACTGGCTGTGGGGCGTGATGCACGGCGATCTCGGGCGCTCCTTCCGGACGGGCGAGACCGTGCTGGCCGCCGTCGTCGACCGGCTGCCGGTCTCACTGGAACTGATGTTGATCGCCGAGACGTTGGGCCTCGTGATCGGCATCCCGCTCGCCATCCTGTGCGCGGTGAAGCAGGGCAGCGCCATCGATCGCTTCCTGACGGGACTGGCGTTCGGCAAGCTCTCGCTGCCGTCGTTCATGGTCGCGATCCTGCTGATCTATCTCTTCGCCGTGCAGCTCAACTGGCTGCCCGCGACGGGGTACGTGCCCTTCGCCGAGGATCCGGCGGCCAACCTGCGCAGCTTCGTGTTGCCCGGCGTCACCCTTGCTTTCGCCGAATGGCCCGTCCTGATGCGCGTGCTGCGCTCCGACATGATCGCCACCCTGCAGGAAGACTATATCGCCATGGCCAAGGCCAAGGGGCTCAGGCCCGCGCGCATCCTGCTGGTCCATGCGCTGAAGCCCTCGTCGCTCACGCTGGTCACGGTGGCCGGCATCAACATCGGCCGGCTGATCGGCGGCGCGCTGATCGTCGAAACGATCTTCGCCTTGCCGGGGATCGGGCGTCTTCTGGTCGGCGCGATCTATGCCCGCGACTTCATCATCCTGCAGGGTGTCGTGCTGTTCGTCGCGGTGGGTTTCGTGGCCGTGAATTTCATTGTCGACATGCTCTATGCCGTGCTCGATCCGAGGATCCGCCATGGACGCGCCTAAGAGGGGCCGGCGGCTGGGCGCCTGGTTCGTCTGCGCCCTGGGCTGGATCGCGCTGATCGCGCTCGCGGCAATCTTCGCCGACATGCTCCCGTTCCACAGTCCGACCGAGATGGACATGCTGAGCAAGCGTACCCTGCCCGATGCCGCGCATTGGCTCGGCACCGACCAGTTCGGGCGCGACACCTTCTCGCGCCTGATCTACGGCGCGCGCATTTCGCTTACCGTCGGCCTGCTGGCGCCGGTGATCGGCGTGGTGGTGGGCGGCAGCCTCGGCATGCTGGCGGGATATTTCCGCGGGCCGCTCGAGACGCTGACGGTGGGTGGCGTCGATGTGCTGCTGGCCTTCCCGCCGCTGGTGTTCGCGCTCGCCGTCACCACCTATCTCGGCCAGTCTGTGCTGAATTTGACGCTGGTCATCGGCGTGCTGGGCATTCCCGCCTTCACGCGCGTGTCGCGGGCCGTGACGCTCTCGCTGGCGGAACGCGAGTTCGTCATGGCCGCCCGCGCGCTGGGCGCCACCGACGCCCGCATCCTGCTGCGCGAGATCCTGCCCAACGTCGCCCTGCCGCTGCTCGCCTTCTTCCTGTTGGGCGTGGCCGTCACCATCGTGGTCGAAGGCGCGCTCTCCTTTCTCGGCCTCGGCGTGCCGCCGCCCGCGCCGAGCTGGGGCAGCATGATCGGCGAGGGCCGCGAGAGCCTCGACATGGCCCCCTGGCTCGCCTTCCTGCCCGCGGGCGTAATGTTCGCCACGGTGCTGGCGTTCAACGTCGTGGGCGATTCCCTGCGCGCGCTCACCGATCCCAGGCCGGGTGCCCTATGAGCGTGCACTCGTGAGCGAGCCGTTGCTGTCGATCGAGAACGTCGCCGTCGAGCTGCCGACTCCTCGCGGCGTTCTGCGCGCGGTCGATGGCGTCGACCTGCGCCTCGAAGCAGGGCAAACGCTGGGTGTCGTGGGCGAGTCGGGCTGCGGCAAGACCATGCTGTCGCGCGCCATCCTGCAGCTTCTGCCCAAGCGCGCCAAGCTCACCGGCCGCGTGATGTTCGGCGGCCGCGATCTCGCACGCCTGCCGGCGGAGGCGTTGCGCCGGCTGCGCGGCCCCGAGCTCGCCGTGGTCTTCCAGGATCCGATGACCTCGCTCAATCCCGTGCTCACCATCGGCACGCAGATCGTCGAGACCCTGCAGGTGCATCTCGGCATGGA
>CAIWTJ010000219.1 GCA_903915535.1 Enhydrobacter aerosaccus
AGATAGGTGTCGTGGCTGCCCTTGTAGGTGTACGGGATGTTCGAGCTGTCCTCGATGATCATGTAGTCCATGCACGCCCGGTCCATGCCCTGGGCGAGATCGATGAACAGGTCCGGCATCATCCAGCGCTTCATGTCGCTGTCGCTGCCCGGCCATTGCGACCGCCAGGCCTTGGGGCCGTAGCCCTGCGACAGGAACCAGGCGAGATGGAAAGGCCGCGAAGACATCGCTCAGAACTCCTTGAGATTGTCGGCCAGATGCTTGTGTGCATAGGCCTTGCGCGTCAACCCACGGCGCTGCAATTCGGGCACCAGCCCGTCGCAGACCTCCATGACGTAACGCCGGTCGAACGTCGGGTTGAACAGCAGGAAGCCGTCGCCGCCCACCTCCTGCATGATGTCCTGCATCAGGCCCGCGACATGGTCGGGCGTGCCGGTGTAGTCGAGGCCGCCCTTGTTCGAGAAGGTCCGCACCAGTTCGCGCGGCGTCTTGCCCAGCCACTTGGCGAGCGACGACTGATGGCCGTTGGTGGTGAGCGTGTCGGGCAGCGGCGTATCGAGGTCGAACTTGGAGAAGTCGATGCCGGTCAGCCGCGACATGGTGGCGAAATGCAGGTCCATGTGCGCAAGCGAGTCCGCCTCTTCCAGCCGCCGGCGCTCGCGCGCGGCCTCCATCGTGGTGTCGATGATCGGATAGCAAAGGAAAAGCAGCTTGATGTCGTCGGGGTTGCGGCCGATCGCGACGGCGCTGCGGCGGACCTCCTCGCGGTACTCCTTCATGCGCTCGACCGAGACGCCCTCGGTGATGATCGTGTCGGCCCACTTGGCCGCGAACTTCTTGCCGACCGGCGAGCCGCCCGCCTGCACGATCGGCACCCTGCCCTGCGGCCCGCGCGGCGCGTTGATGGGTCCGCGCACCTTGAAGTACTTGCCCTCGTGGTGGATCGGACGGACCTTCTTGCCGTCGGCAAACATGGGAATGGTGGGATCGAGCACGACGGCGTCCTCGTCCCACGCCTCCCACAGCTTGGTGAGGACGTCGGCGAACTCGTCGGCCACGTCGTAGCGCTCGTCATGCGGCCGGTGCTTGTCGTGGCCGTAGTTCTGCGCCGCGCCGTCGTTGCTGCCGGTGACGCAGTTCCAGCCGATGCGCCCTTCGGTGACATGGTCGAGCGAGTTGATGAGACGCGCCGCCAGGTACGGCGGGTACTCCGAGACCGAGAGCGTCGGCACCAGGCCCACGGTCTTGGTCGCCTGCGCCAGCCACGGCACCAGCACCGCCGGGTCGAGCTTGGGCGCGCTCGAGGCATATTGCAGGTAGGAATCGTGGCTGCCCCGGTAGGTGTAGGGCACGTTCGAGCTGTCCTCGATGATCATGTAGTCCATGCAGGCACGGTCCATCCCCTTCGCCAGGTCGATGAACAGGTCGGGCATCATCCAGCGCTTCATGTCGGAGGCGCTGCCGGGCCACATCGAGCGCCAGTGCTTGGGGCCGAAGCCCTGGGAGAGGAACCAGGCGAGATGGAAGGGTTTGGACATGGGGGCAGACCTGCAAAAGACCTGCCAACAATAGCCTCAGATCTCGGCCTGACTACCCAGTTCGACCACGTGATCGGGCGGCAGGCGGTAGTATTCGACCGCCGATCCCGACAGGCGAACCATCGCGGCGAAAATGGTCTCGCGCCACAGCGGCATGCGGGAATGCCGGGCGGCCACGACGATCTGCCGGCCGAGCACGTACCCGGCGGTGAGGGCCGCGTCGTGCCAGACGGGCGGCAGGAAGCCCAGCAGGACCTTGGGCACGTTGGGATCGTCGCGAAAGCCGAAGGTCACGTCGGCGCGCGCGAGGCCAGGACCCAGCTCCTCGAAGCGGAGCCGATGCACATGCTTCACGTGCGGCATCAGCGCGGTGCGGATGTTGAGGAACAGCACGCGCTCGTGCAGCACATGGTAATGGCGCAGGCTGTGCAGCAGCGCCAGCGGCACCCGGTTGCGGTCGCGCGTGAAGTAGACCGCCATTCCGGGCACGCGTGCCAGATCGCCGGCGGCGTCCACGAAGCTCTCGACCGACTGCGTCTCCTGCCCGAGGCGCGCCGCCAACAGGGCGCGGCCGCGGCCCCAGGTGGTGAGCAGCAGCATGATCGCCGAGGCGATCGCGAGCGGCAGCCAGGCGCCTTCCGGGATCTTGGTCGCCGAGGCGCCGAACAGCGCCAGATCGAAGGCGAGCAGCACGCCGTAGAGGACGAACATCCAGATCCGGCGCAGGCGCCAGATGCGGAAGATCACGAAGCCCATGATCAGCGTCGTCAGCACCATGGTCGAGGTGACGGCAAAGCCGAAGGCCGAGGCGAGCGCGGTCGAGGAGCCGAAGCCGAGCACGAGCCCGATCACGGCAACGCAGACGATCGCGTTGACGGCCGGCACGAAGACCTGCCCGCGCTCCTGGGCGGAAGTGTAGACGACCTTGAGGCGCGGCAGGTAACCCAACTGCATCGCCTGCTGGGTGATCGAGAAAGCGCCGGTGATGGCCGACTGGCTGGCGATGACCGTCGCTGCCGTGGCGAGCGCCAGCAGCGGCCACAGCGCCCAGCGCGGCGCCAGCAGGAAAAAGAGCTGATCGACCGTCGCGGGATCGCCCAGCAACCGCGCCGCCTGGCCCGCGTAGCACAGCAGCAAGGTCGGCAGCACGATCGCCATCCACGCCCGCGCGATCGGGCGCCGGCCGAAGTGGCCCATGTCGGCGTACAGCGCCTCGGCGCCGGTGATGGTCAGCACCACCGTGCCGAGCGTCAGGAAGGCGCGCAGCGGATCGGCGCCCACGAAGGCCACGGCGTGGTACGGGTTGGCGGCCAGCAGCACGCCAGGCCGCGCGGCGATATTCAGCACACCCAGCAGTCCCAGCACCGCGAACCACAGCAGCATCACGGGACCGAACCAGCGGCCCACTACCGCCGTGCCGAAGTGTTGGATGGCGAAGAGCGCGAGCACGATCGCCAGGGTGAGCG
This sequence comes from Enhydrobacter aerosaccus, assembly GCA_903915535.1. GTDB lineage: Bacteria > Pseudomonadota > Alphaproteobacteria > Reyranellales > Reyranellaceae > Reyranella > Reyranella aerosaccus_C. Next base: position 3,005 of record CAIWTJ010000219.1, read on the forward strand.
GAACCACCGCGGCCGAGAAGGCGGGGTCAACCAGGCTCAGGCCCTCGACCGCCGAGAGAATCGAGATCGCGGGCGTGATCACGGCGTCGCCATAGAAGAGCGCGGTGGCCGCCAGCGCGGCCATCGAGATCGCCGGCAGCGCGCGGGCGCTGGGCGTCACCCGTCGGATCAGGGCGAGCAGCGCGAACGAGCCGCCCTCGCCGCGATTGTCCGCGTGCATGGTGATCAGCACGTATTTCACCGTGACCACCAGGACCAGCGCCCAGAAGATCAGCGAGAGCACGCCCATGACGTACAGCGGCTCGATCGGCAGCGGGTGCAGGCCGATGAAGCTCTCACGGAACGCATAGAGCGGGCTGGTGCCGATGTCACCGAAGACCACGCCCAGCGCGCCGAGCGCCAGCCGCAGGTCGTGGCGGGATGTCGCGACGGGAGCGACGGTCGTGGTCATGCAGCCCGCAGCAGATCGTCACTGCGTTACATCGGCGTGAAGGCCCGGACATGCAGATCGCGCCGTCACAACCGTGTCATGCCTTGCAGGCCATCTTGCCGCTCCAGATCAAGGGGGAGCGGCGTCCATGGGTGATATTGCAGACGGTAGCATCGCAGATGGGATCCAATCGTCCCCTCGCGCGCACACCGTCCCGCACGTCAAGCGGCCCGAGCGTTGCGACCGCATCGCGCTGGTTCTGCAGGGCGGCGGCGCGCTCGGCGCCTACCAGGCGGGCGTCTATCAGGCGATGCACGAGGCAGGGCTCGAGCCCGACTGGGTCTCGGGCGTGTCGATCGGCGCGATCAACGGCGCGATCATCGCCGGCAACCCGCCGGAACTCCGGCTGCAGAAGCTGCGCACCTTCTGGGAGCGCATCACCCAGCGCAAGATCTGGCACTACACGCCCGACGGCGACATCTTCCGCAAGGCGCGCAACGCCGCCAGCGCCTGGATGACGCTCACGCAGGGCCAGCCCGGCTTCTTCCAGCCGCGCAATCCCGGCCCGTGGCAGAGCTTCGCGGGCGCGGCGACGGCGACCAGCTACTACGACAGCGCGCCGCTGCGCGAGACGCTGCTCGAGCTGGTCGACTTCGACCTGATCAACGAGAAGCGGATGCGGCTCGCGGTCGGCGCGGTCAACGTGCTCGACGGCAACTTCGCCTACTTCGACAACGGCACCGACACGCTGGCGCCGGAGCACGTGATGGCGAGCGGCGCGCTGCCGCCGGCGCTGCCCATGGTCAAGATCGGCACCGATCACTTCTGGGACGGCGGCATCGTCTCCAACACGCCGCTGCAGCACCTGCTCGACCAGGACGACACGCTCAACTCGCTGGTGATCCAGGTCGACCTGTTCAGCGCCCGGGGCGCCATGCCGCGCGACATCGAGGACGTGATGGCGCGCCAGAAGGACATCGTCTATTCGTCGCGCACCCGTTACAACACCGATCTCTACCGCCGCCTGCACAAGTGGAAGACGCGGCTGAAGCAGGCGCTCGAGAAGATGCCCGAAGAGCTGCTCAGCAAGGACGAGGTGCAGGTCAAGCAGGACCTCACGCACCTACCGGAAATCGCCATCCTGCAGCTGATCTATCAGCAGAAATCCTACGAGGGCCAAGCCAAAGACTACGAGTTCTCGGGCACCTCGATGCGCGAACACTGGCAGAGCGGCTACGAAGACACCGCGCGCACCCTGAAGCACCGAGGCTGGATCACCATGCCGCCCGAGGGCGAGGGCATCGTGGTACACGATGTGCATCGCGAGGACGGGCTATGAGCGGAACGGAGCAGAAGACCATGGATGCCAACCGCCTGCACGACGAGATCCTCGACAGCCTGGACGAGGAACGCGAGCTCGAGCTCGACGACGAGCGCCTGGCCGCCCTGATCGAAAACCTGACCGAGAACCCGCCGCCCGAGAGCATCGACCGCACCCGCTACTTCCGCGAGCTGCTGCGGCTGCAGCGCGAGCTGGTGCGGTTGCAGGACTGGGTGGCCTACAAGAAGCTCAAGGTCGTGGTGCTGTTCGAGGGCCGCGATGCCGCGGGCAAGGGCGGCGTGATCAAGCGCGTGTCGCAGCGGCTCAATCCCCGCATCTGCCGCACCGTCGCCCTCTCCGCCCCGACAGAGCGCGAGCGCACCCAGTGGTACTTCCAGCGCTACGCCGCGCACCTGCCCGCGGGCGGCGAAATGGTCCTGTTCGACCGCTCCTGGTACAACCGCGCCGGCGTCGAGGCGGTGATGGGCTTCTGCTCGCCACAAGAGACCGAGGAATTCTTCCGCAGCGTGCCCGAGTTCGAGCGCATGCTGGTGCGCTCGGGCATCATCCTGCTGAAGTACTGGTTTTCGATCACCGACCAGGAGCAGAACCTGCGCTTCCAGATGCGCATCCACGATCCGCTGAAGCAATGGAAGCTCAGCCCCATGGACCTCGAGTCGCGTCGGCGCTGGGAGGACTACACCCGCGCGAAGGAAGAGATGCTGGCGCGCACGCATATTCCCGAGGCGCGCTGGTGGATCGTCGACGGCGTCGACAAGAAGACGGCGCGGCTGAACTGCATCCATCATCTATTGCAGCAGATCCCCTACGAGGACGTGCCGCATACGCCGATCGCGCTGCCCCAGCGCGAGCACAAGCCCGACTATCACCGCACGCCCGTCCCCGCGGACATGCACGTGCCATCGGTCTACTGAGGAGCTTGCAGACGATGAAGATCGAAGATGTCCGCAAGAACGCCTTCGCCATGCCGCTCAACAATCCGGCATTCCCGCGCGGGCCGTACAAATTCTACAACCGCGAATTCGTCATCCTGAGCTACCGCACCGATCCCGCCCGCATGCGCGCCTTCGTGCCCGAGCCGCTCGAGGTGGTTGGCGACATCGTGCACTACGAGTTCATCCGCATGCCCGATTCCACCGGCTTCGGCGACTATACCGAAAGCGGCCAGGTGATCCCGGTGCGCTTCACCGACAAGGACGGCACCGTGCAGGAGGGCGGCTTCGTGCATGCCATGTACCTCGACGACGAAGGCCCGATCGCCGGCGGCCGCGAGATCTGGGGCTTCCCCAAGAAGCTCGCCACGCCCAAGGTCTGCCACGAGAACGAGACCCTGGTCTGCACCTTGCATTTCGGCAGCGTGCTCTGCGCCACGGGAACGATGGGCTACAAGCATCGCGAGCTCGACCACGGGCCGCTCTTGAAGTCGCTGGCCCGGCCCAACTTCATGATCAAGATCATCCCGCACGTCGACTGCACACCGCGCATCTGCGAGCTGGTGCGCTACCACGCCGAGGACGTCACCGTGAAGGGCGCCTGGTCGGGACCGGGCGCGCTGCAGCTCTTCGAGCACGCCCTGTGCGACGTGGCCCAGCTGCCGGTCTACGAGGTGGTCTCGGCGATCCACTATGTCACCGATTTGACGCTCGGCCTCGGCGAAGTCGTGTACGATTATCTGGCGAAAGAGTGAAAGGAAGCAGCATGGCGCGTTTCGACAAACAGGTCGGCATCATCACGGGTGCGGCGAGCGGAATCGGCAAGGAGATCGCGTTCCGCTATGCCGCCGAGGGCGGCACGCCGGTCATCGCCGACCTGAACCTCGACGCTGCGAATGCCACGGCCGCGGAGATCAAGGCCAAGGGGTCCGACGCCTTCGCCGTGGCCATGAATGTGATCGACGAGGCCGCGGTCAACAAGGGCGTGGCGGACGTGATGGCGAAGTACGGCCGCATCGACCTGCTGGTCTCCAACGCCGGCATCCAGATCGTGAAGCCGATCGTCGACTTCGACTTCGCCGACTGGAAGAAGATGCTGGCCATCCATCTCGACGGCGCGTTCCTCACGACCAAGGCGTGCCTCAAGCACATGTATGCAGCGAAGTCGGGCACCGTGGTCTACATGGGCTCGGTCCACTCGAAGGAAGCGTCCAAGCTCAAGGCGCCCTACGTCACGGCGAAGCACGGGCTCGAAGGCCTGTGCAAGGTGCTGGCCAAGGAAGGCGCGGAGTTCAACGTGCGCGCCAACGTGGTCTGCCCGGGCTTCGTGCGCACCCCGCTGGTCGACAAGCAGATCCCCGAGCAGGCCAAGCAGTTCGGCATCAGCGAGGAGGCCGTGATCAAGACCATCATGCTGAAGGACACGGTCGACGGCCAGTTCACCACCACCGACGACGTGGCCGACTGCGTGCTGTTCTTCGCCGGCGCGAAGACAAACGCCCTCACCGGCCAGTCGATCGTGGTCAGCCACGGCTGGTTCATGCAGTAGGAACGGGCCGCAAAACTGGCACACCTTATGCACGGGGCCGCCCTGTAAAACCTGACAGGGAGCCTCTCCATGAAGCGCAGCGACCTCACCGAAAAGCTTCTCGACATCAAGCGCGAGAAGGGCTGGAGCTGGAAGTACATCTGCGAAAAGATCGGCGGCTATTCCGAAACGCTGATCGTGGGCGCGGTTCTGGGCCAGATGAAGCTGACCAAGCCGCAGGCCGCCAACGCCGCCGAGCTGTTCGGCCTCACCAAGGCCGAGGAAGCGATGATCAACGAGATCCCGATGCGCGGCACCGGCACGCCGATGCCGCCGACCGATCCCCTGATCTACCGCTTCTACGAGATGGTGATGGTCAACGCCCCGGCCTGGAAGGCGCTGATCGAGGAGGAGTTCGGCGACGGCATCATGTCGGCGATCGACTTCGACATGGTGATGGAGCGCGTGGCCAATCCCAAGGGCGACCGCGTGAAGCTCACGATGACCGGCAAGTTCCTGCCGTACAAGTACTACGGCGCCACCGGAAACGTGCCGGAGTACGGCTTCAAGGAGGAGTAGACTCTTCGTCGTACAGGCACTCGAAGAGCTCGACATCCCTGGGGCGGAGCGCGACGAACAGCAGCGCGCCCGCCGCCAGTCCGCCCAGGTGCGCGGCGTAGGCCACGCCGTCGTCCTCGCCCTGGGCGATGTCGTAGAACTGGAACGCGACCCACAGGCCGATCGCCCACATGGCGGCGATCTTGACGGGCCGGAAGAACACCAGCACCCAGAGCTTGGCGCAGGGCCGCAGCATCAGATAGGCCGCGAGCACGCCCGCGATCGCGCCTGACGCGCCCACCATCGGGCCGACGTTGTCGGCGTTGCTGTAGACATAGGCGAGCCCCGCCAGGATGCCGCTCGCCAGATAGAAGAGCAGGAAGCGCCACCAGCCCATCGCCTCCTCGATGTCGTCGCCGAACACGAAGAGGTAGAGCATGTTGCCCGCGACATGGAGCACGCCGCTGTGCAGGAACATGCTGGTGACCAGCGTGGCCCAGGCGGGGATCGGCGACGCATTGGGCGCTTTACCCAGGATCGCGGCGGGGACCGCGCCGTAGGACATGATCAGGAATTCGCCGCCGCCGGTCGCCTGCTCGACCAGGAACACGGCCACGTTCAGCGCGATCAGCGACCAGGTGACGTAGGGAGGAACCTTGAACTCGGTCGGGTCGTGGTCGAACAGCGGGATGACCATGGATGCCTCTTGGCGCTATCTCCAGGCCGCACTGCGCGCGCGGCGCTGCGAGCGCGACAGCATCGCCGCCGGCACCAGCGCCACCAGGCCGAGCACGCCCACGATGATGAAGGTGTCGGAGAAGGCAAGCGTCTGCGCCTGGGCCTGCACCATGACGCCCAGGTAATCGTACGCCCCCGCTTTCTGCTGCTGGAACGGCAGGCCGCTGCGCTGCATCAGCTGCTCGACCAGCGTGAGCAGCCGCGAGGCGCTGCGGTTACCCCAGTCCTGCGTGGCCGCCAGCGCATCGGCATGGAAGCGCGTGCGCACCTCGAAGAAAGCCACCATCAGGTTGATGCCGAACGCACCGCCCAGCTGGCGCATGAAGTTGGCGACGCCCGCGCCCTGGCGCAGGCGGTCGGGCGGCAGCGCCTTCAGCGACGAGGCGTTGAGGCTGGGATTGATGAAGCCGAGCCCCAGGCGCGAGATCATGACCATGCCGACCAGCGTCCAGAACGTCGTGTCGACGTCGGCCGTGCACATGAAGGCAAAGCCCAGCGCGAACAGCAGCAGCCCGCCGATGATCATGGTCGAGGCCGGGATCATGTCGGCCATGCGGCCGGCCAGCGGGAAGATGAACGCCAGCATGATGCCCGACGGCATCATCATCAGCCCGGCGAGCAGCGGCGTGAAGCCGATCGAGGTCTGCACGAACACCGGCATGACATAGGTCGAGCCCATCATGCCGGCCCCGAAGATGAAGGCGATCAGGGCAGCGGCGGAGAATTCGAGGTTGGCGAAGATGCGGATGTCGAGCATCGCGCGCGGCGTGTGCAGCTCCCACAGCACGAAAGCCACGCCCGCCCCGGCGCCGACGCAGAGCCGGGTCACGATCACGCCCGAGGCCCAGCCCTCGCGCTGGCCGTCGGCGATGCCGGTCATCAATCCCGCCAGCGCCACGCACAAGAGACCGAAGCCCAGCCAGTCGAACGGCGGGATCACGCGCGGAATGCGCCGCGTCGGCATGAACACCATGCCCAGCGCCGCCGCCAGCACGCAGAACGGCAGCGAGATGTAGAAGACATAGTGCCAGGAGAAATACTCGATCATCAGCCCGCCCAGCGTCGGACCGATGCCCGGCGCGAACACGACGCCCAAGCCGAACACGCCCATCGCCGAGCCGCGCCGCTCGGGCGGGAAGACCGTGAAGATGATCGCCATCACCAGCGGCTGGGCGATGCCGGCGCTGAAGCCCTGCAGCATGCGCGCGAGGATCAGCGTGTCCTCGGTCGCGGCCGTCCCGCCCAGCAGCGCGCCGAGCGAGAAGAAGAAGAGCGCGCCCACGAAGGTGCGCCGCTCGCCCAGGATGCCGCTTACCCAGGCGTTGATCAGCATGCCCGCGGTCATCGTCGCGGTGTAGGCCGAGGACATCCACTGCGCCTTGTCCTGGCCGATGCCGAAGGCGCCCATCACGTCGGGCACCGCCACGTTCACCGTGGTCATGGCCAGCACCATCGACACCACGCCCACCATGCCGGTGATGGTGACGTACCAGCGATAGGACGGGCCGTAGCGTTCGGTGAGGAACTGCGTGGTCTGGACCGGCGCTCCCTCATCCGGAAGCGGAGGGTTAGCGAAGGTCAATTTCGACTTCGACCATCATGCCGGGCGACAGCGGCTTGGGCATGTCGACCAGCTTCACGCGCACCGGCACGCGCTGGGTGATCTTGGTGAAGTTGCCCGAGGGGTTCGGCGTCGGCAGCAGCGCGAAGCGCGCCGTCGTGGCGCTGCCGATCAGCGAGATGCGGCCCTCGAACTTGTCGTCGGGATAGGCGTCGACGGCGACATGGACCTTCTGGCCGAGCTTGATCTCGCCCACCTGCGTTTCCTTGATGTTGGCCTCGATCCAGACCTCGCCCGGATTGTGCAGCATCAGGATGCGCTGCCCCGCCTGCACATATTCGCCCGGCTGCACGAAGGTGCGGTCGATCACGGCGGATACGGGGCTACGGATCGTGCGGTCCTCGACGTCGACCGCCTGCTGGGCAAGCTGCGCTTCGAGGTTCGATGCCTGGAAGGCGAGTGCCGCCACCTGGGCGTCGATCACCAGGAGCTTCTCGCGGTCGGCAACCGCCTCGCGCAGGCTGCCCTGCGCCTGCTCGTACTCCGCCTGCGCCTGCTGGATCTGGCTTTCGAGCTTGGCGGCCCCCGCCTGCGCCACCTGGAACTGGCGCTCGTTGGCGACGCGGCGATCGTAGAGCGACTTGTTGCGCTCGAGTTCCAGCCGCGCGAGATCGAGATCGGCATGCAGCGCCGCCAGCGCCTTCTCCTTGACGGTGACGGCCGACGTGCGCGTGCGCACCACGGCCTCGGTCTGCTCGGCCACCATGCGGCGCTCGGCCATCAGCCGGTCGCGCTCGGCCTGGATGCTCTGCATCTGCGTCTTCAGCGCATCGGTCCTGAGCTTCGAGACGCGGTCGTCGATGCGCACGATGACGTCGTTGGCCGCGACCTTCCTGCCCTCGAGCGCCGGCAGTTCGACCACCCAGCCGTCGGCCCGGCTGGAGACGGTCACGATGTCGGCCATCACGCGGGCGTCGTACTCGTAGATGTGGGTGAAGCGCAGATAGACTTCGCGGCCCGCATAGATAAGCGCCAGTGCCGCCACCACCAGGGCGGCCAGGATGCGCGGACGCAGGAAAAACGGACGAAGCCGCGAGACCGTCTGGCGGGGCAGGCTGGCATAGGCCGGCGTGGCGATTTCCGGCGGCAGGGTCCGGGAGACCGGCTGATCCACGATCTCAGCCTGCCGGAACGGCGCGACAACTTGTCATCGAACGAGAATAGAACCGAAGCAAAGACCCGGCCACCCATTCTACAGCAGACCTGTTCTGCAGCGCGAGCGCGGCCGCCCTGGTTATGCCCGCGCCGGAACGGCCCGCCGATCTTCAGGGGCCGTATGCTTCTCCAAGGGGCTGGGACCAATCCACGATCTCGCAGTTCGCAAAATGACGGCCGGTGAGACGATGAAAGAATGTTCCCTGTCCAATCACCGCCACCCTTTGCTCGGGCCGGCTGCCTAGCCACTTCGAGAAGTCAGCAATCCGCGACGCCACCACTTCGTCAGGCTCAAGCGCAACGCCGCGCGCATCCCTGGGACCGTCGTGCCACCAGCATGCGCCGAGATCACCGAAGTCCAACATCGGAAATTCGAGCGACAGCACCTGCGGATGGCGGCCAATGTCGCAACTGTTTCCGAGGCGCTCCCTGTGCAATGGCGAGACAACAATTCGCGTCTGCGCCGGATCGAACAGGCCGAGACACGTTTCGATGGCCCGCGTGAGCGGCGACACGACTACCAGATCGACCCCCAGACGTTGGGCGGCATCTCTCGCCGCCGCGACTTGATTTCGGCCTGTCGGCGTCAGACGCGCATCGTAGTGAAGAGGATCGACCCCGTTGGCGTCGAAAAGCTCATTGAATGTAGATTGTCCATGGCGGATCAGAAATGTGTGCGTCGGCATTGCCTACCCGGAGAGACCGACGTTATCCCATCCGGAACGTCGACGCACGATCCTCAGCTCTCGATATACCAGCTCCCGAGGTCCCAGGTGTTGCTGTCCCAGCCGGAGAGGTCGCACACGAGCTTGTCCTTCAGGGCCGCGACATCGGGGCGGGAGACGACGGGGATCACGACCTGTTCGTTCACGATCATCTCGTTGCACTTGATCAGCATGCCCGCCCGCTTCACCGGATCGAGCTCGGTGGTCGCGGCCTTGAAGAGCTCGTCGTATTCCTTGCTCTGCCAGCGCGTGCTGTTGCGGCCCGACCACTTGTTCTCCCTCTGCGCGATATCCCACGACACGAAGGTGCGCAGGAAGATCTCCGGATCGGCGCCCGAGTAGGAGGTGTGCATCTCGAGGTCGTTGTAGAACTTGCCGCTGGTGTCGGGGTTGGCGACGTCGGACGAGAAATAGACCGACGACACGATCGTCTTCAGCTCCATCTCGATGCCGGCCTTCTGGCAGGCCTGCTTCACGATCGCCTGGGTCTTCTGGCGCGGCTGGTTGATCGAGGTCTGAAAGCCGATCTTGAGCTTCCTGCCGTCCTTCACCCGCACGCCGTCGGGACCCTTGATCCAGCCCCCCTTCTCCAGGAGAGCCGCGGCCTTGTCGACGTTGAACTCGAACTTCGTGGACTTCGAGCGGAAGCGCTCGGGATAGTCGATGTAGTTCGCGGTCGCCTGTCCCGTGCGGCCGTAGATGTGTTTCTCGATCGAGGCCTTGTCGACCAGCAGCGCCAGCGCCTGGCGCACCGACGTATCCGACAGGATCGGATTCTTCGTCTTGACGTTCGCGCGTTCGCCGTCGACCTCGGTCCACGGGTCGGCGCTCTGCAGGCGGATATGCTCGATGCCGCCGCCGTTGGTGATGGTGACGCGGCCTTTCCCGCCCTTCTCCAGCTTCGTCAGGATCTCGTCCTCGATCTGCAGGTTCCAGGCGAAGTCGTATTCGCCGGTCTGCAGCACCGCGCGCGCCGCCGACACGGCATCGCCGCCGCCCTTGACGTAGATGCTGTCGAAATACGGCCGGTTCTCGAGGTGATAGCTGTCGTTCAGCACTCCGGTGATGCTATCGCCGGGCTTGAAGGCGGTGCACTTGTAGGGACCGGTGCCGATCGGCATCAGGTTCGCGGGCGCATCGCGCGAGTTGGCGCCGACGTAATCCTTGAAGCAATGCTTGGGCAGGATCATGTCGTTGGAGCCCACGAAGGCCTGCGCCCAGAACGGCGTCGGCTCGGCGAACTTCACGATCACCGTGTAGTCGTCGATCTTCTCGACCACGATGTCCCGGTAGGTGGCCGTCGTGATCGTGGTGGTCGCGGGATCCTTCGCGTACTCCCAGGTAAACACCACGTCGTCGGCAGTGAACGGGCGGCCGTCGTGCCACTTCACGCCCTGCTTCAGCTTCCACACCACCGATTTGCCGTCGGCGGCCAGCGTGCCGTCCTCGCGGCCGGGGATCTGCGTCGCCAGCATCGGCCGGAGGTTGCCGTCCCTGTCCCATCCCGCCAGCGGCTCGAAGAAGATGCGCGAGGACTCGCGGTTGGTGTTGCCGCCCGCGAAGTGCGGGTTGAGCAGGGTCGGCGCCTGCCACAGCAGGATCTTCAGAGACCCGCCGCCGCCGCGTTTCGTGGGCTTGTAGATCGACGACGACTGGGCCATCGCCACGCCGCCCGCGACCAGCAATTGCGAGGCCGCGGGAGCAGCCAACCCGACTGCCGCGAGACGCTGGATGAATCCGCGGCGCGACAGGCCGCCTGACTTCACTTGGCCAATCAATTCGCGCAGATCGCGTTCGTTCATCACGCCCTCCGTCAGCTACGCAGGTTCTCTCGCATCGTCTTGCCGGTGTATTGGGTACGGAACAGGCCGCGCCGCTGCAGCTCGGGCACGACCATGCGGCCGAACTCCTCGAACATGATCGGCGACAGGTTGGGCATCAGCACGAAGCCGTCGCTGCCGCCCGCCTCGAACATTTCCTGCATGTGGTCGGCGATGGTGGCGGGCGAGCCCACGACCACGCCGCGCGGCCGGCGCGCGGCCTCGGCGAAGGAGATCTTCTCCTTCTCCATGATCTGCAGAACCTTGTCGACCGAACCGCCATGGCCCTGGTGCCCGGCGGCCTTGAAGAATTCTTTCTCGTCCTTGGCCTTGCTGATGTCGGCACCCATCATCGCCGAATTGGTCGCCATCGTGAGTTCCGGACTGAGCAGCGAATTGAGATAGTCCGCCTTCTCCTGCGCGATCGCGTCGGTCTCGCCCACGACCACGTTCATCGCCGCCAGCACCTGGCAGTGCTCGGGCGGCCGGTCGTACTTGTCCATGCGCGTCTTGATGTCGGTGTAGAGCTTCACGTGGTTCGCGGTGTCGGCGGCCGACGCGAAGATCGCCTCGCCCCAGCGCGCGGCGAACTCGCGACCGCGCGGCGAGGAGCCGGCCTGCATCAGCACCGGTCGTCCCTGCGGCGAGCGCGGGATGGTGAGAGGCCCGCGCGTGCTCACATGCTCGCCTTTGTAGTTGGCGTAGCGCACTTTGCCCGGATCGATGAACAGGCCTTCTTCCTTGTCCATGATCATCGCGCCCTCTTCCCAGCAGTCCCAGAGCGCGCAGCACGCCTCGACGACCTCGTCGCCGCGCGCGTAGCGGTCGTCCTTCGCCGGAAGATCCTTCATGCCGAAGTTGCGGGCCTCGAAGTCGGTCGTGGAGGTGACGACGTTCCAGCAGGCGCGGCCGGCCGACAGATGGTCGATCGAGGCCAGCAGGCGCGCGAGGTGATAGGGATGATGGAATGTGGTCGAGAGCGTGGCGCCCAGGCCCAGGTGCTTCGTCACCCGCGCCATGATCGGCAGGACCGTGACGGGATCGAGGTAGGAAAGCTGCCCGCCGTAGTGGAGATAGGTGTCGAAACTGCCCTTGTAGATGTCAGGCAGGCCCAAAGTGTCGGCAAAGAAGCAGCCGTCGAAGAAACCCGCTTCCAGCACCTTGGCCAGATGCTCGTAGCGTTCCGGCAGGAAGATGTCGCCCAGTTCGGACGCGGGATGCTTCCAGGCGCCGTTATGGGTCGCCGTCGGCCCGGTCTTGACGTAGGCCATCAGCTTCATCTTCTTCGACGCTCTGGGCATGGCCGTCCCTCCTGCTGGGGCGACATGCAGCAAGGGGTATGCCACGCTGTGAAATAGGTGGGGGGTCTGAAACAGTGGCGCGTCAGGGCGACAACAAAACTAAGGGCAAGACGAGGAAGCGCCTTCCGGTGCGCGTGAAAGGCGACACGCTGAAGGCCGACGGCCGGCATGCCCGCAGTCTGCGGACCCGGGCCGCGATCGTCGATGCCTTCCTCGCCCTGATACGGGAGAAGGAAGAGGTGCCGACGGCAAAGGCGCTCGCCAAACGCGCGGGCTGCTCGACTCGATCGGTGTTCGAGCGCTTCTCGGACTTCAAGGAACTGGCCTCGGCGGCATTCGATCATGTCCTGCAACAGGGGCTGTCGACGCCGGTCGGCGACACGCCCAGCAAGGACCGTGCGACACGCATCGCCTTTCAGGTCCGCGTGCGCGCCACCAACTGCGAAAACTGGTTGCCGCTGTGGCGTGTACTGATGCGGGCGAGCATCGGTGCGAAAGAGGCGCTGCAAATCCGGATGTCGATCGTGCGCGAGATGTCGCGGGCGCGGTTGAGGCTGATGTACGAGCCGGAGCTCTCCACCGTTTCGCAATGGAGGCGCGACGCGACGCTGATCGCGCTCGAGGCGCTGACCGACTACGAAAGCTGGGGCCGCATGCGCGAGCACTACAAGCTCTCCTTCGAGCAGGCTTGCGAGGTGTGGGTGGCGATGACCGACCAGCTCCTGCCGCCCTAATGTCGGCCGCCAACCTACGGCCGCGCCTGCCGTACGACGGACAGGGTTTCGCAGCGCCCACGGACGCGCGGTTCGCCCGCCTGCGCGCACGCGGCGCGGCGCGCTTCTGGCGAACGGTGCCATGGGTCCTGCGCGGAGCAGCGATCGCGGCGACACGCATCGGCTCCATCGCCGCCGCCTACTGGCGTGTCCAGGCCTTCCTGCGGGGCGCCGAGATCGACGATCGCGCGGCACGGCGTCTGCTGGCCGATTGCCTCGCCACGGGGGCCGAGGCCGACGAGGCCCACGCCTGGCGCGAAATCTTTGGCGGACCGCACCCGCTGCCGCGCCGTTCGGCGCGCCTCGTGCTCGCGAGTCTGGGCGAGCCGCGGGCGCATCGCCGGCTGGCCGACAGGGAAGCGACCGACGCTCTCCTCGCCCACGGCGGCCTCGCGATTCCCCTCACGCATGCGATCGTGCGGCAGGGCGGCATCGTCGATCTGTCCCGCGTGCCGTCGGGACCGCTTTTCGTGCGGTCACGCCACAGCCCGGGCGGGCGCGACGGCTTCGCCATCGACAGTGCCGACGCGGCGCGCGCCGCCGCCCTCGCACGCGACGACGATTTCCTCATCCAGGAGCATTTGCGCGCCGACGCGCGCCTTTCCGATCTCGCGTCCGATGGCGCCGCGCCGGTGCTGTACCTCACCACCGCGCGCGAGCCGGGCAGTGCGCCGTTCCTGCATTCGGCCTTCCTCGCCGTGCCCGTGCCGAACGAGCCGCGCGACTTCAGGCGCGGCCATCTGCGCGTGCCGATCGATCTCGGAACCGGCGTGCTGCGGGAGGGCCTGTGGTTCGCCCAGCCCGGACGGCGCTTCGCGCACGCGTGGTGGAACGGCGCACCGCTGACCGGGCGACGGGTGACGGGCTTCGCGGAAGCCGCCGCGGCCGCGCGGCGCGCCATGGCGCTGGTGCCCGGACTGGCGCTGGTGAGCTGGGAGATCATCGTGGCGCCGCGCGGCCCGGTGATCCTGGGCGGCGATGCCGGCGGCGACTGGATCCTCGCCTGCCTCGGCACGGACCCCGGGCCGCTGGTCGATCTGCTGGAACGTTGGACCGATTGGACCGACGCAAAGACCGCTTGACAATGCATTGCGTATATCGCAATATCACTGGTCATGGGCTTCCCGACGACGGGGCGCCTTTCCATTAAATTTCCATTTGTTTAATGGGCCGGGGCAAGACCACGATGGTCGCGCCCTCCAGCGAAGGAGAATTTTGTGCGGGCGTTCCGCAAACTGGGCCTGCTCCGCGGCATGCGCGGCGCACAGCTTCTGCTTCTCGTGGAGGCGGCACTTTTTCTCGCGCTCGCCCGCCTGGCGATCCTGGTCATCCCCTTCCGGCGCATCGTGCCGTGGCTCGAGCGTTCGCCCGATGAGCCGCAGCGCGATGCGGTGCAGATCGCGACCGTACGGCAGGCGGTCGAAATCGCCGCGCGCAACGTTCCCTGGAACGCCGTGTGCCTGCCGCAGGCGATGGCGTGCAAGGCGATGCTCGCCCGCCGCGGCCAGGGCTCGGCCCTGCACATCGGCGCCGCCCGGGGCACGCGCGCGGAACTGATGGCGCACGCCTGGCTGGTCGCCGGCGGCGAGATCGTGATCGGCGAGGAAGACAGCAGCAGGATGACGCCGCTCGCCCGCTTCGGTTGATGGACATCGCGAAGTCGGGGCAGCATCATGACGGTCGTGAGGAGTTAGGCGCGTGAGTACGAAAAAACAGATTTCGCTGGCCATGCTGATCGGCGGCGCATCCGGCGGGCATCCCGCGTCGTGGCTGCATCCCAAGGCGAACGCGGCGGGCTCGACCGACATCGACCACTATCGCCGCCTTGCCCAGACCGCAGAGCGCGGCCTGTTCGACCTCTTCTTCATCGCCGACACGCCGGCCGCGCGCACCGACAATCTGCACGCCTGGAGCCGCTTCCCGATGTTCATGAACGTGCTGGAGCCGGTGACGCTCCTCACGGCCCTGGCCGGCGCCACGACCCACATTGGCCTGGGCGGCACGGTGTCGACCAGTTTCTCCGAGCCCTACAACGTCGCGCGCCAGTTCTCCTCGCTCGACCATATCTCGCACGGCCGGGCGGCGTGGAACGTCGTCACCTCGGCCAACGACTACGCCGCGCGCAACTTCGGCCATGCGACCCTGCCGCCGCATGCACTGCGCTACGAGAAGGCCGGCGAATTCGTCGACGTGGTGAACAAGCTCTGGGACTCGTGGGACGACGACGCCTTCATTCACGATCGCGACAGCGGCCTCTTCTTCGATCCCGCGCGCCAGCATCCTGTCCATCACGAAGGCAAGTTCTTCAAGGTCGACGGCGCGCTGAACGTCGCGCGCTCGCCGCAGGGCAAGCCGGTGATCATCCAGGCGGGCGCCTCCGACACCGGCCTCGAACTCGCGGCGCGCACCGCCGAGATCGTGTTCGCCAGCGCCTCCAATCCCCAGGACGCCAAGCGCGGCTACGACGAGCTCAAGGGGCGCCTCGCCAAGTACGGCCGTCACCCCGACGAGCTCAAGATCCTGGCGGGCCTGCCGGTCGTCATCGGCAGCAGCCAGCAGGAGGCCGAGGACAAGTACCAGGCGCTGCAGGAGATGATCCATCCCGACGTCGGCCGCTTCCGCCTCGGCACCGACCTCGAGGCCGATCTCTCCGACCTGCCGCTCGACGAGCCGATTCCGGAGAGCCGGCTGCCCAAGAGCGCCAACCTGCACAAGGCGTTCTTCGACGGCATCATGAAGATCATCCGCGAGGAGAACCCGACGCTCCGGCAGCTCTACCTGCGCTACGAGCGCGGCCGCAAGACGATCAAGGGCACGCCCAAGCAGATCGTCGACGTGATGGAGCAGTGGATCGAGATGGGCGCCACCGACGGCTTCATGATGCAGTTCTCGACCTTGCCCGACGGGCTCGAGGATTTCGTGAACCTCGTGGTGCCGGAACTCCAGCGTCGCGGCATGTTCCGCACGCAGTACACCGGCACGACCCTG
The DNA here is from genome assembly GCA_903915535.1 of Enhydrobacter aerosaccus. Lineage (GTDB taxonomy): Bacteria > Pseudomonadota > Alphaproteobacteria > Reyranellales > Reyranellaceae > Reyranella > Reyranella aerosaccus_C. The sequence goes on from CAIWTJ010000219.1 coordinate 18,916, forward strand.
CGCGATCATCTGGGCCTCGCCCGTCCCGCCAACGCGCACGTCGCGGCCTGACTCATGATCCTCACCGTCTCGCCGCCGGGCAGCAGCACGCTGCCCGCGCCCTCGCTTTCGTGGTTCCGCGGCCTCGTGCGCGCGGCCGAACAGGGCGGCCTCGACGCGATCCTGTTCGACGGTCAGTGGGGGCCGACGCCCGCGTTCAATCTCGATCCCATCCCGCTGATCGTGGCCCTGGCCGAATGCAGCACGCGCATCGGCCTCGCGGGCGCCATCGAGATCGACCATGCCGAGCCGTTCAACATCGCGCGCTCCTTCGCCGCCGCCGATCGCCTGACCGCCGGCCGAAGCGCGCTGATCGCGGCGACCGGCGCGCTCCGCCCGGGCGACTTCGGCCATGCCCCGAAGCGCACCACGGCCGAGCGTTACGCGCGCGCGGCCGAGTGCATCGCCGTGGCGCGCAAGCTGTGGGACAGCTGGGAGGACGAGGCGATCCTGCTCGACAAGCCGAACGGCCGCTTCTCCAATCCGGACGTCGTACATCCGATCAACCACGCCGGGACCTTCTTCAGCGTGCGCGGCCCCTTGAATGCGCCGCGGCCGCTGCAGGGCAATCCGCCGGTGATCCTGCGCGACGCCTCGCCGGAGGGCCTCGCGCTCGCACGCGAGAGCGCCGATCTGTTCATTGCGCCCGAGTCGGCCGACCTCGGCGCGATTCGGCAGGCGATCGGCGACCGGCCGCGCCTGCTCGCGACCTTGCCCTTCACCGGCAAGCCCGAGACGTTTGCCGCGCAACTGGCTGAGCTGTCGGTGTTGTGCGACGGCGTCGACGTCGTGACCGCCGATCTCGAAGCGTTCGCCGACCAGGTGACGCCGCTGCTGCGTTCCCGCGGCCTGCGCCCGCCAGCCTATGCCGGCATAACCCTGCGCGAGCATCTGGGCCTCGCGCGTCCTCGCAGCCAGTTCGCCGCATGACGCGTCAGCTCCATCTTGGCGTCTTCATCTATCCGGGCGGCCATCACATCGCCGCGTGGCGTCACCCGGACATGAAGGCCGAGCGCATCACCGAGCTCGACTACTATCTCGAGAACGGCCGCCTTGCCGAGCGCGGCAAGTTCGACCTGTTCTTCGTGGGCGATGCGCTGAACGCGCGCGAGCGCGAGGGCCGCGTCGTGGGCGAGATCGCGATCAACAACCTCGATCCGGTCTCGATCGTCTCCGCCGTGGCCTCGGTCACCGAGCGCATCGGCCTCGTGGCGACGCTGTCCACGACCTACAACGAGCCCGCGATGATCGCGGCCAAGTTCGCGACGCTCGACCATCTGAGCGGCGGCCGCGCGGGCTGGAACGTGGTGACCACGCTCGACGAGAAGGCCGCGCTCAACTTCAGCCGCAGCGAGGCGATGGAGAAGTCGCTGCGCTACCAGCGCGCGCAGTCCTTCGTCGATGCCTGCAAGGCGCTGTGGGACAGCTGGGAAGACGGCGCCACGGCCGCCGAGCCGGCGCGCATCAAGGCCCCGATGTATCGCAGCGAATTCTTCTCGGTCGACGGCCCGCTCGGCATGCCGCGCCCGCCACAGGGCTGGCCGGTGCTGGTGCAGGCGGGCGGCAGCGAGCCCGGGCGCGATTTCGCCGCGTCCATCGGCGAGGCGATCTTCACGGCGCAGGGCGCGCTGCCCGGCGCGCAGGCGTTCCGCAGCGACATCCACCGCCGCATGGCCAGGCTCGGCCGCGCGCCCGACAGCATCAAGATCATGCCGGGCCTCTCGCCGGTGCTGGGCGACACCGAGGAACATGCGCTGCGCCGCGAGGCCGAGTTTGCCGAGCTGGCGCATCCCTCGGTCGGCGTCTGGATGCTGACGGAGATGACCAGGTTCCGGCTCTACGACCATCCCCTCGACTCGCTGCTGCCGACGGCAGACATCCGCGCCTTCAACCCGGCGCTGGGCGAGAATGCCGTGAGCCTGATGCGCCGCGCCGAGGCCTCGCCCATGACGATCCGCGACGCCGCGCGCATCATGGTGCGCAGCCGCGTGCACCAGTCCTTCGTCGGCACGCCGGAGCAGCTGGCCGACCATATGATCATGTGGCTGAACGAGGGCGGCAGCGACGGCTTCAACATCCTGCCGCCGATCTTTCCGAACGACCTCGCGCTGTTCGTCGATCACGTGGTGCCGCTCCTGCAGAAGCGCGGCGTGTTCCGCCGCGACTACGAAGGTCCGACCCTGCGCGGGCATCTGGGCGGCACGCGGCCGCCCGGCCGGAAGAGCTAGGCCGCGACGAACAACGCGTCGACGACGCGGCAGTCGCCGGAGCCCTTGCGGATCAGCACGGGATTGAGATCGCACTCGGGAATGATGCCGGCGAAGTCCGCCGCCAGTTCCGAGAGGTTTGCGACCAGCTGCGCGAGCGGTGTGGTGTCGGTGCGCGGCATCAGGTTGCGATAACCGTCGAGCACCCTGCCCAGTCGCGTCGACGAGATCATTCCGCCGGCCTCCGCTTGCGTTACCGGGCTGAGGCTCAACGCCTTGTCTGCTTCGAGCTCGACCAGCACGCCGCCCGTCCCGACGATGGTCAGGGCGCCATAGGGAGGGGCCGCCTGATAGCCGACCATCGCCTGCACGCAGTCCAGAAGCTCTTCCTGCATTTCGTAGCCGTCGATGGTGGCGGCGGGCACCTTCTCCCGCACGTTCTTCTCGATCAGCGCGACAGCGGCACGCAGCCCCGCCTCGTCCTTGATGCCGAGCTGGACCGCGCCGACGTCGGAACGGTGCGGCACGCCGGCCGACATCACCTTCACGACCATCGGATAGCCGATCGTCTTGGCATGGCTCACGGCTTCATCGACCGAGCGCGCAACCGCCGACTTCACGGTTGGGATGCCGTAGGTCTTGAGCAGGCGGCCGACCAGCGCCGACGGCAGCGAGCCGTGCAGGCCTGCGATCTCCTGCTTCAGCGCCGCACGCTCGCCCGTGAGCTTGCGCTGGGCGAGCCGGCGTGCGTCGGGCGTGCGGCCTGCCCAGTCGAGCATGCTCTTCACGGCCACGAGCCCCGGCCACAGGCCGCGCAGCGCGGGCGTGCCGGTGTCGTCGAGGCAGGCGAGCAGCTTCTCGCTCATGATCTCCGCCGTCGGCGAGATCACGACGACGGGCTTGCCCACCGCGCGGCTGAGCTCGGCGACCGTCGTGAGATGGGCGGTGTAGTTGCGATGGCTGCTGGCCGGCAGCGAGGCCTGCATGTCCTGCAGCACGATGCCGAGCCCGACCTCGGGGGCGTTCATCACCGTCGAGAGCCCGGCGAGCGCCGCGCCCTGCTGACGCCCGACACTCTGGCCGATGTCGACCGGGTTCTGGCCCGGGATGCCCGGCAGGACGGTGCGCAGCGTGGCGCCCGTCGCCTCGGAGAATTCGGCCAGCGGCAAGCCGATCTCCTCGCAGGCATCGCACGCGAGCGCCGTCTCGCCGCCGGAGATGCCCATCAGGGCCATGCGGCCGGGCGCCGGGCGCTTCCTTGTCACGGCAAAGGCCTCGAGCGTGGCAATCAGCTCCTCGTAGTCGCCGACCACGGGCACGCCGTAGCGGTCGGCGAAGCCCTGGAAGGCATCGTCGTTGCGGATGAGCGCGCCCGTATGCGCCAGCGTGGCGCGCGCGCCGGTGGCCGAGCGGCCGACCTTGAGCACGACCATCGACTTGCCCGCGGCATGGACCTTGTCGACGGCGTCGGCGAACTTGTCGGCGTCGGGGATCGACTCCAGCACCAGTCCGATCACCCGCGTGTCGTCGTCGCCCGCGAACCAGGCGAGATAGTCCGCGCCGGTGACGCGATACTCGCTGCCGATGGTCACGATCTTGGAGAAGCCGCAGGTGCTCGAATTGATCACCGAGATGCCGGCCGAGCCCGACTGCGCGATCAGCGCCACCGGGCCCTTGCGCACCCGCGAGGTGATGCCGCCGGTGTAGATCGGCGTCGCGTCGGAGAGGTTGATCAGGCCCATGCAGTTGGGGCCGTGCATCAGGATCTTGGCGGACTTCACCAGCGCGCGCAGTTCGACGTCCTGCGCCTCCGAGAAACCCGCGGTGTTGACGATCGCCGTCTTCACGCCGCGCTTCTCGAGCCGTCGCACGACGTCGGCGACGCCCGCCGCCGGCACGGAAGCCAGTGCGGTGTCGACGCCGTCGGGCAGCGCCTCGATCGACGAGACCGCGGAGAACCCCGCGATCTCCCTGGCGTCGCCGTGCACGGGGATGACCGTGCCCGCGTACTTGTAGTTGACGAGGTTATCGAGCGCCACGTTGCCCAGGGTCACCCGGTTGGGCGACGCGCCGATGACCGCGATCGTGCGCGGCCGGACCAGCGCGTTCATCAAGTCGTCCATGACGTCGACGTCCTCTTCCTACTTGACCCAGACCTGGGCCATGTCGGGATTGCCGTTGAAGGCGAGATCCAGTTCCTCGTCGATGCCGCCGAAGCGGGTCGAGATCGAGAAGAACTTCTTGGCGTTGGTCAGCGTGAGATGCGGCATGTCGCGTGCGACGATCTCCTCGTACTTCTTGTACCAGCCCTTGCGCTCGGCGGTCGGAACCGAGCCCGCCTTGGCCGCGATCTCGTCGAGCTCCTTGTTGCAGTAGCCGGTCGGATTGACGAACGGCACGGTGCTGGGATTGCACAGGAAGGAGCGATCGACGCCGAACACGGGGTCCGTACGCGCCGTGAGCGACGACATCGAGACGTCGTAGTTGTGGTTCTTGAACACCTTGTCGCTCCACAGCTGGCCTTCGAGCAGGCTGAGCTTCACGTCGATGCCGATCGCGCGCCAGTTGGCGGAGATGATCTGCGCGGCCGGTTCGGCGTAGAAGGCGTCGGCGTTGGTGGCGCTGGTGAAGTCCATGGTGAAGCGCTTGCCGTCCTTCAGCGGGTAGCCCGCCTCGTCCAGCATCTTGCCGGCCTTCACCGGGTCGTAGGCGAACTGCTTGTTGTAGTCGACCGACGGATCGGTGAGCTGGGTGAACTGCTCGGGGATGGCGTTCATCGCCGGGAACGCGAGGCCCTGGTAGACGTCCTTGGAGATGCGCTCGCGGTCGATCGCCACCAGCAGCGCCTGGCGCACCAGCGGCTTGTTGAAGATGTCGCGCGTTGTGTTGACGTCGAGCGACAGGCGCTCGGCCGCGTTGACCTTCACCTCGCGCGTCTCGAAGGCGTTTTTGAGCTTGCCCTGCTCGATGGTGCGGCCGATCTGCGGCAACGCCGGGCGCAGCACGTCGATCTCTCCGCGGTAGAGCGCGTTCTGCTGCTGCTGCACGTTCGGAATGAACACGGCCACGACCGAGTCGAGGTAGGGCTTGGGCTGGTCCCAGTAGTTCGGGTTGCGCTCGAAGGTGATGCCGCGGCCCTCTTCCCACTTCACGAACTTGTAGGGCCCGAGGCCGACCGGCGCGCGGTTGGCGGGATTGGTCGGGATGTCGGTGCCGTCATAGATGTGCTTGGGCATCAGCGGGAAGACTTCCTTGTCGAAGCCCTCGAGCGCCGAGGACTGCGGCTCCTTCAGGTGCACGACGAAGGTGTTGGCGTCGGGCGTCTCGGTCCTGTCGACGTTCGGGACGATCTTCACCAGGTAGGTGTTGTACTTGGCGAAGGCGTTCAGCGTGAACGCCACGTCCTCCGAGGAGAAGGCATGTCCGTCCGACCATTTGAGGTTGGGCCGCAGGTGAAAGGTGTAGGTCTTGCCGTCGGCCGAGATGTCCCACGAGCTCGCGATCTGCGGCTTCTTCGCGCCGGTCTTGTCGTACTTGTAGAGGCCGCTCGCCCACAGGTCGGCGATGATCAGCGGCGTCACGTTCGAGGTGAGCTGCGTGTTGAGCGTTGCGCCCGCGACGCTGACACCCACCACCGCCGTGCCGCCGCGCTTCGGCGTGGCCTGCGCATAAGCGGCACTCGTGGCGCCCAAGCCGAGCATCGCCAGGCCGGCGGCGAGAAGAACGGGCTTGAGCCTGTCGAACTTGATCATGGCGATGCTCCTTGGATCGTGGATTGCGGATGTTTGCCCATCGCGGCCTCCATGGCCAGACGGCGTTCGCGGGCGAGTCTCGGGTCGGCGACCAGCTTGGCCGCCAGCAGGGAACGCGTGTAGTCGCTGGCCGGATTGCCCAGCACCTGCCGGGTCGGGCCCGCCTCGACGACCTTGCCGAGGTACATGACGATCACGCGGTCGGCGATAGCGTCGACGACATTGAGATCGTGGCTGATCAGGACGAGGCCGAGATTGCGGCTGGTCTTGAGGCTGACGAGCAGGTCGAGGATCTGCGCCTGCACCGACATGTCGAGGCTCGACAGCGGCTCGTCGGCGATGATCAGCTTCGGGCGCACTGCCATGGCGCGCGCGATCGCGATGCGCTGCTGCTGGCCGCCCGAGAGCTGGTGCGGGTAGCGGTCGTGGAACTGCGTGGCGTCGAGGCCGACCGAGGCGAGCAGCTCGCCGATCGCGCTGTCCATCGTGGCGGCCGTCGCGAGCTTGTGGCGGCGCAGCACGTTGGCCAGCGTCGTGTCGACCCGCATGCGCGGATTGAGCGACGATGCCGGGTCCTGGAAGATCGGCTGCACGCTCTTGCGGAACTTCGCCCAATCGGGCGCGGAGAAGCCGCTCATCGCCTGGCCGTAGTAGGCGATCTCGCCCGAGGTCGGCTTGACGAGGCCGAGCAGCATGCGCGCGAGCGTGCTCTTGCCCGAGCCCGACTCTCCCACGATGGCGAGCGTCTCGCCTTCATTGACGTCGAGATCGATCGTGTCGACCGCGCGTTTGGAGGTATCCGCACCGCCGAACCAGCTCCTGCCGCCGAAGCTCTTTACGATGGCGCGTCCGGTGATGATGGGGACGCTCACGCGAGCCCTCCCAGCGCCTTGGTCTGGTGCAGCCGCCGCGCCGCCGCCAGCAGGCTCGCGGTATAGTCGTGCTTCGGCGCCTCGAAGAGCGTGAACACGTCGGCCGCCTCGACGATCTTGCCGCCATGCATGACATAGACCTGGTCGCACAGCTCCGCGACCATGCCGAGGTCGTGGGTGATGATCAGCATCGCGAGGTTGCGTTCCTGGTTGAGGCGCCGCAGCGTCTGGATCACTTGATACTGCACGGTGGCGTCGAGCGCGGTCGTGGGCTCGTCGGCCACCAGGATTTGCGGATCGGGCGCCAGCGCCATCGCGATCAGCACCCTCTGCCGCATGCCGCCCGACAGCTCGTGCGGATAGAGGCCGAGCACGCGCTCGGCATCGGCAAGACCCACCTGCTGCAACAGCTCGACGGATTTCGCCTGCACCGCGCGCCGGTCGGGCAAATGCCGCAGCGACTCCGCCATCTGCCGCTCGATGCGGAGCGTCGGGTTGAGGTAGGACAGCGGATCCTGGAACACCATCGACAGGCCGCGATGGCGGCGCAGCGCCCGCATCGTGTCCGACGACATGGCGAGTACGTCGTCGCCGCAAAACTTCACCGAGCCCGAGAGCTCGGCGATCTCGACATTCGGCAGCAGCCGGGTCATCGCCCGGCCCAAGGTGCTCTTGCCCGAGCCCGACTCGCCCACGATGCCGACGCATTGGCCCGGCAGCACATCGAGATCGACGCCGTCGACCGCCTTCACGATGCGGCCATGGACGCGCAGATGCACCTTCACGTTGCGCGCGCTGAGCAGAGGCTGCGCCACGTCGCTCATCCTTCGAGCTTCGGTGGTGCCGCCGACGCGCGCGGATTGAACATCTCGGTGACGCCGTCGGCGAACAGGTTGAAGCCCAGCACGGCGACACAGATCGCGGCGCCCGGGAAGACGCTCATCCACCACGCCAGCTCGAGATACTCCTGGCCGCGGTTCAGCATCTCGCCCCAGCTTGGCACCGTGGGATCGGAGAGGCCCAGGAAGCCCAGCCCTGCTTCGATCAGGATCGCGGTGCTGGCGTCGAGCGACACCTGTACGATCACCGTCGGCAGCGCGTTGGGCAGGATCTCGCGGAAGATGATGTGGAAGGTCGAGAGGCCGGCCGCGCGCGCCGCCAGCACGAACTCCCGCTCCGACAGCGTGATGAACTGGCCGTAGACGATACGCGCCTCGATCGGCCAGATCGCAAGCGCCACGGCTGCGACCTGCAGCCAGAAGTTGGCGCCCAGCAGCGACACGCTGAACAGCACGATGATGATCGCGGGCAGCGTGTGGAAGAGATCGGTGATGCGCAGCAACACGGCGGCCAGCGGCCCGCGAAAGTAACCGGCCAACGCGCCCACCGTGCCGCCGATCAGGAACGCCATGGCGGCGGCGCAGAAGCCGATGGTGAGCGAGGAGCGGCCGGCATAGAGCATCACCGAGCGCAGGTCGCGGCCGAGGCTGTCGGTGCCGAGCAGGTACTGGCCCGACGGCGGCTGCATCGAGGGCGCGCCCAGTTCGAGCGGCCCGGTCGTGGCGAACAGCGGCGCGAACACCGACAGCAAGGTGATGACCATCAGGATCACCAGGCCGATGCCGCCGAACCGCGTACGGAACAGGCGGCGCAGCAGGTCGAGCGACGCGGATTTCCGCGACCGCTGCAACCTGCCGATCGTGTTGGCGTCCACGCTCATCAGCGGCGTGCCGAGGCGATGCGGATGCGGGGATCGAGCCAGGCGTAGAGCAGATCGACCACGACGTTCATCACCACCACCGAACAGGCGACCAGGATGACGACGCCCACGATCACCTGCGTGTCGCGCTGGCGCACGGACTCGACCATCAGCGAGCCGACGCCGGGATAGGAGAAGACCGTCTCCAGCAGCACGGCACCGCCCATGGCGGTTCCGAACGAATAGCCCATCACCGTGATGACCGGCAGGATCGAGTTGCGAACCACGTGCCCCATGATGATCTCGCGCCGCGACAGGCCTTTCTGCCGGGCGGTCACGATATACCCTTGCTCGAGCGTTTCGGAGACGCTGGCTCGCATGAAGCGTGCCACGCGCGTGGTCTCGAGGATGGTGTAGGTGAGCACCGGCAGCACGAGATAGGTCGCCCGTTCGAGAATCCAGTCGAGGCCTTGCGCGCGCGAGATCATCGGCCCCATGCCCTGTGTCGGCAGCCAGCCGAGCTGGATCGAGAAGGCCATGACCAGAAGCTGACCGACCCAGAAGGTCGGCATCGCGTAGCCGATCAGCACGAGGCTCGACCACGCCTGGTCTACGCCGCGATGCTTCGTCACCGCGGAATGGATGCCGATGGCGATGCCGATGGTGATGCCGAAGCCATAGCCAATGCCGGCCAGCAGCAGGGTGCGCGGAAACCGCTCTGCGAGAATGTCGAGCACCGGACGGCGGTAGGTCATCGAATAGCCGAGGTCACCGTGCAGGATGTTTCCCAGATAGCCGATCAGGCGCGTGAGGAACGGCTGGTCGAGCTGGAAGCGCTTCTCCAGCGCGGCGCGCAGCGCAGCCGGCACCGGCACGTCGCCCACCATCGCCTGGATCGGGTCGCCCGGAATCAGCTGCAGCAGGCAGTAGATGATGATGACGACGGCAATGAGCAGCAGCACGGCTTGCGCCAATTGTCCCGCAATATGCCGTACCATCAACCCCTCGCCTCCCAACGCTCCGCCAACGTCCCCATGGTGCAATGCATCATAGGCCTTCGCGCGCGTCAATTACCGATGCATTTCGAGTGAGATCGTCAGTATGCTGAGGGTCGAAGAATAAACCATCGAGAGGTACGAGCGTGGTCAGGAAAGTCATCGATCTGGAATGTCTGCTTCCCCCGGACGAAAGCGGCAAGCCCCGCCAGTATCACGAGCAGGCCTCGCACCGCATCGGCTATGGCGATCCCGAACTGCTGCCGGAGCGTCCCGGCTACGGCTTCGCCAACTACAAGAACATCTTCCGCAAGCGCGTCGCCGGCGCGCTCGGCGAAGGCACCGCCAAGACCGACACGAAGCCGAAGGGCCAGTCGATCAAGCAGTTCGTGGAAGAGCTCGACCGTGAGGGTGCCGAGGTCTCCGTGCTGGGACGCGTCGACAACAACGTGCTGGCCGATGTCGTGGCCGAATATCCCAACCGCTTCTTCGCGCTCGCCTCGATCAGCCCGTTCGACGGCATGCGCGGCGTGCGCGAGTTCGAGCGCCTGATCAAGGAGCGCAAGCTGAACGGCCTGCGTGTCGCCGCTCTCTATAACAATCTCGCCGCCAGCGACCGCCGCTACTATCCGCTCTACGCCAAGTGCGTCGAGCTCGACGTGCCGGTGCGCATTTACTCGACGATGAACTACGCCAACGACCGTCCCTATGACCTGGGCCATCCGCGCCATCTCGACCAGATCGCGATGGATTTCCCCGAGCTGCGCATCGATGCGGCGCTGAGCGGCTGGCCGTGGGTGCAGGATCTGGTCGGCCTGATGCGCCGCCATCCCAACCTCTATTGCGACACCTCGGCCCATCACCCGGCCTACTTCGGCCAACCCGGCGCGGGCTGGGAGATGTTCATGCAGTTCGGCAACACCCTGCTGCAGGACAAGATCATGGTCGGGTTCTCGAAGGACTCCTTCAACCTCACCATTCCGCAGAGCGTTGCGCTCTACGAGAAGCTGCCGCTCAAGGACAAGGTCATCGAGAAGTGGCTGTACGGCAACGCCAAGGAATTCCTGCGCTGCTGATCCAGGCCACCGGCCTGCAGGAACTGCGCGACAACGTCCGTGTCCATTTCCCGCAGAGCTTCGACCATCCACCAAAGGTGAGATCGACCGTCAAGATCCGCTATGCTGACGGCCGGATCTCGAACGCCCGGGTGGTGGCGATCACCGACCGGGGCGACACGCTCGAAATCCTGGAAGACGGCAAGGACTGGTTTTTGCATAAGGATAGCCAGACCGACTACTGGATCGTGGCCTAGGAGGCGCGGACCGGCTCTTTCAGGGACTTGGCATGATTGGCTATCACCTGCTCCGCCGTACGATCGGCTTCGCCTTCATCCTGTTGGGCCTGTCGGTCGTCATCTTCACCGTGGCCCGCGTCGTGCCCGGGGATCCCGCGCGCATGGCGCTGGGTCCGCTCGCCACCAACGAGCAGGTAGCGCAGCTCCAGGAGGAGATGGGCTTCAGCAAGCCGGCCGTGGTGCAATATTTCGACTACATCGGCGGGGTGCTGCGCGGCAATCTCGGCAAGTCGCTCCTCACCAGCCGCGCGGTCGCCGACGACATCGCCCAGGCGCTGCCCGCCACGCTGGAACTGGTGCTCTTCACCCTCTTCCTGATCGCGGTGCTGGCCGTGCCGCTCGGCGTCCTGGCGGCGCGGCGGCACAACAGCTGGATCGACAATGCGAGCCGGCTGGTATCGCTGCTGGGCGTCGTGACGCCGGGATTCGTCTTCGCTATCCTGTTGCAGCTGCTGGTCAGCCACTTCCACTTCTTTCCCCTGACGGGCCGGCTCAGCACCGACATCCGCTTCACGCCCGACATCACGCACCTGGCGCTCGTGGACTCCCTCCTGAAGGGCCGGTTCGACGCCTTCGCCGACGCGCTGTCGCACATCTTCCTGCCGGCGCTCGCGCTCTCGGCCGCCGGCATCGGCCAGATCATGCGCATCACGCGCTCCAGCATGCTCGACGTGGCGCGGCGCGATCATGTCGAGACCTTGCGCTCGTTCGGCGTCCCCGACTACGTGATCACGCTGAAGTACATGCTGCGGCTCGCGGCCGTGGCGCCGCTCACCATCCTCGGCCTGGAATTTGCTTCGCTGATCGGCAATGCCTTCATCGTCGAAATGGTCTTCGCCTGGCCCGGCATTGCGAGCTATGGCCTGCGCGCCATCCTCAGCAAGGATATCAACGCCGTCATGGCCGTGGTGCTGACGTCCGGCCTTTTCTTCGTCGTCGCCAACCTGATCGTCGATCTGCTGGTCGGTCTGATCGATCCGCGGCTCCGGGCACGAGGCTGAGCGTGAGCGTCGAGACCGAAACCCTGTCGCCCGCGGAAGAGCTGTCCAACTTCGGCCGCGCGCGCCGCCGGCTGCTGAGCAACCCCGCCGCCATCATCGGCATCGTGATCGTGGTCTCGATCGTGCTGGCCGCGATCCTGGCGCCCTACATCGCGCCCTACCCCAATCACGCCGGCTCCTTCGTCGATTTCCGCCATCGCCACAATGCACCCAGCCTCGAGCATCTGCTGGGCACCGACAATGTCGGCCGCGACATCCTCTCGCGCATCCTGTTCGGCTATCGCGTCTCCCTGCTGCTGGTGGTCGGCGTGCTGGGCGTCGCCGTGCCGGCCGGTGTGCTGTTCGGCCTGCTGGCCGGCTACTTCGGCGGCATCGTCGAGACCGGCATCATGTGGCTCACCAACGTGATGCTGGCCGTGCCGCCGCTGGTGATGGCGCTCGCGATCACCGCCGTGCTGACGCCCGATCTCATTCACTCGATGATCGCCATCACGGTGCTGTGGTGGACGTGGCACTGCCGCCTCGTCTACCGCGTGGTGAAGAGCGTCGTGGCCGAGGATTTCGTCGAGGCCGCGCGCGTGGCGGGCGCCTCGCACCTTCACATCCTGTTCCGCGAGATCCTGCCCAACTGCGCCGCCGCGATCTCGGTCAAGACCACGCTCGACGCGGGTTTCGTCATCCTGTTCGGCGCCTCGCTCAGCTTCCTGGGACTGGGCGTGCAGCCGCCGACGCCCGACCTCGGCACCATGGTCGCGGCCGGCGCGCAGTTCCTGCCGGAGATGTGGTGGGAGGCGGTGATGCCGGGCTTCGCCGTTCTGTACGCCATCCTGGGATTCAACCTGCTGGGCGACGGGCTGCGCGACATGCTGGATGTCGAGATCTGATGGCCGCGCCGCATCCCCTCCTCGAGATCGAAAGCCTTAACATCGGCTTCGCGAGCTATGGCCAGACCACGCAAGTGCTGCACGACGTACATCTCAAGGTCGAGGCGGGCCAGCGCGCCGCCGTGATCGGCGAATCGGGCTCGGGCAAGTCCGTCACCATGAAGGCGGTGATCGGAACGCTTCCGCATCCCGCCGCGCGCGTGCTGGGCGGCAGCATTCGCTTCGACGGGCAGGAGCTGCTGTCGCTCAGCCGACGCGAGCGCGAGCGTCTCAAGGGCACCGATATCTCCATCGTGCACCAGGATCCGCTCACCTCGTTCAATCCGGTCTTCACCATCGGCGAGCATCTCGACGACGTGCTGAAGTTCGCCGACCGGCGACTGGGCACGTCGAGCGATGCCAGGAGCCGGCGCACGCGCATCGAGGCGACGCTCCGCCAGGCCCAGCTCAAGGAGCCCGAGCGCGTGCTGCGCTCCTACCCTTTCCAGCTCTCGGGCGGCATGCGCCAGAGGGTGCTGATCGCCATGGCGCTGATGCACCGGCCCAAGCTCCTGATCGCCGACGAGCCCGGGACGGCGCTCGACGTCACGACACAGGACGAGATCCTGCGCCTGCTCAACCAGTTGGTCAGCGAGGAGCAGCTCACGCTTCTGATGGTGACGCACAATCTCGCGGTCGTGCGCCAGACCTCCGACTACGTCTACGTGATGCAGTCGGGCCGCATCGTCGAGCACGGGCCGGTGCGCGAGATCTTCACCGCACCGCGCATGCCCTACACGCAGCGCCTGCTTGAGGCGATCCCGCCGCTCTACGGGCCGAAGGTGCAGCATCGCCAGGCACACAGCGAGACCGTCGTCATCACGGCCAACGACGTGGTCAAGCGCTTCGAGGCGCCGCGCCGCTTCCTCGAGCCCGCGAAGGCGCCGGTGCTGGCGGTGCGCAATGCCAGCCTCTCGATCTGCAAGGGCGACGTCTTCGGCATCGCAGGCGAATCGGGTTCGGGCAAGTCCACGATCGCGCGCATGATCGTGGGCCTGATGCCGCTCAGCGGCGGCACGATCGAGATCGACGGCCGCTCGATCGCCGACTGGCGCAAAGACCCCGCGTTCCGGCGCCGCATCCAGATCGTCTACCAGAACCCCGCCTCCTCCCTGAACCCGCGCCGGACGGTCGCCGAGACGCTGGCGGTGCCGCTCGCCTTCGCGGGCGCCGTGCCGAAGGACAAGCGCGCCGAGCGCATCCGCGAACTGCTGGCGCTGGTCGAATTGCCCGCCAACTTCGCCAGCCGCTACCCGCACCAGCTCTCGGGTGGCCAGAAGCAGCGCGTCGCCATCGCCCGCGCGCTCGCCGTCGATCCCGAGATCGTCGTGCTCGACGAGCCCACCTCCTCGCTCGACGTCTCGGTCCAGAAGACCGTGATCGACCTGCTGCTCGGGCTGCGCGACCGGCTGGGGCTCACCTACCTGTTCATTTCACACGATCTCAGCCTGATGCGGAATTTCTGCAATCGCATCGCGGTCATGTTCCGGGGCGAGATCTGCGAACAGGGGCCGACAGACACGGTCTTCGACGACCCGCAGCATCCCTATACGCGCGCCCTGATCGCCTCGATCCCGGTCCTCACCGACGCCGAGGAACAGGCCAAGCCCCAGGTTACGCTCGAGGAGCGTCGCGCTGTCCTCGCTTCGACGATACAATAATCCCCGTCCGCAGACACAGGAGACCACGATGCGCACATCAATCCGGTTCGGCAGCCTCGCCATGGCGGGGGCACTCGCCTTCACCGTCCCTCTCGCCGCTCCTTCTGCCTGGGCCAAGACCAGCATCACGGTCACTGCCACGCAGATCTTCGGCACCGTCGATCCGGCCAAGATCAAGGACTACACCGAGTACATGGCGGCGGCGAACCTCTACGAGGGCCTGACCGCCGTCGATCCGCAAGGTAAGATCCTGCCGCTGATCGCTGAGAAGTGGGACATCTCCGACGACTCGAAGAAGTACACTTTCCATCTCGCCAAGGGCATCACCTTCACCGATGGCAAGCCGGTCACGGCCAAGGACATCGTCTATTCGCTGCAGCGTCTGATCGCGGTCAACAAGGGTCCCGCCTTCCTGTTCTCGGGCCTGATCTCGCCCGAGAACGTGAAGGCGCTCGACGACATGACGGTCGAGATCGTCCTCAATCGCGTCTACGCACCGTTCCTCGCCACGACACCGCTGATCCTGATCGTCAACAGCGAGGCGTTGAAGGCCAAGGCGACCGAGAAGGACAAGTGGGCCGAAGACTATCTCGCCAACGCGGCGGCCGGCACGGGCCCCTTCACGCTCGGCTCCTACGACCGAGGCGGCGAGCTCGTGATCGAGCGCTTCGAGAAATACCACGGCAAGTTCCCGGACAAGCCGATCGACCAGGTGCGCTTCATCGTGACCAAGGACGAGGCGACGGTGAAGGCGATGGCGCAGCGCGGCGAGCTCGGCATGTCCGCGCGCTCGCAGGCCAGCGAAACCTTCGACGCGATCTCGAAGATGAAGGACTATCGAATTGTCGGCAATCCGACGGCCAGCGGCTTCTACCTGAAGATGAACCAGAAGGTGGCGCCGACCGACGACGTCCATGTCCGCAAGGCAATCGCCTATGCGATCGACTACAAGACAGTGCGCGACACGCTCTATCCCGGCGTCGAGATGAAGGGCCCGGTGCCGCCCGCGCTGGGCGACGCCTATGCCAACGACCTGCCCGCGCCCGAGTTCAACCTCGAGAAGGCCAAGGCCGAGCTGAAGCTGTCCAAGTACGCCAAGGGCGGCAAGGTGCCGATCGTGCACACCTACATCAAGACGCTGCAGTTCGAGGAGGACCTGGCGCTGATGCTGCAGGCCTCGCTGAACGAAGTCGGCTTCGACGTGAAGCTGCAGCCCGAGCCGTGGAACCGCATCACCGAGCTCGCGAGCAAGGCGGACACGACGCCCGCGATCACGCAGATCTTCAACGGCCTCACCTATCCGTCGCCCGACAGCACCCTCTACGTTCAGTACCACTCGAAGGGCGCCGGCACCTACTCGTCGATGGACTGGATCCAGGATCCCGAGATCGACGCGATGATCGACAAGGCGCGCGGCGAGACCGACGTGGCCAAGCAGAACGTCATCTACAAGGAGCTGCAGCACAAGCTCGTCGCCCAGCAGTCGGACGTCTACCTGCTGGCGTCGTTCGAGCGGCAGGCGATGCACAAGTGCCTCGACGGCTACAAGTGGCTGCCGATCCAGAGCTTCGGCTACAACTTCAGCAAGTTCTTCTGGACCTGCAACTGATGGCCGATATCCGCTTTGTTGCGGATGTGCCGGGCTATCCGCCGTCACATTCGCCGTACTCACATGCGGTCGTGGCAGGCGGCTTCGTCTTCGTCTCGGGCCAAGTCGCCGTCCGTCCGGGCGGCGGCGCGCTCGAGATGGCGGGAGACACCATCCAGGACCAGACGCGTCAGGCGTTGCGCAATGTCGAGACAGTCCTGAAGGCGGCCGGCAGCTCGTTCGACAAGATCGTGAAGATCACCGTGCTGCTGACCCACCCGCAGGACTTCGCCGGCATGAACCAGGCCTACGCCGAGTTCTTCAAGACGAATAAGCCCGCGCGGGCCGTCGCCAAGCTCGGCGTCGAGATTCCCGGCGTGCTGATCTCCATCGAGGCGACAGCGCTCGCCTGAGCGGCGTCAGCCTTTCGGCGCCACCTTGTCCTGCGTCTTCAGGTCGAAGTCGCTGGCATCGTGGCGCTCGTGGAGCTGCTGCGCGGGATCGCCCTGGAGGCGGTTGACGATGCGGCCGCGCTTCACCGCCGGCCGCGCGCCAATCTCGTCGGCCCAGCGCACGACGTTCTTGTACTCGTGCACCGCCAGGAACTCGCCCGCGCCGTACATCAACCCCTTGGCGAGGCCGCCGTACCAGGGCCACACGGCCATGTCGGCGATCGTGTAGTCGTTGCCGCCCAGGAACCTGCTTTCGGCCAGCCGCCGGTCGAGGACGTCCATCTGCCGCTTCGTCTCCATGGCGAAGCGGTCGATCGGATATTCCATCTTGGTGGGCGCGTAGGCGTAAAAGTGACCGAAGCCGCCGCCGAGATAGGGCGCGCTGCCCATCTGCCAGAACAGCCACGAGAGACACTCGGCGCGCGCCTCGCCGCCGGTCGGCAGGAAGGCATTGCCGAACTTCTCGGCGAGATGCATCAGGATCGCGCCCGACTCGAAGACGCGGATAGGCTTGGGACCGCTGCGGTCGACCAGCGCCGGGATCTTGGAGTTGGGATTGATGGCCACGAAGCCCGAGCCGAACTGGTCGCCGTCGCCGATCTTGATCAGCCAGGCATCGTATTCCGCGCCCTTGTGCCCGAGCGCCAACAGCTCCTCGAACATGATGGTGACCTTCTGACCGTTCGGCGTGCCCAGCGAATAGAGCTGGAACGGATGCTTGCCGACCGGCAGCTCCTTGTCGTGCGTCTTGCCCGCGATCGGGCGGTTGGTGTTGGCGAAGCGGCCGCCGTTCGCCTTGTTCCAGGTCCAGACTTTCGGCGGCGTGTAAGTGGAAGCGTCACTCATGGCACAAATCCTCTCGCAATCGGTTTTGCAGCTTGGCGTTGAGGCTTAGGAGCGTTGGAAGCGACTTGCAACCCTGATGCGTTCAGGGACTTTTGCCTCAGGCCTCGGCCCGCAGCGGCCCCGGCAGAGCCAGTTCCGCCCGGGCGATGAGGCGGCTCTCCTGACGCCTGATGACGAAGAATCCGGCCACGAGCAGCACTGCCGCCAGGACAAGGAAAACCAGGCCGATCTTGCCCGACTTGTGGAGCATCGCGCCGCCGAAAGCATACGCGCCGAAGCCGAAGACACTCGCCCAGGCGATACCGCCTGCGGCGTTGAAGGCCAGGAAGCGGCGCCATGGCATGCAATTGACCCCGGCCAGCACGGCCGCCGCAGCGCGCAACACCGCCACGAACCGTCCGAAGAAGACGATGGCGCCGCCATAGCGGCCGAACAGATATTGGCCAAGCTTGAGGCGGCCATCGGTGAGTCCGATCTTGCGGCCGTGCCGCAGCAGCATCGGAAAGCCCAGGCGTCGGCCGGCAAGATAGCCGAGATTGTCCCCGACCACGGCGCCGCCCGCCGCGGCCGCCACGATCCAGAAGATGTCGAGCTGGTGTGTCACGCCGGCGAAGGCCGCGACACTGACGAGCGCTGCCTCTCCCGGTGCCGGAATGCCGCTGCTCTCGATCGCCACGAAGAAGAACACGGCCCAGTAGCCGTATGTCTGCACCCAATACATCGGGTGCTCGGCCAGAAGGTGCGACAGGCTACTCATTCATCACAAACTCCGCCGCGGTTCGGCGCGCTTGATCATGCCTGACTCGGCAGAATGAACAGCGCGACTGGCGGCGGCATCAAGCTCGCGCCGCGTCTCCGCCTCCGGCGCATAGTAGCGGTCCGGGTCAGTCTCCCGGCTGGCGGCTCCGTTGCGCCAGCGACGCAGCTGGACAACGGCTTCCCAGAGCACGAGCGCTCCCAGTGCGCCGAAGAGGATCCAGACAACAATCGCCATCGCTCAGCCCTTGGCCAGCTCCGCGCCATTCACCACCGCGTCGCGGTCGTACCGGCCGGCCAGGAACTCGAGCACATTGCCGGCGGAATCCCAGGACATGCGGCGCAGTCCTTCGGCGGTGCTGGCCGCGACGTGCGGCGTCACGATCAGGTTGTCGAGAGAGAGCATGGAGAGGGTCTTCGTCATCGGCTCCTCTCGCAGCACGTCGAGACCGGCGGCCGCCAGGTGACCCGAACGCAGCGCCGCCTCGAGCGCCGCCTCGTCGACCAGCGTTCCGCGCGCGGTGTTCACCAGAACGGCGCCCGGCTTCATGCGCGACAGGAAGTTGGCATCCACCGTTCCGCGCGTCGCATCATTGGCGGGAATGTGCACCGTCACGAAGTCGGCCTTGGCGAGTCCCGCATCGCGCTCGACGATCGCCTCGTAGCCCGCGCCCCGGATCGTGCCGGCCGGCATGTAGGGATCGTGGACCATGACGTGCATGCCGAATGCGGTGCAGAGCCTGGAGACGCGCGTGCCGATGCGGCCGAAGCCGATCACCAGGACACTGCGTCCGCCCAGCTCGAAGGTCCCGGACTGGCCCTGGACGCGCCACTCGCCGCGTCGCACCGCCGCCGACACCGGCACGACATTGCGCGCGAGCGCCAACATCAGCATCAGCGCGTGCTCGGCCACGGAGGCCGCATTGGCTTCGGGCGTGATCATCAGGGCGATGCCGCGCCGCGTGAGCGCCGGCACGTCGACCAGGTCGTAGCCCACGCCATGGCGGCACACGACGCGCAGCCGCTTGGCGTGCTCGAGCAGCGCCTCGTCCACCCTGGTGCCGCGCACGATCAACCCCTCGGCATCGCGCAGGCGATCCTTGAGGTCCTCGTTGGTCCTGTTCCCCGGATGGTCGAGAGTGACGCCCGGCGCCGCGAGCAGCCGTTCGATGCCGCCGGGATGGATGGGATCGGCGACGACGATATGAGGCATGGGACAAGTCTTCCTTCGGTCGATGACGCCGGCATTGTGCACCGGACGACTTCAGTCGCGAAATCGGGCGTGCGCCCGGTGTTGACGGGTCCCGGCGCGGCAACCTTAACTCCTTCTCACAAACAGGACAAAAAAGGGAGAGAACGTTCATGAAGGTTGCGAAACTGTCCCGGCGCACGGCCGTGGCGTCGGCGATGGCGGGCCTTGCCGGTGCCGCGCTCCCGGCTCGCGCGCAGGACTTTCCGAGCAAGCCGATCACGATCGTCGTCCCGTTCGGTCCCGGCACGACCAACGATGTCATCGCCCGCCAGCTCGGGCAGGACATGATGGGCACGCTGGGCCAGAGCGTCATCATCGACAATCGCGCGGGCGCCACCGGCAATATCGCCGCCGACCTGGTCGCGAAATCGCGGCCCGACGGCTACACGCTGTTCATCCCCTCGGTCAGCCAGATCCTCAATCAGGTCACCGGCAACGCGACCACCGACCTCACGAAGGACTTCGTGCCGGTCGCTTTCGCCGGCAAGGGGCTCTATTCGATGTTCGTGCCCAACGAGCTCCCGGCGAAGACGCTGGCCGAGTTCGTCGAGCTCGCCCGCCAGCAACCCGGCAAGCTCAACTTCGCGGGCTACATCGGCGGCGTGCCGCAGTTCCTGGGCGAGATGCTGAACCGCGCCGCCAGGATCAACACGGTAATGGTGCCGTACAAGAGCACACCCGACGCGCTGGTCGATCTCTTGGCCAACCGCATCCAGGTCTGGTACACGCCCGTCACATCGGGCATTCCCGCCTACAATGCCAAGCAGGCACGGATGATCGCCGTGACCGGCGACACGCGGGCAAGCGTGGCGCCCGACGTGCCCACCTTCAAGGAGGCGGGCTATCCCGATCTCACCGTCGAGATCTCCTACTTCCTGATGGCGGCGAAAGGCACACCCCAGCCGATCGTTGACCGGCTCTACGGCGCCATCGACAAGGCGCTGCAGAAGCCGAAGATCAAGGAAACGCTGGCGGCCCAGGGCGTCGAGGAAAAGCGCGGCGGTCCGGCCGACCTCGCCGCCTACCTCGCGAAGGAGATCGCGCGCTGGGGCGATATCGTAAAGCTCTCGGCGCCCGCCGCGAAGTAACCTACTCGGCCTTGATTCCGGCGAACTTGATCACCTTCGCCCATTTCTCGGTGGCCTCGGCGAGGATCTTGCCGAACTCCGCCGGCGTGCCGCCCGCCACAGTGCCGCCCAGCTCGACGATCCGGGAGCTGACCTTGCTGTCGGTGAGACCGGCGTTGATCTCCTTGTTCAGCCTGTCGATGATTTCGGCCGGCGTGCCCCGCGGCACGCCGATGCCGCCGAAGCCGCTCGCCTCGTAGCCGGGCACGAAGTCGCCGATCGTGGGCAGCTCGGGGAACACGTCGAGACGGGCCGCGGTCGTCACCGCCAGGGCCCTGAGCTTGCCGGACTTGATCTGCTGGATCGACTCCGACACGGGCGCGAAGATCACCTGCACGTGGCCCGCGATGAGATCGGCGACGGCGGGCGCGCCGCCCTTGTAGGGGACGTGGACCAGATTCACCCCGGCCATCATCTTGAAGAGTTCACAGGAAATGTTCTGCGGCGTCCCCTGCCCTGCCGAGCCGTAGTTGAGCTTGCCCGGGTTGGCCTTGGCGTAGGCGATGAGCTCGGGGATCGAGGTGACGGGGACCGACGGATTCACCACGACGACGTAGGCCAGCCGCGCGATGCAGATCACCGGCGCGATGTCGCGCATGAAGTCGAAATTGAGATTGCTGTAGAGCGCGGCGTTGATCGCATGCGGCGTCACGACCTGCAGCAGGGTGTAGCCATCAGGGGCGGCCTTCGCGACCGTCTCGGTGCCGATGTTGCCGCTGGCGCCGGGCTTGTTCTCGACGATGAATTGCTGGCCGGTACGTTCCGTCAGCAGGTCGCCCATCAGGCGCGCCTGGATGTCGGTCGCTCCGCCCGCGGTGAAGCCCACGACGATGCGGGCCGGCTTGGACGGATAAGCCTGCGCACGCGCCAGGCGCGGCAAGGCCGGCAACGCGGCGGCACCCGCGGCCAGATGCAGGAAGGTGCGGCGGGGAAATGTCATGAGGCTCGCTCCACGGTTGACGCTACGAAAGGATACGCAACGCAACGGGACGCTCTGCGGCTTCAGCCTACAACCGCCTTGAGACGATTGCCATCTCCGCCCCTTCTGCACTACAAAAAGCGCAGCAAAAAATATGCAATTGCCGAACGCCCTTCGACACAACGCGCTTCCCCTGGCGATCGTGTTGTCGTTGGCGATCCTGGCGAGCCAGTTCTCCTTTCGCCTCCGGGACCTGACATGGGCCGATGCCGTCGCCGTTCAGTTGCGGATATGGGAGGGCCGGGTCGAAATACCGGAATTCCAGAACCGCATACTCGCCCCCGCGCTGACCGTGCTTGCGCTGAAGATCGCGCCGGCGGGCTTCTCCGAACGATCGCTCTGGCACATCCTGCGTTTCGTCGAAGCCGCTGCAGGGTTTGTCGCGCTCTACGCGGCGGTATTCCAGACGACCGGCAGCCGGCTGCGCGCCGTGGTATCGGTCGGCCTCGTCACCTTCGCCTATCTCTGGGCGCCCATGACCGATTCGGGCGAGAACCCCAGCGACTTCTTCGACATCGGATTCACCGCGCTCATCGTCTGTCTCGCCCTGGCGGAGAAACCGGTCGCCTTGATGCTGGTCGTCGTCCTGGCGTCGATGAACCGCGAGTCGGCGGCCTTTGCCGGGGTCGTCTGGATCGCCGTAACCTACGGGCGATACGAAGCGAGGGACTTGCCGAAGTATTTGCCGGCTCTGGCCTACATGGCCGTCAGCGTCGCGATCGTCTGGGGCCTGCGCTACGGGCTGGCCAAGGAGTTTCACCCGAAGCAAACGCTCGGCGCCCTCGAGAGCCTGAACCGGTGGCGGGCCTACTTCCACCCCACAGGTGTAACGCCGATGTTCGCGGCGACGGCTCTTGTGTTCTACGCCCTCCTTCGGCTGATGCCGCGCCCGTGGACGGCCGATCAAAAAGCCACGATGGGCGCCGCGATCGTCTGCGCCCTGATCACGGCGGTCTTCGGAATCTGGACCGAACTGCGCATATGGCTGCCGTGCTGGGTCATGCTGAGCTTCACCGCCGTGATCGGCAGCAATCACCGATCGGACCGCGAGTGGCTCACGAGCCTTCAACGACGCGAATAAGGAATGGTGCCCGGGGGCGGAGTCGAACCACCGACACTGCGATTTTCAA
>CAIWTJ010000220.1 GCA_903915535.1 Enhydrobacter aerosaccus
CCGAGCCGTCGCTCTCGATCTTGCAGACGTCGCCGGTCTGGAACCAGTCGTCGGCCATGAACTGGCTCTTGCCGTCGCCCTTCATGTAGCCCTTCACGATCCACGGACCGCGCACCACCATGTTTCCAGAGACGCTGCCGTCCTCCGGCAGGTCGTGGCCGGCATCGTCGACGATCTTCATCTCGCAGCCGAACACCGGGCGGCCCTGCTTGGCGGTGATGGCGAAGCGCTCTTCCTCGGGAAGGTCGCGCTCACCCTTGTTGAAGCGGGTCAGCGTGCCGAGCGGGCTCATCTCCGTCATGCCCCAGCCCTGCGCCACTTCGACTCCGTGCTCCTTCCAGAAGCGCGAGATCATCGCGTAGGGGACGGCCGAGCCGCCGATCAGGGTGCGGCGCACCGACGACATCTTCACCTTGTTCTGGGCACAGTAGTCGAGGAGGGCCAGCCACACGGTCGGTACGCCGGCGCTCAAGGTCACCTTTTCCTTGTCGAGCAATTCGTAGATCGAGGCGCCGTCGAGCTTGGCGCCGGGGAAGACCAGCTTGGTGCCGCAGATCGGGCCGGCATAGACCAGGCCCCAGGCATTGGCGTGGAACATCGGCACCACCGGCAGGATCGCATCATCCGGCGTCATGCCGAGCACGGGACCCGAGCACATCATCATCGAGTGAATCACCGTCGAGCGGTGCGAGTAGAGCACGCCCTTGGGATTGCCCGTCGTGCCCGAGGTGTAGCAGAGGGACGAGGCGGTCTTCTCGTCGAAGTCCGGCCACTTCAGCGTGCCGGGCTTGTCGGCGATCAGCTCCTCGTAGCACAGCAGGTTCGGGATCTTGGTCTGAGCCGGCATGTGGGCGCGGTCGGTCATCACCACGACATGCTTCACGGTCTTGAGCTGGCCGATCACGCCCTCGACGATCGGCAGCAGGTTGAGGTCGACGAAGATGATCTGGTCTTCGGCATGGTTGGCGATGTAGGCCACATGCTCGGGCGAGAGGCGCGGGTTGAGCGTGTGGAGCACGGCGCCGATGCCCGAGATGCCGAAATAGAGTTCGAAATGACGATAGGTGTTCCAGGCGATGGTGCCGACCCGGTCGCCGAGCTTGATGCCCAGTCCCTGCAGCGCCTCGGCCAGCTTCTTCGACCGCTTCTGCGCGTCCCTGTAGCCGTAACGATGGATGGGGCCCTCGACCGTGCGCGTGACGATCTCGACGTCGGGATAGTAGCGCGCCGCGAAGTCGATCATCTGGGAGATCAGCAGCGGACGGTCTTGCATCAGGCCAAGCATTTCGTTCCCTCGTTTTGCTTTATGCGCGCCGCTCCAGATGCAGGCTCCGAAGCGACGCGAGTTCCTTGAGATCAGGTTCTAGCCCGAGACCCGGCCCGGCGGGAAGGGAGACCGCGCCCCTGGATACGGTGAAATGATTCTGCAGCAGTCCCTCGCGCAGCGGGTTGGCATTGGCGTCGACCTCGAGCATTCCGGGTCCGCGCACCGCGGCCAGCAAATGCAGGGAATGCATCAATCCCAGCGCGCCGCCGAGATAGTGTGGGCAAAGAGACCGGCCGGCCGCGAGGGCCGCCTTCGCGACGGGAAGGCAGCCGGAGTGGCCGCCCCATTTAGCGAGATCGGGCTGCAAAATCCCGAACAGGCCGCTGTCGATCGCCTCCTGGAATTGCCGGGCCCCGCGCATGTTCTCGCCGGCGGCCAGTTGAGTGGGGGCGACGGCTGCGAGTTCGGCCCATTCCGTCGCCGGTCGATCGGCCATCAACGGCTCTTCGATCCAGCGCAAACTGAACTCGGCGAGCTTGGGCATGATCGCCTTTGCCGTGGCGAGGTCCCAGGCCTGGTTGGCATCGACCATCAGCCGTTCGCCAAGCTTCAGGTTTGCGACGGCAGGACGGAGCGAGGCGAGGTCCGTCGCCTCGCCGAAGCCAACCTTGATCTTGAAGGCGCGATAGCCGGCGGCGCGCATGCGCTCGACGGTGTCGACGGCACGGGCGCCGGGATTGATGCCCGAGGCGTAGACCGGCACGGGCGATCCGTCGACGCCGCCCAGCGCTTGCCACAGCGGCCGTCCGAGCCTGCGGGCGCGAAGGTCGTGAATGGCCATGTCGAGGCCCGCCGCCGCCGAGGAAAAGCCGCCGGCGTCGCCGCTCTGGATGCGCAGCACGTGCAGCGCGCGGTCGATCTCGTTCCACAGCGCCCCCGGATCGTCGAGCGTCTTGCCCAGTGCGCGAGACGCCACAATCTCGGTGAAGAGCCGGGCGCGATACTCGGCCGACGGATTGGGAAAGTTGCACCAGACCTCGCCCCAGCCATGCGCGCCGTCGGAGTCCTCGACGCGCACGAACACCGCGGCGCGCTCGGTCATCGTGCCGAAGGACGTGCGGACGGGATCCTTGATGGGCGTGCGGAAGACATGCGCTTCGACGCGCGCCAGGGTCGGCGAGGTCAAGCGAGAGCCTCAGTCGGCAGCCTGTGCCTCGTTCAGCACGTCGTAATTCCGCTTCTGATACCAGGCCATGTAGTCGGTGTAGTACGTGGTCGGATATTTCGGCGGCTTGTCCGGGCCCACGGTCGTCGGCACGGCGGCGATCGGCCAGTCGATGTTGCTGTCGCAGAAGAACGGGATCGCATAGCGCTCGCCGCCGCTGCGGTTGATGGCGCGGTGCGGCGTCGCGAGGAACACGTCGTTGGTCCAGCGCTGCAGCATCTGGCCGCCGTTCACGACATAGGCATTGTCGATGGCGGGCGCGTCGATCCACTTTCCGCTTTGCGTGCGGATCGACAGGCCTTGCACGTCGTTCGGCGCGAGCAGGGTGAGGAAGCTCGTGTCGGTGTGCGGCGCGAGGCCGAACTCGTCTTCGACGGGCCCTTCCTGGTGCGGGTAATGTGTCATGCGCAGCGAGAACTGGAGGTCCTCGAACGGCCCGTCGAAATAGATCGCCGGCAGATCGAGGGCGCGGGCATAGAGCCGCACCATCTTCTGCACCAGCCGCTCCATCGTATTGCAGTAGTCGACGATCGTCTCGCGGAAGCCGGGCAGGCCCTCGGGCCAGCGGTTGGGGCCGCGATAGCGCCGGGCGGACAGCAGGTCGGGATGGTTGGCCGGCAACTCGCGCTTCACGAAGAAGGCTTCGTTGAGGTTGGGCTTGGTGTTGCTCTGCACGGTCGAGGTGCGCAGCGTGTTGCCGCGCATCGGCAGGTAGCCGGTGCCGTCGGTGTTGAGCTTGAGGGCGATCTTCTTCTCGACCGGCTGCGCGTGGAAACGCTTCACCTCGTCGAATACGGCCCGGATTTTCTCGCGCGGCACGCCGTGATTGACGATGAAGTAGAAGCCGATCTCGGTGAGGGCGATGCGGAGCTGGGCGGCGGTGCGGTCGAGCGCGCCCGGTTCGCCGGCGAGATAGGGCCCAAGGTCGATGACGGGAATGGTCTCGGTGGTCATACGCGAACTCCCTCGATGGCCAACGATACGCCAGCCCGCGGGCCTTGCCCACTGGCGATTCCGGGTGTTCTGGCCTACCGTCACGGCAGCGGGAGAGGGTCGATCGGGATGTTTCGCAGGGGCATTTTTGCAGCGGTTGTGATGGCCGTGGCGAACGGCGGCAGCGCCTGGGCGCAGGCCCAATACGGCGGCGCCAGCTCCTTCAGCGTTGCGCTCGACTCGTTCTTCAGCCGGCTGGATGCGGCGCTGGGCAATATCTCCGGTGTCGGTGACTATCTGAACGGGGTGCCGGCGCTCTTCGATTTCCGCATCACGGCGCTGCTGTTCGGCATCGTCGTGGCGGGCCTGGCTGCTGAACAATTCGCCCGCATGGTCCTGCAGCGTGCCCGCCTGCGGGTCTTCGAGCGGCATGCCGGGGAGTCGCCGCTGCGCGCCTTCCTGCACGCCGTTTCGTTCGATGCGCTGGCGCTGCTCGCCCTGTGGCTTGCCGCACGCCTGGTCGTGCGCGAAATCGGGACCCAATCGCCACTGCACGCGCGGGTCGCGCACGAGGTTTTCGTGGCCCTCATCTACTGGCGCGGCTTCAACTTCGTGTTCCGCGCCTGGCTCCGGCCCAACACGCCGGAGGGGCGCATCGCGCCGGTCGACGACAATACCGCGCAACGCCTGCTGGTTGGCCTGAATGTCGTGATCTTCCTGCCGATGATCGCCCGGCACCTGCTGTTGTTTATGAACAACACGGGCGCCACACAGCCGGTGATCGCGACCGCCGTCGTGCTCTGTGTGCCGTTCATTGGCGGCGGACTGCTCTATGTCGTCTGGCACTGGCGCCACGACATGGCGGCATGGCTAGCCGGCATGGTGCACGAGAAGGATGCGCTGCGCGGACTCAAGACGGGCGCGGCCCACAATTGGTGGATCGCGGGCCTGGCGTTCTACCTGCTCGCGGGCTTCGCCAATGTGCTTGCGGCGCTGACCGGGCGAGAGTCGGCTACGCGCGGGTTCGGTACCGTCGAGTCGATGTTGATCCTGTTGCTGCTGTTCGAGACGCTGGTCTATCGCAAGACGCGGCACCTGCAGATGGAAGTGCCGACGGTGAGCGACGTCGTGGCCGGTTGCGTGAAGTTCGCGTTCCGGCTGGTCGTGCTCATCGTCACGGTCGACGCGGTCGTGGTGAGCGCGCTCGGCTTCATGACGCCCGAGCAGTGGGAGCCGCACGACCGCGCCATGAAGGTCGCGGCGCTCTCGGCCTTTGCCAGCTATGCCCTGTGGCGGTTCGTGAAGTACCGCATGGACCGCTACATCGCCGACAATCCGCTGCCGGTAGCCGGATTCGTGGCGGACAGTGACGAGGACGCGCCGTCGACGGCGTCGCGGCTGCGCACGGTAATGCCGGTGCTGCGCATCACCACGGGCGTCGTGATCCTGGTGCTGGGCGGCCTGCTGGTGCTGTCGGAGCTTGACGTCAACATCACGCCGCTGATCGCGGGCGCCTCGGTGCTGGGTCTTGCCCTCTCGTTCGGCAGCCAGTCGCTGGTGCGCGACGTCGTCTCGGGCGTCTTCTTCCTGGCGGAGGATTCGTTCCGGGTCGGCGAGTACATCGATTCCTCGAAGGTGAAGGGCACCGTCGAAGGCTTCAGCGTGCGCTCGATACGGTTGCGCCACCAGAACGGACCGCTGCACATCGTGCCCTTCGGCCAGATCCTGCACATCACCAACTTCAGCCGCGACTGGACGACGGTGAAGTTCAACCTCAGCTTCGCCATCGACACCGACGTCGAGCTGCTGCGCAAGACCGTCAAGAAGATCGGCCTCGAAATGATGGCCGAACCCGCCTACGCCAGGGAGCTGCTGCAGCCGCTCAAGATGCAGGGTATCGTCGACATCAAGGACGGCGCGCTGGTGCTGCGGTTCAAATTCACCGCCAAGCCGCTGAACCCCAGCCTGATCCAGAGGGTCGCGATCCGCCGCATGTACGATGCCTTCCCCGACAAGGGCATCCAATTCGCCAAGCCCGCTTACGCCATGCTCGGTGGCCTCGGCGGCGCCCCTGTTCCCGCGGCGCCTGTTCCCGCTGCACGGGCGGCGGCCGCACAGTAATCAACAAGGAGTATGACCATGGAAAAACGCAAGCTCGGCAAGTCGGGCCTCGAATTCGCGCCCATCGCCTTTGGCGGCAACGTGTTCGGCTGGACCGCCGATGAAGCCACCTCGCATACGCTGCTCGACGCGTTCGTGGATGCGGGCTTCACCTTCATCGACACTGCCGACGTCTATTCGCGCTGGGTGCCGGGCCACAAGGGCGGCGAGTCCGAGGCGATCATCGGCAGCTGGCTGAAGAAGAACCCGTCGAAGCGCGACAAGGTCCTGATCGCCACCAAGTGCGGCATGGTCCCGGCCGAGGGGGCACTCACGCGCGCCCACATCAAGAAGTCGGTCGACGAGTCGCTGCAACGGATGAACACCGACCGCATCGATCTCTTCCAGTCGCACAAGGACGACAAGGCGACGCCGCTGGAAGAGACGCTTTCGACCTACGGCGAACTGGTCAAGGCGGGCAAGCTGCGGGCGATCGGCGCCTCCAACTACGATGCGCCGCGTCTCGCGGAAGCGGCCAAGATCTCGAAGGACAAGGGCCTGCCGCGCTACGAGAGCCTGCAGCCGCACTATAATCTGATGGAACGCGGCCTCTATGAAGGCGCACTCGAGGACGAGTGCGTGAAGGAGGGGATCGGCGTGATCCCGTACTACTCGCTGGCCAGCGGCTTCCTGTCGGGCAAGTACCGGTCCGAAGGCGACGTCGGCAATGCCCAGCGCGGCGCCGGCGTGAAGAAGTACATCAACCCCAAGGGCATGGGGGTGCTCAAGGCACTCGACGACGCCGCCAAGAAGCACAATTCCAACCCGACGCAGATCACGCTCGCCTGGCTGATGCAGAGGAAGTCGATCACCGCGCCGATCGTGAGCGCGACCAGCCTGCAGCAGCTCAAGGACCTGATCGCCTCGCCCAACGTCAAGCTCGACGCCGCCGACGTTGCCGCCATCGACAAGGCGAGCGCCCCCCAGTGAGGAAATAATCGTGCTCGTCTTCCGCCAACTCTTCGATCCGACGTCGTCGACCTACACCTATCTGCTGGGATGCTCGGTAACGGGCGAGGCGGTAATGATCGATCCGGTGTTCGAGCAGGTCCGCCGCGACGCGGCCCTGGTCTCGGAGCTGGGGCTGAAGCTCCTGTGGACGCTCGAGACCCATGTCCACGCCGACCACGTGACGGGTGCGTGGCTGCTCAAGAACAGGCTCGGCAGCAACATCGCGCTCGCCGAGGCGAGCGGCGCGGCCGGGGCGGACCGCCTGCTGAAGGACGGAGAGCGCGTCGTCTTCGGCAAGCGCTCGCTCGAGGTGCGAGCGACGCCGGGCCATACCAGCGGCTGCCTCACCTTCGTCCTCGACGACGAGAGCATGGCCTTCACCGGCGACTGCGTGCTGATCCGCGGCTCGGGCCGCACCGACTTCCAGCAGGGCGACGCACGCGCGCTCTACCGCTCGGTGCGCTCGCGCATCTTCTCTCTGCCTGAGACGTGTCTCCTCTATCCGGCGCACGACTATCGCGGTCTCACCGTGACCAGCGTCTGCGAGGAGAAGAAGTTCAATCCGCGGCTGGGTGGCGAGATCGGCGAGGCCGATTACGCAGGCTACATGAAGAACCTCGACCTGCCGCACCCCAAGAAGATCGACGAGGCGGTGCCGGCGAACCTGCGCTGTGGGAGGCCGGGCAACGACGCGGAACTGCCGCCGGAGCCGGCCTGGGCGCCACTGCGCTTCACCTTCTCGGGTGTCTGGGAAGTCGAGCCGCACTGGCTCGAGGAAAATCTCGGCGCCGTCCGCGTGCTCGATGTGCGCGAGCCCGACGAATTCTCCGGGCCGCTGGGACACATCAAGGGTGCCACTCTGCTGCCGCTTGGAGATCTCGCGAGCCGCGCGAAGGAGCTGCCGAAGGACAAGCCGATCGTGGCGGTGTGCCGTGCCGGCAGCCGATCGGCGCATGCGACGGCGATCCTGCAGAAGGCGGGATTCGCCGACGTCGCCAACCTGCCGGGCGGCATGCTGCGCTGGCGCGGCGAGGGTCGCGGCGTCGAGGGTGGCGCGATCTAGCCCTTCTTCAGCTCGTACTTGAAGTTGTCCCGGGTGACGAGGAGTGCTGCAAAGGTGATCGCCGCCGCCGCCGCGATCAGGTAGGCGGGACTGAGTTCGTCCTTGGTGCGATAGACCAGCCACGTCGCCACGAGGGGCGTCGCACTTCCGAGCAGCGTCCAGGCGAGGTTGTTGCCCACGGCCAGCGCCGTGCAGCGGATGTCCTCGGGCGTGCTCTCCGTCATCAGCGCGTTCATGACGCCGAACTGCACGCCCAGCGCCATCACGAAGCCTGCCTGGCCGAGATAGATGAGCTCGGGCCGGTCGTGGAACATCAGCCACCAGAACGGCACCGAGCCCACCGCGCCGAGCGCCGCGCCCGCCAGCAGCAGCAGCTTGCGGCCCCAGATGTCGGAGAGCCAGGCGAAGAACAGCGAGACGGGCGTCATCGCCAGCATGCTGATCGACGTGATCTTGAAGGCATGGGCAGGGGGCACGCCATCGACCGTCTGCAGCCATTCGGCGACATAGATGAATGCTCCCTGGAACCCGATCACCGTGAGGGCGGCGAGGGCGGTGATGCGGAGCAGCAGCGGCAGGTTGTTGCGGAACAGCTCGACGATCGGCGTGGTCGTGCTGCCGGACATATGTTCCGGCATGTCGCGCAGCTGGTAGCGCACCCAGAAGCCGACGCCGCCCGCCACCAGGCCGAGCAGGAAGGGAACGCGCCAGCCCCAGGCGACGAGCTGGTCGGCCGTGAGGTTGGTGGCGAGCAGGTAGGCGGCGAAAGAGCCGAGCTGGATGCCGATACCGATGCCCGCGCCGCCGATCGCGGAGGAGAGCGCGCGGCGGCCGGTCGGGGCATTCTCGATCATGAAGACGCCGGCGATGGCGGCCTCGCCGCCGGCCGCGATGCCCTGCAGCATGCGAAGCAGGGTGAGCAGGATGGGCGCGGCAACGCCGATCGTGGCGTATCCCGGCAGCAGACCCATCACGGTCGTCGTCACCGCCATGCCGACGATCGAGAAGGTGAGGGCGGTGGTGCGGCCGTGGCGGTCGCCGACATGGCCGAAGATGATCGAGCCGAGGGGCCGCGTCAGGAAGCCCATGGCGAAGATGCCGAAAGCGCTCAGCGACTGGGAGACGGCATCGGTCGTCGGGAAGAAGGTGTGGCCGATCTGGACGGCGAAGAAGCCGTAGACCGAGAAGTCGAACCATTCGAGCACATTGCCGACCATGCCCGCGCCGATGATGCGCGTGCGGCTGTATGTCTGAGTCGTGATGTTCGCCCCCAAATCCCGGGTGGCGATCTTAGCTACTTTTTCTCGATGTTCCAGAACACCGGGATCGGGCTGGTCACGATCCCCGAGAGCCCGCGGCTGGCCGTCGGCAGCGTGTACTGGCCGAGATGGATGTGCGTGCCGTAGGCCACGGCGCGGGCCTGGATCTCCGCCGCGAGCTTCTTGCGGCTCTCGAGGTCGGGTGCGCGGGCGAAGGCGTCGCGCAGCTTCTCGACCTCCGCATCGCACGGCCAGCCGAAGTTGGCCTTGTCGCAGGACGCCGCGACCATGCTGTTGGTGAGCGGGTTCATCATGTCGACGGACAGCCATGACGTCATGAAGCCGTTCCAGCCGCCGTCCTGGGCGGGCGTCTTGCGCAGGCGGCGCGCCACGATCGCCTGGAAGTCGAGCGGCACCATCTCGACCTTGAAGCCGCCCTTCTCGAGCAGGTCCTTGGCGATCGGGCCGGCGTTGGTGAGCACGGCGATGTCGGTCGTGTGCAGCATGACGATCGGCGTGCCGTCGTAGCCCGCTTCCTTGAGTAGTTCCTTCGACTTGGCGAAGTTGCCGCGCACCAGCCCGTCCATGCCTGCGCTCGCTTCGAACGGCGTGCCACAGACGAACATGGCGTCGCAGGTCTGGTAGTACCGGTCGTCGCCGATCACGCCCTGCAGGAACGCCTTCTGGTCGAAGGCATACATCGCGGCGCGGCGCACTTTCTCGTTGTTGAAAGGCGGCACGACGGTGTTCCAGCGGAAGGCGTATTGAGCGCCGATCAGATTGTAGACCTTGAGCGTGACGCTCTTGTCGGCCTGCAGCAGCGACTTGAGGTCGTGCGGCGGCGCCTCGATATAATCGATCTCGCCCGCCAGCAGCGCGTTCACCGCCGTCTGGTGGTCGGGAATCGCCAGCCACTCGACGCGATCGACCTTGGCCACCTTGCCGCCCGCGAGGCCCGACGCAGGCTCCTTGCGCGGCACATAGTCGGGATTGCGCACGTAGACGGTCTTGTCGCCGGGCTTCCACTCGTCTGTCTTGAAGATGAAGGGGCCGGAGCCGATGAACTCGGAGATCTGCTTGTTGGGATCGGTGTCGGCGATGCGCTTGGGCATCATCAGCGGTGTCGAGCCCCCGGGCTTGGCGAGCGAATCGAGCACGAGGCCGTATGGCTCCTTCAGCACGATCTTGAAGGTCTTGTCGTTAACGGCCTCGAAGCCCGACACGAAGCTCATCAGCTTGAGGCCCGTGGCGTCTCTGGCGCCCCACCGCTTCAGAGAAGCGATGCAGTCTTCCGACGTGACCGGCTTGCCATCGTGCCACTTGAGGCCGTCGCGCAGGGTGAAGGTGTAGGTGAGGCGGTCGACGCTCAGCTCCCACGTATCGACCATCTGCGGCTGCGGCGTGAGCTTCTCGTCCATCGCGAACAGCGTGTCCCACACCATGTAGCCGTGGTTGCGCACGATGTTGGCGGTGGTCCAGATCGGATCGAGGACCTTGAGGCCCGAGTGCATCACCGCCTTGATTGTCTTGGTCTGTGCCAGGACAGGAGACGCGGCGAGGCAGGCGGCGAAGACGGACGCCGCAAGGGTACGCAATTTCATCGGATCAGCTCTTCCAGGCTTCGGTGGCGCGGGCGCCCGGGGCGATCACGGCTGCGGAGGGAGTCTCGACCTTGGCCATGTGGTTGTAGCGCTGCGCCGCAAACCAGACGGCGTAGTCGCCCATCGTGATCGGCGGATACTTCGCGGGCTGCGCCGCCGACTGGCAGGACGGCAGGCATTCGATCGTGGCGTTGTGGTCGGGATCGAAGAAGAACGGGATGGCGTAGCGGATGACGCCCGAGATGTTCCGCACCTTGTGCGGCGTCGAGAGAAACCGCTCGTTGGTCCAGCGGTGCAGGATGTCGCCGCCGTTCACGACGAATGCGCCCTCGACATAGGGCGCATCCAGCCACTCGCCGCTGTTCAGCAGGATCGACAGGCCCTGCACCTTGTTGGGCGGCAGCAGCGTCATGAAGCCCGAGTCGGTGTGCGGCACGATGCTCGCGACCTTGTCGTCGGACGCATCGAGCAGCGGATAGCGCGACTGGCGCAGAATGTAGTGCGGCTTCTCGAAATACGGGTCGAAAAAGTTGGCCGGCAGGTCCAGCGCCAGCGCGTAGAGCGGCACGAGCTTGCGGCAGAGCGCTTCCATGGTGTCCACGTACTTCAGGGTCTGCTCGCGGAAGCCGGGCAGGTTGGGGGGCCACTGGTTCTGCACATGGAAGCGGCGGCCCGCGATCACGTCGGGATCGTCGGGGCTGCGCTCGCGGCGCAGGAAGAAGGCTTCGTTCTGGCTGGGCTTCTTGCCCTGGGCGGCGGCGTTGGGTGCCGCCTTCTCCTGGATCGGCATGTAACCGATCGTGTGCTCGTTCACCTTGACCTTGAGCTTCTCGTCCATCGGCTGCGCGTGGAAGCGGGCGGCCGCCTCATACTGCGCGTCGATCAGCGCCTGCGGGATGCCGTGACCCTTGAGATAGTAGAAGCCGACATTCTCGAAGGCGTAGCGCAGATCGCGGGCGGCCTTCTCGGCCGCACCGGGCTTGCCGGCCAGATAGTCGGCTACATCGATCAGCGGAATCTGGTCGCCGACCATGGTCATCGTGACGGACATGTCCTGTGGCATGCGGCTATTATAGGCCATGATCATCGACAAGATCGAGCCCTTGGCGCTCCAGATCGGCACGCTCTCCCTGGTGCTGTGCCGCGTTACCAGCAAATCCGGCCTCGTCGGCTACGGCGAATGCTTGTGCAACAGGCCTCCCATGCAGAAGGCGCTGGTCGCGATGATCCGCGACGCGATTGCACCTTTCTATCTCGGTAAATCCGTCGACGACCGCAAGGCGCTGAACATCGCCGTGCGTCGTGGCACGGCGAGCCATGGGCGGTCCGGCACGGTGATGAACGCCCTGGCCGCAGTCGATACCGCTCTCTGGGACATCGCGGGCAAGGCTGCGAAGCAGTCGATCTCCGCGATGCTGGGCGGCGCCCGGCGTACGCGCTTGCCGGTGATGGCAAGCCTCGACAAGTACAACGACAAGGCCAAGGTGCGAGCGCGGCTCGAGCAGGCGCTCGCCACCGGCGTGAAGGCCGCCAAGGTGCACGAGGCGCCGCTCGATATCATCGAGGAGGCGCGCCGCGTCGTGCCCAGGGACATCCCGTTCGTGGCCGATAGCAACAACGCCCACACGCTGGCCGACATAAGGCGCGACGAGGCCCGTTGGCGCGCGCTCGACCTGCTGTTCTTCGAAGATCCGTTCTGGCCGCCCGAAGATCTGCTCGCGATGGAGAAGATGGCGGGCGTGCCGATCGGCATGGGCGCGGACTTCGGCTCGACCGAGCAGATGGCGCTCTACGCAAACGCGCCGGCGATCGCCGTGCTGCAGCCCGACGTCTGCATGCTGGGCGGTCTCAGCGAAGCCTCCAAGGCCGTGCCGATGGTCGAAGCGGCGGGCAAAAGTCCGGCACCGCACACGCCGTTCGTGGGACCGGCAGCGCTCGCCTCGTTGCACCTGCTGGCCACGGCGAAGGACGAAAACTACTTCGCCGCCATCGAGCCCGGCGATGGCCGGGACATCTACGGCATCGGCGTGCCCGCCTGGCAGCCGTTCGTCGATGTGCCGACAGGCCCGGGCCTGGGCTACGACCCCGATCCCGCCTTCCTGCGCCGCTACGATTGCGCGTAAACTGCCGAAAAGTCTGGAGGAACAAGACAATGGCA
This sequence comes from Enhydrobacter aerosaccus, assembly GCA_903915535.1. Lineage (GTDB taxonomy): Bacteria > Pseudomonadota > Alphaproteobacteria > Reyranellales > Reyranellaceae > Reyranella > Reyranella aerosaccus_C. The sequence continues at coordinate 12,618 of CAIWTJ010000220.1, forward strand.
TCGCCGCTTTTCGACCTCACGGGCAAGGTCGCCGTCATCACCGGTTCGAGCAAGGGCATCGGCAAGGCGATCGCCCTGCATCTCGCTCTCTCGGGTGCCAAGGTCGTGGTGTCGTCGCGCAAGGCACCGGTCTGCGAGGAGGCGGCCGCGGAGATCCGCAAGGCCGGCGGCAACGCCACCGTCATTCCCTGCAACATCTCCGACAAGGCGCAGTGCGAGAAGCTGATTGCCGACACGAAGAAGCAGCTCGGCCCGGTCGACATCCTGGTCTGCAACGCCGCCTCCAACCCGTACTACGGGCCGAACGAGAAGCTGCCCGACGAGACGTTCATGAAGGTGATGCAGAACAACATCCTGTCGAACATGTGGCTGATCAACAATTGCCTGCCCGACATGCGCGCCAAGAAGGACGGCTCGATCATGATCGTCTCGTCGATCGGCGGCCTGAAGGCCAGCACGGTGATCGGTGCGTACTGCATCTCCAAGGCGGCCGACATGCAGATGGCGCGCAATCTCGCGGCCGAATACGGCCCCGACAACATTCGCGTGAACACGATCGCGCCGGGCCTCGTCACGACCGACTTCGCGCGCGCCCTGTACGAGAATCCGCAGAAGCGTGCCGCGCGCGAGGCGGCGACGCCGCTGCGGCGCCTCGGCGTGCCGGACGATATCGCGGGCCTCGCGGTCCTGCTTGCGGGCAAGGCCGGCGCCTTCATCACCGGCCAGACCCTTGTTGCCGACGGCGGCACCACGACGGGTGGATGAGGAGGCGGCTAAATGAGCCTCTATCAGGTCCAGAAGCTGATCTATGAGCTCAACCGCGACCCGCGCACGCAGGCCCGCTACGAGAGCGAGCGCGACGCGGTGCTGGACGAGTACGAGCTGACGGCCGAGGAGCGCGCCGCGCTGGTGAAGCCCGACATCGGATTGCTCTATGTACTGGGCGTAAACGGCCAGCTGCTGATGCACTTCGCGGCCCTGCACAAGATCGAATGGACCGACTATCTCGAGCGCATGCGGCAGGGCGTGAAAACGCACGGGCCCGTGCGCGAGGGCGTCTATGCGATGACGGGTTATGCCGGCGTCGATGCTAAAGGGAAACGCTAATGCCTCTGGTCTATTGCGGCGCGTGTAGCCACGGCCCCGGCATCACGGGCCGCGCCGACCGCGCCGAGCCCAAGGTGCGGGACGCCCTGCACACGGCGCTGCGCCGCATGGGTGACGACATTCGCGCGACAAGGCCCGATGCGCTGGTCGTTGTGGCGGCCGAGCACTTCGCCAATTTCTTCATGAACAACATGCCGGCCTTCGCGATCGGCATGGCCGACGGCTACGAAGGCCCGATCGAGGACGAGGCTTTCCTCAAGATCAAGCGGGCCAAGGTGCCGGGCAACAAGGCGCTGTCGAAGAAGCTGATCGAAGGCGTCATGCAGACCGTCGACGTGGCCTATGCGGAAGAATGGAAGTTCGACCACGGCATCTCTGTCCCGCTGCACTTCCTCACGCCCAACTACGACCTGCCGATCATCCCCGCCAATATCAATTGCCAGGGGCCGCCGCTCACGCCGCTCAAGCGCGCCTGGGCGTTCGGCGAGGCGTTGCGCGCCGCGGCCGATGCGTTGCCGGAACGCATTGCCCTGGTGGCGACCGGCGGCATCTCCCATTGGCCCGCGACGCCGGATTCGGGAAAGATAAACGAAGCGTGGGATCGGGAATTCCTGGCACGCTGGGCCGCCAACGATCGCGACGCGCTCCTGTCCTATACCGATGCCGAGATCTATCGCGACGGCGGGCAGGGCGGTTTCGAGATCCGGACGTTCATCGCTGCCGCTGCGGCCGCGAAGGGCGCCAAGGGCAAGATCGAGTTCTGCGAACCCATCCCGATCTTCTCGGTGAGCTGCACCGTCGCGCGAATGGCGGTGTCCTAATTCCGTCATCCCGAGCGGAGCGAAGCGACGTCGAGGGACCTCTTTTTGGCGCCGCCGAAGAGAGGTCCCTCGGCTGCGCTCGGGATGACGGCTACGCCGTCACCTTCTTCCGGAACGTCACGACCAGCACATCGCGATACGCGGGCAGGGCCGGGTTCTCCGGCTCGACCGGCGTCACGCCGTGGTAGCGGCGGGCGTCGTCGACCAGGGCCGAGTCGAGCGGGTCGGTGAGGGTGAAGCTGCCGAGCGTGCGCTTCTCGAGATCGTGCACCGTCGTCGTGCCCGACGCGATGTTGCGGCGGTCGACCAGCAGCACCAGCACGTAGTCCACACCGTCGCGGTGCATGCCCTCGGGCGTGGGCTTGCCGTGCTCGCCCAGCTTCGCCTCGATGCGGAACTGGTGGGCCTCGATGTGCCACTTGTCGGTCTCCGGCGCGAGGCGGCCGAACAGCGAGCGGCAGTATTCTAGGATGGTCCGGAAACTCGCGCCGTCGCTCACCTCGGCCTTGATCGGCTCGAACCAGCGCTCGATGCCGCCATTGAGGTGATTGTAGTCGACGGTCTGGTAGTGCGGCTGGTGCGGTCCGCGCTCGATGGGGCCCTGGCGGCCGGCCGTATAGACGCCGAAGCGGCGGCGGCGATAACGCCCGCCATCGGCCATGTAGGTGTCGGTGTGCAGGTCGTTCCAGCTGTCGGCGAACGCGGTCCAGTCGGCCAGGGTGCCGAAACGGCCGAGTGCCGCCCGCATCTCCGAGGCTTCGACGAAGGCATAGCCTGCACGAGCAATCGCTTGGCGGATGCCCGTTGCGTTCTGCAGTCCCGTTCCGATCTCGCTCATGGCGGAAAGCCTATCACCGCGAGGCCATAACCGACAGGCGGCGCGCATGAAGGTTTCTTGGGCTTGGCGCGCGGTTTGCATTTAGGATGGCTCAAGCTTCCTGGGGAGAATCGTCCGATGCTGCGCCGCCATCTGCTCGCTACCGCTGTCGCCTCTTTTGCCGCACCCGCTATCGTCTCGCGCAGCTCGCTGGGCCAGAACCTGCGCAAGGTGAAGATGGGCTCGGCCTTCACCACCACGACCAACGCCGCCTTCCTGATGCCGAAGATGCTGAAGGAGGAGGGCATCGACCTCGAACTGGTCATGTTCCCCTCGCTGGTGCAGCGCATGCAGGCGGTCGCCTCGGGCGACGTCGACATCGGCAACGGCGGCCTCTCGGCCACCATGCAGCTCGCGACCAAAGGCTTCCCGATGCAGATCCTGGCCAACGGCTGCGATGGCGGCTGGATGGTGCTCTGCCAGCCGTCGATCAACAGCTTCAAGGACCTGGTCGGCAAGAAGATCGCGGTCCAGAACGGCTCGATCGGCCTTGTTTCGCTCAACTGGAAGCTCAAGCAGGAAGGCGTGTTCGGCAAGGTCGAGATGGCCTTCATGGACAACCAGGACCAGCCGGTGCCGCTGATGCGCGGCGACGTGGGCGCGATCTGCGTGTTCGAGCCTTACGCCGCGCTCGCCGAGCTGAACGGCTGGGGCAAGAAGCTGTGGGTGCCGTACGACAGCCCCATGGGCAAGACCAACCTGGGCTTCGTCGCCTCCGAGAAGTTCGTGAAGGCCGATCCCGAGCTCACCAAGAAGATGGTGAAGGCACATGTGGCCGCTACCAAGGAGATGGCGTCCAACAGCTCGATCGCCATCGAGACCACGATCAAGCAGTTCAAGATGACGAAGGAAGTGGCGGAACTCTCCGTGAAGAACCTGTTCTTCAGCGCCGACTCGGGCGCGCCGTTCGTGAGCGGCCTGAAGGCGCTCGCCAAGATGATGGTCGACGACAAGATGCTGGAGAAGGAGCCCGACTGGGGCAGCTTCCTCAACCTCGGCTACGTTTGATGCCCCAATCATGATTCAGTGGCGTCGCGCGCTGGGGCTCTTGCCCCTCGCGCTGCTGTTCGTGGCCTGGGAAGTCGCCGTCGAACTCAAGGTCTATCCGCAGGTGTTGCTGCCGGCGCCGGCCAAGGTGGCGGCGGTGTTCGTGAACGACTGGGACACGCTGCTCGACAACGCGGCCGCGAGTCTCGCGCGGGTCGTGACGGGCATCAGCTTCTCGTTCATCGTCGCAGTGCCGCTCGGCATCCTGATCGGCCGCTACCGCATCCTCGACATGCTGACGGACTGGTCGATCCAGATCTTCCGCTCGGTGCCGCCGATCTCGCTGATCCCGATGGCGATCCTGCTGCTCGGCATCGGCGACAAGCCCGCGGTCTCGCTGATCTTCCTGTCGGGCCTGTGGCCGCTGCTGATCAACACCATCTTCGGCGTGCGCGGCATCGAGCGCACCCTGATGAAGGTCGCGCGCGCGGCGCGGGCGGGCGAGTTCCTGGTGATGCGCGACATCATCCTGCCGGCGGCGCTGCCCTCGATCTTCACCGGTCTGCGGCTGGCCGTCGGCGCGGGCTGGCTGACGGTCGTCACCGCCGAGATGATCGCGGTGAAGTCGGGCCTGGGCTACATGATCCTGAACGGCCAGCTCACCTTCCGCTCCGATCTCATCATCGCGGGAATCATCGTCATCGGCGCGATCGGCCTGCTGGCCGACCAGCTCGTGCGCGCGGTACGCGCCCGCGTCTGCCGCTGGCAGGAGGGCCTCACGGCTTCTAACGAATGAACCGTTTCATCGAATGCGCTGGCGTCGGAAAGATCTTCCCGGGCAAGACCGAATCGGTCGAGGCGCTGCGCGGCATCGACTTCGTGGGCGAGGAGGGCGAGTTCGTCTGCCTGCTGGGCCGCTCGGGTTGCGGCAAGTCGACCTTGCTGATGATGATGGCGGGCCTTGAGACCGCGACCTCCGGCCAGATCGCCGTCGCAGGCCAGGAGATCAAGGGACCGTCGTCCGACACCGCGATCGTGTTCCAGGATCACGGCCTGTTTCCCTGGATGACGGTGCAGAAGAACGTCGAGTTCAACATGAAGGCGCGCGGCGTGCCCGCCGCCGAGCGCCGCGCCATCGCCAGCCAGTTCATCGAGATGACCGGCCTGACCGGCTTCGGCGACCGCTATCCGCACGAGCTGTCGGGCGGCATGCGCCAGCGGGTCGGTATCGCCCGCGCGCTCACGACGCGCCCGAAGGCGCTGCTGATGGACGAGCCGTTCGGCGCGCTCGACGCCCAGACGCGCGGCAAGCTGCAGGACGAGTTGCTCGAGATCTGGGAGAAGCAGAAGACCACGGTGCTGTTCGTCACCCATTCGATCGACGAGGCGCTGCTGCTGGCCGACCGCATCCTGGTGTTCAGCCCGCGGCCGGGCCGCATCGCGGCTGACATCAAGGTGGATTTGCCCCGCCCGCGCACGTCACAATCGGCGGACTTTTCCGCCCTGGCGCGCGAGCTGCGCGGCCTGGTCGGGGCGGACCGCGAGATCGATTAACAAGACTTGGTGGAGGAAACGATGCCCTACGCGACGACCGACGACGGCGTGAAGCTCTACTATGAAGAAGTCGGATCGGGCACGCCGATCATCTTCGTCCACGAGTTCGCCGCCGACCATCGCTCCTGGGAAACCCAGATGCGCCACTTCGGCCAGCGCTACCGCTGCATCACTTACAGCGCGCGCGGTTACCCGCCCTCGGATATCCCCGAGAAGCCCACCAGCTATTCGCAGAACCGCGCGACCGACGACATCGCCGCCGTCCTCGATCACCTGAAGATCGACAAGGCCCATGTCGTGGGCCTGTCGATGGGCGGCTTCGCCACGCTGCATTTCGGCTTCCGGCACCCCAAGCGCGCGCTGTCGCTGGTCGTGGCCGGCGTCGGCTACGGCGCGGAGCGGGAGCAGGCCGCCAAATTCAAGGCCGAGGTCGAGGTGGTGGCCAAGTCGCTGCTGAGCGAAGGCATGGAAGCCTTCGCCGCAAAATATGCCTACGGCCCGACGCGCGTGCAGTTCGAGAACAAGGACCCGCGCGGCTTCGCGCAGTTCAAGAAGGAGCTGGGCGAGCACTCCGCGCTGGGGTCCGCAAACACCCAGATCGGCTGCCAGGGCCAGCGCCCGTCGGTCTACGACCTGGTCGACCAGATGCGCGCCATGACCACGCCGACGCTGATCCTGACCGGCGACGAAGATTGGCCGTGCCTCGCGCCCTCGGTGATGATGAAGCGCGAGATCCCGACCGCGGCGCTGTCGGTGATGCCGAACTGCGGCCACACGGTGAACATCGAGGATCCGGACCAGTTCAACAGGATCGTCAGCGACTTCATCGTCCAGGTCGACTGCGGCCGCTGGCCCAAGCGCGACCCGCGCGCACTCGCCAACTCGATCACGGGGATGAAGACTTAACTCGGAATAATATTTTCGGGCACGCTAGCCGTCACGGGCGCGCGCCGGCCGAGCAGATAGTAGTAGTCGGTAAGCATGTCTCGATTGGTTCCTAGAGCTTCTACGATCCGTGAAGCTACGGCGGGTGAGTTGGCTATAGGTCCTGCGGGAGCCTCAGACCGCGTATAGACGGCATCTAGCCATCGACGATCGTACCGATCTGCAAGCACAAATGCCGCTAAACTCAGAGCGATCTGGTCGTTCGCGGCTTGGTAGATAGGGGCGGGGCGCTCGAGTGGCGATAGACCCAAAGCGTCCCAAACGTAGCTATTTAGCGTTCCGGGTGTCCCTTCGTTATCAAAAGACGCAGCACAAATATCAAAGCCCTGAGGGCGTATGCCTCTGCCGATATGCACGCTTGGGGACGTTTCCGCTATTATTGCCATGTCTTCCCGAACGGTGGAATAAATTCTCGATTGTACACTTTAGGGGGTATTAGGCCATAGCCCCGCCCACGCGACCCTTCTGCTGTCCAACACTTGGATATCCAAAAAACATGATCCGAGCGGTGCCCGGTTCCCTCAGCCGAGGAGGACGAATGGTCGTCAGCCGCGGCTGGCCAAACGGAATGCGTGTTGGCTCGCCGCCGTGATTGCGGAGATGAAGGGCTCAGTTTCTAGCCGCACAGCCAGATGTTCACGGCGAAGCGGGCGTCGGCGAATGCGTTGCCGGGGCAGGAGATCGTCTCCACCTCGTGAGTGGCCGATGACGGGAAGACGAGCAGGCTGTCGTGCGTCGGCTCGATCTCGATCGACTGGTCGCCGCCGAGATCGAACAGGCGCAATCGTCCGCCGGTAAAGGCCTGCGGCTTGCGGTGGAGATAGTAGACCATCGTCATGCGCCGGCGACCGAGGGGCGTGTATTCGTCTCCGGCATAGGTGTCGGTGTGCGGGCGATAGAAGGCGCCGTCGCCATGCGCCACCATTTCCATCTGCGTGCTGTTGGCGGGCGCGTGCGGCATGCCGAACGCAGTCTCGAGACCGGCCTGCAAGGCCAGCGCCTTTCGGCGCAAGGGGCCGGCGAAAGTGCCGAGGTCCTTCAGGACGCAGGACTGCCGTACCACCGCATCGAGACGGCCCGTACCGTGGTCGTTGAGCCTGGTCGGTGCGAAGCGCGCCTCCGCCGCCAGGCCATAGGCCAGCAGGCGCGCCGCCTGCGTCTGGCCCAGCCAGTTCCTCAGGATGCGATGCGGCTGAAACCGCCCGGCCAGGAAGGATGGTTCAGCCATGCGCCACCTGTCGGCGCATTAGCCGGGGCGGGCAAGGAGGGTGCGGTTAGTGCAATTGAAGCTTGACGAAAGATGCGAAATACGCCATATTAGGTTTCATCGTCTTCCGGACCGCGAGCCTCTGGCTCGCTCGGACTCTTGAGCG
>CAIWTJ010000221.1 GCA_903915535.1 Enhydrobacter aerosaccus
GCCGTCGATGGTCGCGTTCACCGATGCCGGTGAGCGCCTCGTCGGCCAGTCCGCCAAGCGCCAAGCCGTCACCAATCCGATGAAGACGCTTTATTCCGTGAAGCGCCTGATCGGCCGCCGCTTCGACGACCCGATGGTCGCGAAGGAGAAGTCGCTGGTGCCGTTCAACATCGAGAAGGCCGCGAGCGGCGACGCCTGGGTCAATGTCGACGGCCAGCAGTACAGCCCGAGCCAGATCTCGGCGTTTATCCTCGGCAAGATGAAGGAGACCGCGGAGGCCTATCTCGGCGAGAAGGTCGACCAGGCCGTCATCACCGTTCCCGCATACTTCAACGACGCCCAGCGCCAGGCGACCAAGGACGCCGGCCGCATCGCGGGCCTCGAGGTTCTGCGCATCATCAACGAGCCGACCGCGGCTGCCCTCGCCTATGGCATGGACAAGCGCAAGAGTGGCACGATCGCGGTCTATGACCTGGGCGGCGGCACGTTCGACGTGTCGGTGCTCGAGATCGGCGACGGCGTGTTCGAGGTGAAGGCCACCAACGGCGACACCTTCCTGGGCGGCGAGGACTTCGACCAGCGCATCATCAGCTACCTCGCGGACGAGTTCAAAAAGGAGCAGGGCATCGACCTGCGCCAGGACAAGCTCGCCCTGCAGCGCCTCAAGGAAGCCGCCGAAAAGGCAAAGATCGAGCTCTCCAATTCCAAGGAGACCGAGATCAACCTGCCGTTCATCACCGCCGACGCGAGCGGCCCGAAGCATCTCGTTCTGAAGCTCTCGCGCGCCAAGCTCGAGCAGCTGGTCGAGGATCTCGTCCAGCGCACGCTCGAGCCGTGCAAGGCGGCCCTCAAGGACGCCGGCCTGGTGGCGGGACAGATCGATGAGGTCATCCTCGTCGGCGGCATGACCCGCATGCCGAAGGTCATCGAGGTCGTGAAGCAGTTCTTCGGCAAGGAGCCGGCCCGCAACGTCAATCCCGACGAAGTCGTCGCGGTCGGCGCGGCCGTGCAGGCCGCCGTGCTGAAGGGCGAGGTCAAGGACGTCCTGCTGCTCGACGTGACGCCGCTGTCGCTCGGCATCGAGACGCTGGGTGGCGTGTTCACCCGCCTGATCGAGCGCAACACCACGATCCCGACGAAGAAGAGCCAGACCTTCTCGACGGCCGACGACAACCAGACGGCGGTGACCATCCGCGTGTTCCAGGGCGAGCGCGAGATCGCTTCCCAGAACAAGATGTTGGGTCAGTTCGACCTGATGGGCATTCCGCCGGCGCCGCGCGGCGTGCCGCAGGTCGAGGTTACCTTCGACATCGACGCCAACGGCATCGTGCAGGTCTCGGCCAAGGACAAGGCCACGGGCAAGGAGCAGCAGATCCGCATCCAGGCTTCGGGTGGGCTGAGCGAAGCCGACATCCAGAAGATGGTGAAGGATGCCGAGCTGCATGCCGACGAGGACAAGAAGAAGCGCGAGCTGATCGACGCCCGCAACCAGGGCGAGGCGATGGTCCACTCGACCGGCAAGCACCTCACGGAGTACGGCGACAAGGTCGAAGCGGCCGAGAAGACCGCGATCGAAGGTGCGCTCGAGGCCCTCAAGACCTCGCTGCAGGGCGAGGATGTCGAGGACATCAAGAACAAGACCAACGCGCTCACCCAGGCCGCGATGAAGCTGGGCGAGGCGATGTACAAGGCGCAGCAGGCCGAGGCCGCCGCGGGCGCCGCGGCCGGCGGTGCCGCCGGCGGGCCGGAAGCAGCGAACGAGGCCAAGGGCGAGAAAGTCGTCGACGCCGAATTCGAGGACGTCACCGACAAGAACAAGAAGACGGGCTCCGGCAACTGAGCCGGCACCTGAACTAAAAAGTGCGGCCTCCCGTGAGAGCGGGGGGCCGTCCTGTTAGAGTACAGCGGCGGGGGCTGCGTTAACGACATGTCGCAGGACTATTACGAGCTGTTGGGCTGCAGCCGGACGTCGAGCGCCGACGACCTGAAGAAGGCGTACCGCAAGCTCGCCATGCAGCATCATCCCGATCGCAACGATGGCGACAAGGATGCCGAGAAAAAATTCAAGGAACTGAACCACGCCTACGACGTCCTGAAGGACCCGGAAAAGCGCGCGGCCTACGACCGCTACGGTGCCGCCGCCTTCGAGGGCGGCGCAGGCCCGGGCGGACCCGGCGGTTTCCAGGGCGGCCAGGGCTTCGATTTCGGTTCGGTGTTCGGCGACATCTTCGAGGACATGTTCGGCGGCGGCGGGCGCGGACGCCCCGGCGGACGCGGCGACATGCGCGGCCAGGACCTGCGCTTCAATCTCGAGATCACCCTCGAACAGGCCTATGGCGGCACCGATGCCACTGTGCGCGTGCCGAGTTCGGTCTCGTGTGAGACCTGCAACGGCTCGGGCGCCGAAGCCGGCTCCAAGCCCCACCAGTGCCCGACGTGCAAGGGCCACGGCCGCCTGCGCGCGCAGCAGGGCTTCTTCACCGTCGAGCGCGCCTGCCACACCTGCCACGGCGCGGGCCAGATCATCGACAAACCCTGCAAGGTTTGCGCGGGCCAGGGCCGGGTGCGGCGCGACAAGACGCTCAAGGTCAATATTCCGGCCGGCGTCGAGGACGGCACGCGCATTCGTCTCACCGGCGAAGGCGAGGCCGGCACGCGCGGCGGTCCGGCGGGCGACCTTTACGTGTTCCTGTCGGTGCGCCGCCATGCGCTGTTCGAGCGCGAGGGCGCCGACGTGCACTGCAAGGTGCCGCTCTCGATGGTGCAGGCGACCCTGGGCGGCGGCATCGAGGTGCCGACGCTCGACGCCAAGTTCGCCCGTATCAACATTCCGGCGGGCGCCCAGAGCGGCCACCAGTTCCGCCTGCGCGGCAAGGGCATGCCGATCGTGCGCTCCAGCCAGCGCGGCGACATGTACATCGAGATCATGGTCGAGACGCCCGTGAACCTGACGGCCAAGCAGAAGGAACTCCTCAAGGAGTTCGACAAGGCCGGCAAGACCAGCCCCGAGTCGGAGGGCTTCTTCACCAAGGTGAAGGAAATGTTCGGCGGCTGATGGGGTCGTTCTCGAACTGGCATATCTTCCTCTCGGTCGTCACCCCGACCGTCGTTGGGTTCCTGATCTGCCTGCTCGAACGGAAGGGCCCGCTGGCGCTCTCCCTTCAGAGGCCGATCGGGCTCGTCGCGCCCTACTTCACCGTCATTTCGATCCTGTTCGGCCTGGTCGCCGCCCTGCTCATGAGCGACGTCTGGCAGAAGGATACCGCCGCGCACCAGAGCATCCAGGCGGAAGACGACGCCATGCGGGCCATCCTCGCCATGGCCCGAATCAACCGGATCGAGGCGACGGTGGTCCCTGATCTGAAGGCCTATGCAGCCGCTGCAGGCAAGGAGAGTCCGTACTCGCGCGCCGGCAAGACCGCGCGCGACGATACCGATCGCGCCTATCAGGCGCTGTTGGGCACGCTGTCGAACGCCGGGGATCTCGACGCTCCCGTGAAGGCGAACTTGCTCGCGACCGCGAACGAGATGCGTCATGCGCGCGACCGCAGGCTCTATCTCGCCGATGACGAGACCGCGCCGATCAAGTGGCTGTCCGCCCTCGTGCTGGGCGCGTTGACCCAGATTGCGTTGCTGCTCGTCCACACCGGCAACCGCCGCGCGACGCGGGTCGGCATCGCCCTGTTCACGGTGGCCTTCACCTTCTGTCTGGTGATCATCGCGCTGTTCGATCAGCCCTTCGAACTCGTGCTGTCGAACGAACCCGGCGCAACGCTCAGTCGAACGCTGGCCGGCCTCTAGGCTGCGGCGACCACACAGCGCACGAGATGGCTGTCGCCGACCGGGGCGAGCGGCGGCGGCGCGCTGAGGCACTTCGGTTCGACGAACTTGCAGCGCGGCGCGAAGCTGCAGGCGGTCGGCACTTCGCCGAGATCGGGCGGGGCGCCCGGGATCGCCTCGAGGCGCTGCCCGCGCATGCCGTCATGCACCGTCGAAGCGAGCAGCCCGCGGCTGTAGGGATGCTTGGGCGTGTCGACCATCTGCTCGACACCCGCCAACTCGACCAGCTTGCCGGCATACATCACGCCGATACGGTCGGAGACCTCGACCGCAACGCCGATGTCGTGGGTGACGAAGATCACGCCGAGGTCGAGTTCGCGCTGGAGTTCGCGGATCAGCAATAGAACCTGGATTTGCACGGTCGCGTCGAGCGCGGTCGTGGGCTCGTCGGCCAGCAGGAGGCTGGGATTGCACGACAGCGCGAGCGCGATCATGGCGCGCTGCCGCATGCCGCCCGACATCTCGTGCGGATAGGCCTTGAGGCGCTGCGCCGGCGAGGGGATGCGCACCATCTCGAGCAGGTCCTTGGCGCGCTTCATCGCATCGGCGTCGCTCTTGCCGGTATGGCGGCGCACTGTCTCGGAAATCTGCTGGCCGATGGTGAAGACAGGATCGAAGGCCGTCGCCGGCTCCTGGAAGATCATGCTGACCCGGTTGCCGCGCAGGTTGGCGAGGTCGCGCCCCCCCATGGTCAGGATCTCGTCGCCCTCGAGCGTGATGCTGCCGGACCATTTGGTGCGGTGCGCGGGATGGAGCTTCAGGATCGACCGCAAGGTGACGCTCTTGCCCGAGCCCGACTCGCCCAGGATGCCGAGCGTCTCGCCGCGCTTCACGTCGAAGCTGACGCCGTTCACCGCGTGGATCGTGCGGTCGGGCGTGACGAAGGTGACCTGAAGGTCCTTCACGGAGAGGAGGTTGCTCATGCTCGTGCCGCTTTCGAGTGGCCGGAGCCGGCAACGCGCATGTGGCAGGCGACGGCCTGCTCGCCGGCATCGGCGAGCGGCGGCTCGATTTGCGCGCAGACGTCCTCGGCGAAGGGGCAGCGCGTGCGGAAGCGGCAGCCGGACGGCGGATCGATCGGATTGGGCGGATCGCCCTGGATCGGCGCTTCCTGCGTGCGCTTGCGCGGATCCATCGACGGCCGCGCCGACAGCAGGGCGCGCGTGTAGGGATGCTGCGGATTGCCGTAGATCGCTTCGACCTTGCCGATCTCGACGATCTTGCCGAGGTACATCACCATCACGCGGTCGCTGAGATACTGCACGACGTTGAGGTCGTGGCTGATGAAGAGATAGGTGAGGTCGAGCTCGCTCTTGAGGTCGACCAGCATGTTCAGCACCTGCGCCTCGACCGACTTGTCGAGCGCCGACACCGCCTCGTCGAGGATCACCAGGCGCGGCCGGAGCGCCAGGGCACGCGCGATGTTCACGCGCTGCCGCTGGCCGCCCGACAGTTCGTGCGGATAGCGCTCGGCAAAGGTGTTGGGCTCGAGCCCGACCTTGGCCAGCAGGTCGCGCGAGCGCTCCTTGGCATCGGCCGCCGGCAGCCCGTGCGCCTTGGGCGCAAAGGCGATGGTCTCGACGATGGTGAGACGCGGATTGAGCGAGGCGTAGGAATCCTGGAACACCATCTGCACCTGGCGGCGCAGTTCGTTCACCGTGATGCCGTGCGGCTCGTCGACCGGGTCGCCGTCGAGCACGACGCTGCCGAGATCGGGCTTGATCAGCCGGATCAGCAGGCGCGCCACCGTCGACTTGCCGCAACCCGACTCACCCACGACGCCGAGCGTCTCGCCCTTGGCGACGGAGAGCGTGAGATCGTCGACCGCGCGCACCACCTTGGTCGCACGTCCGAGGATGCCGCCCGGGATCGGAAAATGCTTGCGCAGGCCCGTCGCCAGCAGCAACGGCTGGGCCGGGCCGCCACGGTCGGGGGTGCCGCCCGGCTTGCGAATGATCGTGTCCATCAGGCCTTCACGTCCATGGCCGCGCGCAGGCCATCGCTCATCAGGTTGAAGCAGAGCGAGGTGACGAAAATCATCACGCCCGGCAGCGCCGCCAGCAGGGGATCGACGTAGATCGCCTGACGCAGCGTGCTCAGCATCAGGCCCCATTCCGGTTCCGGCGGCTTGACGCCAAGACCGAGGAACGAGAGGCCGGCCGCAAGGATGGTCGCGACGCTGATCAGCGACGTCGCATAGACCAGGATCGGCCCCAGCACGTTGCCCAGCACGTGAACGCGCACGACGGTGAGCGTACCCGCGCCGCTGGCTTTGGCGGCATCGACGAAGTCGAAGCCGCGCACCTGGGTGGTGACGCTTTCCGAGACGCGGCAGATCGGAGGGATGAAGACGAGGGTCAGCGCCAGCAGCGTGTTCGAAGCGCCCGCGCCCATCGCGCCGGACAGCGAGATCGCCAACAGGACCGAGGGGAAGGCGTAGAACACGTCCATGATGCGCATGATCAGCATGTTCACGCGGCCGCCCAGGAATCCCGCGGTGATCCCGAGCGTGCCGCCGATCAGCAGGGCGCAGACGACCGGCGTCACACCCATCGCCAGCGACAGGCGGCCGCCATAGATCAGGCGGGCCAGCATGTCGCGGCCGAGCTCGTCGCTGCCCAGCAGGAAGCGCGGCGTGCCGACCGGCTTCAGGCGATAGATCATCGAGGTCTTGTAGGGATCGGCGAGGCCCAGCCACGGTGCCAACAGCGCGGAGAGCACGATCAGCAGCAGGATTACGCCACAGACGACCGTCACGGGATCGCGGCGCAGGCGCCGGCGCACGCTCTGCCAATAGCCGCGCGACGCCGAGGCCGGCGTGGCCGCGACCGCGGCACCCGCGTTCATGTCGATCGAGGGGCTTTGAATGGCCATCGCGTCAGCCTCGCTTGATGCGGGGGTCGACCACCGTCTGGATCATGTCGACCGTGAGGTTGAGCATCATGAAGAAGAAGGACAGCACCAGGGTCGTGCCCTGCAGGATCGGCAGGTCGCGGCGGAAGATGGCGCTGTTCAGCAGGAAGCCGGTGCCCGGCCAGGAGAAGACCGTCTCGATGAGGATCGAGCCGCCGATCAGGTTGCCGGCCTGCAAGCCCATCACGGCAAGGCAGGTCGGCGCGGCATTCTTCAAAACATGGAACAGGATCTGGCGGTCGTTCATGCCCTTGGCCTGGAGCGCCGTCACGAATTCCGAGTTGAGGATTTCCTTGATCGTCGAACGCACCGTACGGGTCATGACGCCGAGCGGAATCATCGACAGCGCGATGGTCGGCAGCACCATATAGCGGAGATGGGCGAAATCGAGCTTCCAGCCGGTGGCGCTCTCCGGCCCCAACCCCATCGGCGGCAGCCAGCCCAGCTCGACGGAGAAGATGATCACCAGCACGATGGCCAGCCAATAGTTCGGCACGCTGATGCCGGTCAGTGCAATCGACGTCACCAGCCGGTCGACGATGCGCGACTTGGCATAACCGGCGGCGGTGCCGAGGAAGATCGCGAGCGAAAAGGCCACGAGGCAGGCCGAGATCGCGAGCACGATCGTGTTGAGGAACGCGCCGCCCACCTCTTCGGATACCGGCCGGCCCGTGCCGATCGACGTGCCGAAGTCGCCGCTCAGGGTCACCACCAGCCAGCGGAAGTATTGCACCGGCAGCGGCTTGTCGAAGCCGTAATAGGCGCGCAGCTTCTCGACCACTTCCTGCGGCGCATCCGGCGGCACGATCGCGGAGATCGCGTCGCCCGGCGCCAGATGCACCAGCGCGAACACGAGCAACGACACGCCGAACGCGACCGGCACCAGATAGATCAGGCGTCGGAGACCGTAGAGGATCATCTACTGCATCGTGATGGTGGTGAGGTCCTGGAACCAGCTCTGGGCCTGCACGAAGCCCTTCACCTTGGGGCTCATGGCCCGCGGGTTGAGGTCGTGCACGATCCAGATCCACAGCGCCTGGTCGACGGCGTAGGTGTGCGCGTCGGCCAGCGCCTTGGTCTGCTCGGCCTTGTCGAAGCTGTTGTGCGCCTTGTCGATCAGCGCATCGAGCTTGGCATCCTTCAGCAGGCCCCAGTTGGCGCCCTTGGGAGGCAGGAACTCGCTGTGCATCAGCCGCATGAACGCGGAGTAGGGATCGACGAAGGCGCGGCTGATGTTGATCGCATTGGTGCCGGCTTTCGTCGAAGCTTCACCCTTCACCGACTGGAAGCCGAAAGTCACCAGGGCGTTCCACTCCATCACCTCAAAACTACAGTCGAAGCCCACAGCGTTGAGGTTCTCCTGCACATACTCGTTCATCGGCAGCGGCAGCATCTGGCCTGAGCCCGAGGTCGAGATCGCGATCTTGATCTTGGGCTTGTTGGTGGCGCTGTAGCCCGCTTCCTTGAGCAGCGCCTTGGCGGCTTCGGGATCGTACTTGATGTCGAAGCTCGGCGTGCCGAACCACGGGTGGCCGGGATAGACGTGGCCCTTGGATTCGATCGCCATGTCGCCGACGAGCTTCTTCACGCCGGCACGGTCGATCGCGAGGTTCGCGGCCTTGCGCACGCGAATGTCGAGGAAGGGCGAACCTTCCGCCATGCTGGGCTGATAGGCCCAGTTGTGCGGATACTTGTTGCTGACGATGACCATGCCGCCCTGCTTGAGGCGCGGCAGCGCGTCGGGTGCCGGCACCTCGATCCAGTCGATCTGGCCCGAGAGCAGCGCGGCGGTGCGGGTCGCCGCTTCCGGCATCGGGTACAGGATCACCTTGTCGAGCTTCGGCACGCGCGCCTTGTCCCAGTAGCCGTCGAAGCGCGACAGATCGAGACGCTCGCGCGGCACCATGCGGTCGACCTTGAACGGCCCGGTGCCCACGGGATTGAGCGCGACCTTCACCCAGTCCTTGCCCTGCTTCTCCCAGTTGGTCGGGCTGGAATAGAAGATGTAGGACATGTCGTAGGGGAACAGCGCGTTGGCGATGCGCGTCTCGAGTTCGACCGTGTAGTCGTCGATCTTCTTGTAGCCGATCAGGGTTGGGATGCGGCCGCGCGCCTGGGCGGTCTGCTTGGCGTCGAACTGCGGCGACTTGTCGTTCAGCAGCTTGTCGAGGTTCCAGATCACCGCGTCGGCGGTGAAGTCGGTGCCGTCGTGGAACTTCACTCCCTGGCGCAGCTTGAAGGTCCACTTCTTGAGATCGGCCGGATCGGCTTTCCATTCGGTGGCGAGGCCGGGCTTGATGTCGGCCAGCGTATCGGCCTTCGACAGGTCCCAGTTCACGAGACCGTCGTAGATCGTGTAGCCGGCGAAGCGATAGCCCTCGAAACCCTGGTCGGGCTGGCCCGTCGTCAGCGGAATGTCCGCCGCGGTCATGCCGATGCGCAAGGTGCCCTGCGAAAAGGCAGAGCCGGCCGAGGCAGCGAGGATCCCGAGACCCGCAAGAGCGACACGAACGTGCTTGAGCATCCAATTCTCCCGATTCGCAGGGGTGCCATGCAAGGGCCAAGCCAAGCCGGGAATCGGTTGTAAAAGCCGCGGCATGTCGCTTGCATGACTTCCTTCAATCGGGAGGAAAGACATGCCGCCGTCCAAGACACCGCCGACGCTGGAGGAATTCCGCGTTCGGGCTGCGCAAAGCGGGCTCACCCTGACGCCGGAAGACGTCGAGCATCTACACAAGGGCTATGTCGGCCTTCTGACGCTGATGGAGCGCATTCCCAGCCACTGGGCCTGGGCCGCCGAGCCGCCGCACGTTTTCCGCGCCGACGAATAGGAGCCCGCCATGACCGACCTGACGCTCCTCGGCATCGCCGAGGCCGGCCGCTTGATGGCGCGCGGCGAGATCACCTCGACTGCGCTGACCGAGGCCTTCCTGAAACGCATCGCCGCCGTCGATCACAAGATCGCGAGTTACATCACCGTGACCGGCGACATGGCGCTGAGCGCCGCGCGCCAGGCCGACATGGAGATGAAGGGCGGCGTGCGCCGCGGTCCGTTGCACGGCATCCCGATCGCCCTGAAGGACATCTACGAGACCGCGGGCGTGAAGACGACCGGCCACTCGCACTTCAAGAAGGACTATGTGCCGGCGATCGATGCCGAGACCGTGCGCCGCCTCAAGGATGCGGGCGCGGTGATCCTGGGCAAGCTCGGCACGCACGAATTCGCCAATGGCGCGATGACGCCCGACCAACCGTTCCCCATCGTGCTCAATCCGTGGAACACCAAATACCAGCCGGGCGGTTCGTCGAGCGGGTCGGGTGCCGCGATCGCCGCCCAGCTCTGCATGGGCGCGATGGGCTCCGACACCGGCGGCTCGATCCGCAATCCCGCGGGCTTCTGCGCCACCGCCGGCATCAAGCCGACGTATGGATTGGTCAGCCGCTGCGGCGTCTTTCCGCTGTCGTTCAGCATGGATACCGCGGGCCCAATGGCCTGGACGACGGAAGACTGCGCACTGATGCTCGACGTGCTGGCGGGCCATGATCCGCTCGACCAGGGCTCGGCCAAGACGGCGAAGGTCGACTACGGCGCCGCCGCACACCGCCCGATCAAGGGCATGCGCATCGCGCTCGCCCGCTCCTGGTACGAAGGCCAGAACGGCGAAGGCAACAGCGTCACGCCCGAGATGAAGAAGGGCATCGACGAAGCCGTGCGCGTTCTGAAGGATCTGGGCGCGATCGTCGAGGACGTCGTGTTCCCCGACCTGCGCGACTATCACATCGCCGGACGCATCATCATCACGACCGAGGCGCACGCCATCCATCGCCAGGACGTGATCGAGAGCCCCGAGAAGTTCGGCTACACGACACGGCGGCGCTTCCAGCTCGGCGCCTTCATCTCGGCCGAGCAGTATCTCTCCGCGCTACGGTTTCGCCGCCAGCTCACTCTCGATACGCGCGCGGCGATGCGCGGCTACGATCTCATCATGGCGGCGAACCAGTGGGGCGATCCGGAGATCGCCGAGGAACCGCAAGCGGTCTTCCACTTCCTCGGCAAGCCGCAACTCCCGATGCCGTTCAACATCACCGGCCAGCCCGCGGCCACGATCTGCTGCGGCTTCTCCAGCGGCGGCCTGCCGCTCGCCTTCCAGCTCGCCGGCCGGGCCTTCGACGAAGCGAGCGTCATCGCCGTCGGCTCCGCCTTCGAACGCGCCACGCCGTGGCGCTCGCACCGACCCAAACTCTGACAAAGGAAATCGCCATGAAGGTTTCACGTCGCACACTGCTCGCGGGCGCTTCGGCGCTCGCTCTGCCGGCCGGCCTCAAGCCCGCCTGGGCGCAGGAAAAGGCCGTGCGCTACGGCATCTCCATGGCCGATATTCCGCTCACCACCGGCCAGCCCGACCGCGGCGCGGGCGCCTATCAGTTCACCGGCCTCACGATCTACGACCCGCTGGTGGCGTGGGAACTCGACGTCGCCGACAGGCCGGGCAAGATGATCCCGGGCCTCGCCACTGAGTGGAAGGTGAACGATGCCGACAGGACGCTGTGGACCTTCAAGCTGCGCGACGGCGTGAAATTCCATGACGGCTCGGCATTCAACGCCGATGCGGTCGTCTGGAACCTCGAGAAAGTGTTCAACAAGGACGCCGCCCAGTTCGACCAGCGCCAGGCGGCACAAGTACGGCCGCGCCTGCCGGGCGTCGCGAGCTACAAGAAGACCGGCGACATGGAAGTCGAGATCAAGACCAAGTCGGTCGATGCGCTCTTCCCCTATCAGATGCTGTGGTTCCTGATCTCGAGCCCGGCGCAGTTCGAGAAGCTCGGCAAGGACTGGAACAAGTTCGCGTCGGAGCCGTCCGGCACGGGCCCCTTCAAACTCGCGCGGCTCGTCCCGCGCGAAAGGGCCGAGCTGGTGAAGAACGATGCGTACTGGAATCCCAAGCGCATTCCCAAAACCGATCGCCTGACCCTGGTGTGCGCGCCGGACGATTCGAGCCGCACCGCCGCACTGTTGTCGAACGCCGTCGACATGATCGAAACGCCCCCGCCCGACGCGGTCGATCGCCTGAAGTCGTCCGGCATGAAGATAGAAACCAACGTCACGCCGCACGTCTGGAACTATCACCTGTCGCAGGTCGAAGGCTCGCCCTGGACGGACATCCGCCTGCGCAAGGCGGCCAACCTCGCCGTCGACCGCGATTCGATCGTGAAGCTGATGCATGGCCTGGCCCGGCCCGCCTATGGCGAAGTCGACCGCACCAGCCCGTGGTTCGGCAAGCCCACGTTCGAGATCAAGTATGCGCCCGACGAGGCGCGCAAGCTCACGACGGCAGCGGGTTTCAGCAAGGCCAATCCCCTCAAGACCAAGTTCGTGATCGCCTCGGGCGGCAGCGGCCAGATGCTGTCGCTGCCGATGAACGAGGCGATTCAGGAGATGTTCAAGGAGGTCTACATCGACGTCGAGTTCAAGGTCGTCGAACTCGAGGCGATGTACACGGCATGGCGCGCCGGCGCCAAGGCCGAGATGAACAAGGACATCACCGCCAACAACATCGCCTACGTGACATCCGATCCGTTCTACGCCTTCAACCGCTTCTTCGCGTCGAACCAGGCCGCGCCCGTCGGAGTCAACTGGAGCTATTACAAGAACGATGAGGTCGACAGACTCGTCGCCGAATCGCAGAACACTTTCGATCCCGCCAAGCAGGACGCGATCATGGCGAAGATCAACGAGAAGGTGGTCGACGACGCCGTGCTGGTCTGGGTCGTGCACGACACCAACCCGCATGCGCTGTCGCCCAAGATCAAGTCGTACGTCCAGGCCCAGCACTGGTTCCAGGACCTCACGACGATCGGGGTGTGAAGATAAGGATTTCTCGCTTCGCTCGAAATGACAAAGCGATTGTCATCCCGAGCGGTAGCGAGGGATCTTTGGCCTAACAGCCGATCTTCCTGGCGAGCTCGACGATCGTATCGCCGACGGCGTCCCACTCGCCTTCGGCCTTGAAGTCGCGCGTCTGCTTGGGTCCGTGTTCGTACGGACGATTGATATAGCCGGTTGCCAGGCCGCACTTCTGCGCCGCCGCGAGATCGTTGTTGTGCGCGGCGCACAGCATCACCTGATGCGGCTTGAGATACATGCTGTCGACCACGCCGAGATAGGCCTCGGGATCGGGCTTGTAGTGATGGAAGGTCTCACCCGAGAAGCAGTGATCCCAGGGGATGCCGCTGTTCTTGGCCATGTTGATCAGCAGCGCCACGTTGCCGTTGCTGAGCGTCGAGACGACATACTTCTTCTTCATCATGCCGATGCCCTCGACCGAGTCGGGCCACGGCCGGAGCTTGTGCCAGAGGTGCGTGAACTCCCACGAGCCTGCCTCGCCCGGATGCTTGAGGCCGCGCTGCTTCAGCAGCATCTCGAAGGCTTCCTTGTGCAGCTCGTCGATGCGCGTCCACGGCAGCTCGCGCTTGCGCACCCGCGCCATCTGCGGCTGGTAGAGGCCGCGCCAGTCGTCGGCGAAGCTCGTCCAGTCGGTTTCGATGCCGTATTTCTTGCCCAGCGCCGGCAAATCCGCGATCAGGCTGCCGCGCCAGTCGACCACCGTGCCGAAGACGTCGAAGATGCAGACCTTGAGGTCGGCGAAATCCTTGGGCATTAGTTTCCTCACATGGTTTGGAAGCACAACACGGTGACTGGCACCGACGGCAAGCCGCGATGCGGTTGGGCGTCGGCGGACCCTCTTTACGAGAAATACCACGATACCGAATGGGGCAAGCCCCTCAAGGACGATCAGGCGCTGTTCGAGCTCCTGACTCTGGAAGGCTGCCAGGCGGGCCTTTCCTGGATCACGGTCCTGCGCAAGCGCGAGCACTACCGAAAAGTCTACGACGGCTTCGATCCCAAGAAGATCGCCCGCTACACGCCGGCCAAGCTCAGAAAGCTGCTCGAGGATCCCGGCATCATTCGCCACAAGGGAAAGATCGAGGCGAGCGTATCGAACGCCAGGACTTACCTCGCCATGATCGAGCGCGACGGGCCGGGCGCGTTCTCGAAGTTCCTGTGGAGCTTCGTGGGCGGCAAACCGCAGAAGAAGCTGCGCAAGACCCTGAAGGACGTGCCCGCGACCTCGCCCGAGAGCGACGCGATGTCCAAGGCGCTGAAGAAGGCCGGCTTCAAGTTCGTGGGCTCGACCATCTGCTACGCCTTCATGCAGGCCTCGGGCATGGTCGACGATCACATCGTCGGCTGCCACCGGCACAAAGCTTAGGGAGTAGAGCGTGACCAAGCGTGTCCTCATCGGCGCCCTCGGCACCGAGACCAACCAGTTCGTTCCCTTCCCGACCGGTCTGCGCGGCTACCAGGAGCACGGTATCTGGCGCGGCGACGCGACGAAACACAAGCCCACCAACTTCACGGCGCCGATGCATGTGTGGCGCAAGGAAGCCGAGAAGCGCGGCTGGACGGTGATCGAAGGCCTCGCCACCTTCGCCGCACCCTCGGGCACGACCGTGCGCAAGGTCTACGAAGATTTCCGCGACGAGATGCTGTCCAACATCGAGGCCGCGATGCCGCTCGACGCCGTTCTGATCAACGTGCACGGCGCGATGGTGGCCGACGGCTACGACGACTGCGAAGGCGATCTGCTGGCGAAGGCCCGCGCCATCGTGGGACCGAAGTGTGCGATCGGCGCAGAGTTCGACCTGCACTGCCATCTGAGCGCGTTGATGCTCGACAGCGCCGACGTGCTGGTCGGCTACAAGGAATACCCGCACACCGACACGATGGAACGCGCAGCCGAGCTGTTCGCCATCGTCGCCGACACCGCTCTCGGCAAGGTGAAGCCGGTGATGGCGCGCTACGACTGCCGCATGATCGCGCAGTACCGCACCTCCGTGCCGCCGATCAACGAGTTCGTGGTGCGCATGAAATCGCTCGAGGGCAAGGACGGCATCCTCTCTGTATCGCTCAGCCACGGCTTCTCGTTCGCCGACGTCGAGGATGTCGGCACGCGCACCCTCGTCGTCGCCGACGGCGACATGGCGAAGGCGGAAAAGCTCGCCAAGCAACTGGGCGGCGAGCTGTGGGAGAACCGTGAGCGCTACGCCACCAAGTATCTCTCGGTCGAGGAGGCGATGGACCGCGCGGCCTCGCACAACCAGGGCCCGCTGGTGCTGGCCGACCGCGCCGACAATCCGGGCTCGGGCGCGCCGGGCGATTCGACCTTCGTGCTGAAGGCGCTGGTCGAGAAGCAGATCGGGCCCGCGCTGTTCGGCGTAATGTGGGATCCGATGGCCTTCCAGATCGCCGAGGAAGCGGGCGAAGGCGCCAGGATCAGGATGCGACTGGGCGGAAAGTCCGGCGCCGTCAGCGGCGATCCGGTCGATCTCGACGTCACGGTGAAGAAGATCGCGCGCAATGTGTTCCAGCCCTATGGGCCGGTGATGTCGCCGCTGGGCGACATGGCGCTCCTGTCGTCGGAACATGTCGACGTCGCGATCTGCACGCGGCGCACCCAGACCTTCCATGCCGACGCCTTCAAGGCAGTCGGCGCCGATCCCGCCAACTATCGCGTCGTCGTCGTGAAGAGCGCGCAGCACTTCTATAACGGCTTCGTGGGTCTTGCGAAGGAGATCCTCTACGTCGCCACCCCCGGCGCCGCCGATCCCGACGTCACGCGCTGGCCCTACACCAAGCGCAAGACGCCATTCTGGCCGAAGACCGCCGATCCCTGGAAGTGACCTAAAGCAGCGGCTCTAGCGCCTCGCGCGTGTCCTTCCCGGCAACGACCGGCACGACCTCGAACTCCGCCACACTCTGCCAGTCGGCGATCCACTTCTGGAACAGCGTGATGTCGTCGGTCTCCATCAGCTGGAAGCACCGACTCAAGTCGGCCGTGACATAGCTCGACACGAATTTCAGGCCGTCGGGCAGCGCCCGACCGCCGTCGCGCAGCTTGCGATAGACGGCCTTGCCGTCCTGATTCTTGAATTTCTCGATGACCATAAAAAGCATAGGCTGAAGGCTAGCGTATCCGAGGGGAAATGAAATGAAGATCGCCATTGCCGGCGCCGCCGGCCGCATGGGCCAGATGCTGATCCGCGAGATCGGCCGCACCGAGGGCAGCTCGCTGGCCGGCGCGCTCGAGCATGCCGGCAGCAACATGCTGGGCACCGAGACCGGCGGCGTGAAGATCGTGGCCGATCCCGCGGCCGCGATCGCCGCCGCCAACGTGCTGATCGACTTCACCGTGCCGGCGGCCACCGTGGCCCACGCCCAGGTCTGCGCCGACAAGGGCGTGTCGATGGTGATCGGCACGACCGGTCTCGATCCCGACCAGACCAGGGCGATCCACGAGGCCGCGAAGAAGGTGCCGATCCTGTGGGCCGCCAACATGTCGCTAGGCGTCAACATCCTGCTGGCGCTGGTCGAGAAGACTGCGTCGATGCTCGATCCCGCCTACGACATCGAGATCGTCGAGATGCACCATCGCCACAAGATCGACGCGCCGTCCGGCACCGCACTGGCGCTCGGCAAGGCGGCTGCGGCGGGCCGCAAGGTCGAGCTGGAGAAGGTCTGGCGCAAGAGCCGCGACGGCCACACCGGGGCGCGGCCGGCCGGCGAGATCGGCTTCGCCACCCTGCGCGGCGGCGAGGAAGTGGGCGTGCACACGGTGATGTTCGCCGCAGCCGGCGAGCGGCTCGAACTCAGCCACCGCTCCTTCAGCCGCGAGACCTATGCCTCCGGCGCGGTGCGTGCGGCGCTCTGGCTCGAGGGCCGGAAGCCCGGCCTCTACGGCATGAAGGACGTGCTCGGCCTGTGAAGCGGCGCGCGTTTCTCGGCGTACTCGGGGCAGCCGCATCAGCATCGGGCGCACGTGCGCAGCCGAAGGCGATGCCCGTGATCGGCTTTCTGGGCACGAGTTCGCCGGCCCCGAACGTGGCGTTCATTGCCCAGCTGCGCCGCGGCCTGAAGGAAGGCGGCTACGAGGAAGGCAAGACCGTCGCAATCGAGTATCGCTGGGCCGAGGGCCGCTACGACCGCCTGCCGGTGCTGGCGGCGGAGCTAGTAGCACACAAGGTCGACGTCATCGTCTCCCAGGGCGGGTCGACGCCGGGGGTCGAGGCCATGAAGGTCACCCGCGCGATCCCTATCGTCTTCATCACCGGCGGCGACCCGGTCGCCGACGGACTGGTGACCAACCTCGCGCGTCCGACGGCCAATGTTACGGGCGTCACGTGGCTCTCCAGCGACCTCGGCCCCAAGCGCCTCGAATTGCTGCGGGAGTTGGCTCCAGGCGCCAAGACCTTCGGTATGATGGCGAATCCCAACGCGGTGGAAACCGAGCGCGCCATCCGGGAATCGCAGGAGGCCGCGCGCGCCAGCGGCGTCAGCCTGCATGTCTTGACCGCACGCAACGAGTCCGAGATCGAGCAAGCCTTCGCCGCGGTCGCTCAAGCGCGGGACGGTGGCATGGTGATCGGTATGGATGCCTTTTTCGGCGGCCGCCGTCAGCTCATCGCCGCGCTCGCGGCGAAGCACGGCGTTCCCGTGATGGGTGGTTTCAGGGAATACGCCGCCGACGGCTGCCTGATGAGCTACGGTCCAAGTCTCGCTGATGCCTTCCGCCAGGGTGGCCTCTACGCCGCGAAAATTCTCAAAGGCGCCAAGCCCGGCGATCTGCCGGTGTTGCAGCCGACGATCTTTGAATTGGCGATCAACCAGAAAACGGCGAAAGCGATCGGACTCACGGTCCCGCCGTCGCTGCTCGCCCGCGCCGACGAGGTGATCGAGTAGAGTTAGCTCCAGCCGTGATCGTAGGTCGGCGCGCGCATGGCGGCGAGGGCCGCCTTGAGCTGGTCGGCGACATGATCGCGCTCGTCGGGAGACAGGAAGCGACCGATCACCACCCGCTGGCCGCGTGAACTGAGCACCAGCCGCTCGCCCAGTTCTATCTTCAGCCAATAGGCGTCGAGGCGATGTTCCTCGCGCTCGCCGTCGGGCGCGTGGCGGTCGACGATCAGTTCGCGGTCGGTCAGCACCAGCGTCTCGCTGCGCCGCGCGTCGAGATAACTACGCTTGAACATGTACCAGAGCAGGAAGACGTCGAGGCCCATGAAGCCCATGACCGGCCAGGCGCCGAGGAAGTACATCGGCAGGCCGATCGCGAGGTTGGCCGCGACCGCGCCGCGAATCAGCCACTTGAAGCCTTCCGGCGAGAGGCTGCGGTGCGGGCTGAGCGAGGTCGCGAAATGAACCGCCGGTACGGAGTCGTCGTTCATGGTAAGAAGCGATATGGCCCTGATGAAGCCCGCTGTCATCCCCGAGTTCTTCGCCCGCCTCAAGAAGGCGATGCCGGAACCCGAGACGGAACTGGAATACGACAACGTCTACCAGCTGCTGGTCGCCGTGGTGCTGTCGGCGCAGGCCACCGACGTGGGCGTCAACCGCGCCACCGGGCCGCTGTTCAAGGTCATCAAGACGCCGCAGCAGATGGTCGCACTCGGCGAAAAGAAGCTGATCGACCACATCAAGACGATCGGCCTGTTCCGCACCAAGGCCAAGAACGTGATCGCGCTCAGCCACCTGTTGCTCGAGCGGCATGGCGGCGAGGTGCCGAAGACCCACGAGGAGCTGCAGGCGCTGCCCGGTGTCGGCCGCAAGACCGCCAACGTGGTGATGAACGTGGCCTACGGCGAGGCGACCATCGCCGTCGACACGCACATCTTCCGCGTCGGCAACCGCACCGGCCTCGCCCCCGGCAAGAACCCGCTGCAGGTCGAGCTCAAGCTGCTGAAACGCGTGCCGGAGGAATACAAGCTGCACGCCCACCACTGGCTGATCCTGCACGGCCGCTACACCTGCAAGGCGCGCAAGCCTGAGTGCTACAAATGCGTCGTGAACGACCTCTGCACCTACAAGGCCAAGACGACGAGTCCATAGACCAAGACAAAAAGTCTCGTCACCCCGAGCGAAGCCGAGGGGCCTGTCATGCATCCCAAAAGAGATCCCTCCGCTCCGGTCGGGATGACGGGTCAGCCGAGGCGTAGCAACGGCACCGCCGCAGCGGCGAGCAGCACCGCCACGATGCGCAGCCGCGTGAAGATTTCCTTCAGGAACACCACCGCGATCACGATCGCGAACACCGCGCTGGTGTCGCGCAGCGCCGCCGACGGCGCGATCGGCGCGTGACCCCAGACCCACAGGATCAGCAGGTACGACACGAGTGCCGCCACGGCGGTCGGCACCGCCGTCTTCCACACGCCGGCGACCAGCGCGACCGGGGAGCCGAGCGCGCGCTGGCGCCAGCACATGGCCGCGGCGTTGGTGATCGAGACGGTAAAGCCGTAGGACAGCGCATCGCCGCCGGCACGCACGCCGCGCGCATCGCAGAGGATGTAGACCGCGGTGCCCGCACCCGCCGCAAGCGTCCACCCCAGCGCCGCGAGCGGCACCACCTTGTCGCGCGACGCGTCGAACGCCAGTACGCCCAGCGCCACGGCCATGATCAGCACGCCGCCGATCGCACCGAGGCTCAATCGATCGCCCGCGATCAGCGCCGCGAACGGCACGACCAGCAACACCGCCACCGCGCGCACGACGGGATAGACCGAACCGAAGCCGCCCAGCTCGTACGCCCGCAACAGCGCGAGGACGGTGACCATGTTGACCGCGGTCGAGGCCGCGATCCACGGCCACGCGGCGGCAGCGGGCAAGCCGGTCCACCAGAATCCCGGCAGCACCATCACGGCGCCCAGCACCATCTGCGCCGTCATCGCCTGCGCCGGATGGCGGTTGGCCTTCACCGCGGCGTTCCAGCCCGCGTGCAGCAGCGCACTGAAGAGACAGATCGCGACGTCCGAGTATTCCATGACCTAGGCGCGGTCCTCACGGACGCGGGTGAACACGAGGAAGCCCAGCACCAGGAAGATCAGCACGCAGGCGACGCCCAGCCGGTTCGAGTGAGTCGTGGCGGTCAGGATGCCGATCAGCAATGGCGCCATCCACGCCGTAGCGCGGCCGGAAAGCGCGAACAGGCCGTAGAACTCGCCGCTCATGCCTTGCGGCGCGAGGCGTCCTACGAGCGTGCGGCTGGCCGCCTGCATCGGGCCCATGCAGAAGCCCAGCAGCAGCGCGAAGGCCATGAAGGTCTTTTCCTGCAGCGAGCCGAACAGGCCGCGCGTCGACGCGAGCGGCTCGGCTGGAACGACGAACAGCACGCTGTCGGCGGTCACACTAACGATACCCAGCGTCGCCACGATCACGCCCGCGATCGCGAGCTGCACCGTGCGCTTGCTGCCCAGCCTGTCGTCGAGCTTGCCACCGAGGAAGGCGCCGGGAATCGCGAATACGGTCAGGATGATGCCGAAGATGCCGAGCGTCGTCGTGGTCCAGCCGAAGATCGCGGAGGCATAGACGCCGCCGAAGCCGATGATCGCCGCCAGCCCGTCGTTGTAGAGCATGAAGGCGATCAGGAATGTGAGCGTGTTGCGATAGTGGCCGAGCTTGCGCAGCGTGCCCAGCAACGCGCGGCCGCCCTGGCGCGCGGCCTCGAGCGCCGAGAGATGGCGCGGCGCCTGGTCGGGCGTGAACAGGAACATCGGCAGCACGAATACCAGCAGCCACAGCGAAGACGCCGGCCCTGTCAGCCGTTCGAGCGTGAACGACGGATCGTCGCCGCGCGTGAACTGGAAGGCGAGCACGATGAAGAGCGCGATCAACCCGCCGACATAGCCCAGGCCCCAGCCGAAACCCGACAGCCAGCCGATGCGCTCCGGCCGCACGATGTTGGGCAGCTGCGCGTTGTTGAACACGATCGACATTTCCGCGCCCACGGTCGCGGCGATCACCGCCCAGCCGATCGGGCCAGCGAGATCGGGACGGTGCGGGTAGGCCCACCACAGGCAGGCGCAGCCTGCGAACAGCAGGAGCTGGAAGGTGAAGACGTAGGGTTTGCGCCGCCCGCCCGCGTCCGCCATCGCGCCCAGGAAGGGACTGAGCACGGCGATGATGATGCCCGAGGCCGACTGCGTGAACGCCCAGGCCGTCTGTCCCGCGACGGCGTCGCCGATCATCACGTTGGCGAAGTACGGCGCGAAGATGAAGGTCGTCACTACCGTGAAGAACGGCTGGTTCGCCCAGTCGAACAGCGCCCAGCTGACCTGGCCGAGCTTCGACGCTTCCTTGACTTCACTCATGCGGCGACTCTTTTCTGCAACTGCCAGATCGCGTCGCGATTGGTGGGCGAGAAAACCTTGGTCATCGCCTCCTGCCACGGCAGCCAGAGCTGCGCGGTGTGCTCGGCGGGATCGAGCGTCGCGAGCGTAATCTGCGGCACGAGGAAGCCGAACACATGCTCGACATTGTGGGTGACGTCGGGGGCGTAGCGGGCGCGCCACTGCGGCCAGATTTCATAGCGGTTTTTCAGTCGCCAGTCGGTCAGGACTCCCTCGGAGAGACCGGTCTCCTCGCGCAGTTCGCGCCGGGCGGTCGCCGCCAGATCGGCATCCTCCGGTTCGCGGGAGCCGGTCACGGACTGCCACATGTTCCCTTTTCCGGCCCGTTCCAGCAGCAGAATCTGCAGGTCTGCAGTATGGACCACGACCAGCACCGATTCGGGGATCTTGAACGCCATTGCCTCAAGCATAGCGCCCGAATAAGGTCCCGCGACCTTTTTTGAGGAAACGATGAGCCAGCAACTTCAAGCCACCATCGATGCCGCCTGGGACAAGCGCGACACCGTCAACAGCGCCACCAAGGGCGAGGTCCGCGACGCGGTCGAAGCCGCGATCGCCGGCCTCGATGACGGCAGCTTCCGCACCGCCGAGAAGATCGGCAGCGAGTGGGTCGTGCACCAGTGGCTGAAGAAGGCCGTGCTGCTGTCCTTCCGCCTCACCGATTCGGTGCCGATGGACGGCGGCGCGTCGTTCCCCGGCCTGGGCGCCGCCCCGTGGTTCGACAAGGTGCCGCTCAAGACGACCGGTTGGGATGCCGCCAAGTTCGCGAAGGCGGGCTTCCGCGCCGTGCCCGGCGCCATCATGCGTCGCGGTTCCTACATCGCCCCCTCCGTCGTAGTGATGCCGTCCTTCGTCAACCTCGGCGCCTATGTCGACAAGGGCACCATGGTCGATACCTGGGCGACGGTCGGTTCGTGCGCGCAGATCGGCAAGAACTGCCACCTCTCGGGCGGCGTCGGCATCGGCGGCGTGCTCGAGCCGCTGCAGGCCAATCCGGTCATCATCGAGGACGACTGCTTCATCGGCGCGCGCTCGGAAGTGGTCGAAGGCGTGATCGTGGGCACCGGCTCGGTGCTGTCGATGGGTGTGTTCATCTCGGCCAACACCCGCATCGTCGATCGCGAGACCGGGCAGATTCACATCGGCAAGGTGCCGCCCTATTCCGTGGTTCATCCCGGCACGATGGGCGGCGGCCCGGACAAGCCCGCGCGCTACTGCGTGATCATCACCAAGACCGTCGACGAGCGCACCCGCTCCAAGACCTCGATCAACGACCTCCTGCGCGACTAAGAAATCCGGTCCTCGCGAGGAATCGCCTGAAATGCCGGCCCTGCTGGCTTTGACCCGATTCCTCGCGAGTGCTCGCGAGCCGCTCGCGAGCGGGTGCGTTACCGTGCATGCACGTGCGTCGGTCGCCGCTATATTAAATAAATAGGCGGAAAATATAGCGGCCCCTGTCATCCCGAGCGAAGCGAGGGGTCCATGGGCAGCGGAAGATGAAGATCCCTCGCTTCGCTCGGGATGACAGGGTGCGTCGAGCATCATCGCGCGAGTCTAGGCGTGGCGGCGCGATTTCCCTATTACGGTCGTTACTGGCGCTGAAAGCCCGGTGTTGCGGGCCCTTTCAGCCCGCGTGCCGCTGCCATTCCGCCCGTTCCTTGATGTGCTTGGCTTCCTTGCCGAGAATTTTCGCGACCCGCTCGGGGGCAAAGCCGATCTCCAGCAGTCCGATGCTCGAGTTGGCGACTTCGCGATACTCGACGATCAGCCCGTCGCGCAGCTGCATCATCGACACGCCGTCGAAGCCGACCCGCTTGCCGTTCGCCTCGGGCAGGGTCGAGACGTAGCTGAACGTGTAATAGGCGTAGAGCATCTTGCCGTCGCTGACCGGGCGGAACATCTCCCAGCGGAAGTCACGCGCCGTGCGATAGAACCAGTCGTCGATCATCTCGGCGATCTTCGCCCGGCCCGCGAACGGACCGAAAAAGACGTCGTGATAGACACCGTCCTCGGCGAACAATTGGGCGAAGGCGCGGCCGTCACGTCGTTCCACAGCCGAGGTGAATTGCTTCAGCAGCGCTGAGAGATCCATTGTTATTCCTCCCGGTATTGCCGCAATCATGACTAAACTGGGCACTGCCGCAAGAGACGCGACAAGGGAGGCTCTCGTATGACCACATGGATCGTCGTCGGAATCGTCGTGTTGATCGGCCTGTGGCTGATCATGACCTACAACGGCCTGGTCGGCGGCCGCACCCAGACGCAGACGGCATGGAGCCAGATCGACGTGCAGCTGAAGCGCCGCCACGATCTCATTCCCAATCTCGTGCAGGTCGTGAAGGACGCGATGGGCTACGAGCAGGAGACGCTCACCAAGGTGGTGCAGGCGCGCAACAATGCCGTCGCGGCCTCGGGTCCCGCGCAGGCCGGCCCCGCCGAAGCTGCGCTCTCCGTGGCGACGCGCGGCCTGATGGGCCTGGTCGAGAGCTATCCGCAGCTCAAGGCCAACGACAACGTGAAGGCGCTGCAGGAAGAGCTGGTTTCGACCGAGAACAAGATCGCCTTCGCCCGCCAGTTCTATAACGACTCGGTCGGCAGCTATAACACCCGGCGGCAGACGTTCCCGGCAGTATTGGCAGCCGCGTCGCTGGGCTTCGGCCCGGCCGAGCTGTTCGCCATGCCCGACAGCGAGAAGGAAGTGCCCAAGGTCGCGTTGCGCTAGCCCATGGCCGGCACCGCCAACTTCGTCGAGGCACAGGCCGCCAACCGGCGCAGCACGATGCTGCTGCTGGCGCTGCTGACGGCGATCGCCGCGGGCTTCGGCTACCTGATCGGCTGGGCGCTGCAGAACGAGACGACCGACACGTTCCAGGTCGTGAGTCCGCTGGGCCTCGGCCTTGCCGCGATCATGGCGACGGCGAGCGTCGGCTGGAGCCTGATCTCGCTCGCCTTCGGGGCCAGGATGGTGCTGTCCATGGCCGATGCGACGCCGGTCACCAAGGA
Source organism: Enhydrobacter aerosaccus (assembly GCA_903915535.1). Classification (GTDB taxonomy): domain Bacteria; phylum Pseudomonadota; class Alphaproteobacteria; order Reyranellales; family Reyranellaceae; genus Reyranella; species Reyranella aerosaccus_C. The sequence goes on from CAIWTJ010000221.1 coordinate 23,995, forward strand.
ACAGGCGCCGCAGTTCTTCAACGTCGCCGAAGAGATGTCGATCGCGGCCGGCGTGCCGATGCCGCGGCTGTTCGTGATGGATACCGATGCGCTCAACGCCTTCGCGACCGGCACGTCGACCCACAATGCCGCGATCGTGGCCACGCGCGGCCTGCTGGCCACGCTCAACCGCGACGAGCTGCAGGGCGTGATCGGCCACGAGATGGGCCACATTGCCAATCTCGACACGCGCTACATGACCATCGTCGGCGTCACGGTGGGACTGATCGCGCTGGTGGCCGACATGATCCTGCGCACGCTACAATGGGGCAGCTTCAACCGCGACAGCGACAAGAAGGGCAACAGCGGCGGCGGCATCCTCATCGTCGTGCTGATCGTGGTCGCGATCTTCGCGCCGCTCGCGGCCAAGGCCGTGCAGCTCGCGGTGTCGCGCCAGCGCGAATACCTGGCCGACGCGACGTCGGTTCAGTTCACGCGCAATCCCCAGGGGCTGATCTCGGCCCTCACCAAGCTCGACGCGGCCGCCAAGCCGTTTCCCGGAGTGAGCAATGCCACGCAGCACCTCTTCATCGTCAATCCCGTGCAGAAGATCACGGCCCTCACCTCGGCGCTCATGGCGACACATCCCGAGACTGCCGACCGTATCGCTCGCCTGCGCAATCTGGGCGGCTAGCGCGGCAATGGCCGTTTCGACGTCCGCTGGGGCATTCGACCTGCAGGCGCATCGCGGCGGCCGCGGTCTCACGCCGGAAAGCACGATCGCCGGCTTCAAGAACGCGATCTCGCTCGGCGTCACGACGCTGGAGACGGATCTCGCCGTCACCAAGGACGACGTGCTGGTCCTCAGTCACGAGCCGCGTCTCAATCCCGATCTGACGCGCGGACCGGACGGCAAATGGCTGGAAGGCATCGGACCCACGATCCGCTCTCTTACTCTTGCGGAACTCAAGATCTACGACATCGGCCGGCTCAATCCCGCGACCAGATACGGCCAGCAGTTCCCGACGCAGAAGCCGGCCGATGGCGAGCGTTTCCCCACCCTCGCGGAACTCTATGCGATGGCCGGTCCCGGCGTGCGCTTCAACATCGAGACCAAGATCGATCCGACCAAGCCAGACGAGACGGTCGACGCGGCGCATTTCACGCGGTTGGTCGTCGAGGCGGTTCGCACCGCAAGGAAAGAGAAGCGCACGACCATCCAGTCGTTCGACTGGCGCACCCTGATCGAGGCCAAGAAGATTGCGCCCGAGATCGAGACCGTCTGTCTCACGATCGAGTCGCGCGACATGAACACCACCGGCCCCAAGCCCTCGCCGTGGATGGCGGGGCTGGACGTCAACCCGGGCGGATCGCTGCAGCAGCTCGTGAAACGGGCGGGCTGCTCGGCCTGGTCGCCCTTCTGGCGCAACGTCACCGCGGGCAACGTGATCGAGGCTCATGCGCTGGGGCTGAAGGTCATTCCCTGGACCGTGAACGACCCCGCCGAGATGAAGCGGCTGATCGACCTCAAGGTCGACGGGCTGATCACCGACTACCCCGACCGCGGCATGGCCGTGCTCGACGAAAAGGGCCTGAAACCGCGCTAGCGCCTCACCTCGACCGGAGCCCGAAGGGCGAAGTGGAGAGGCCTCTTTTCGACTGTCCGCCGGTCAAAAAAGATCTCTCCACTCCGCGCTGCGCGCTCCGGTCGAGACGACGGGAGGAGCTTCTTGACTCCCGCGCCTCCGTGTTCTGTATACAGACCACCATGCGCCCCCTTCTGCCCGAGCCCGATCTCTCCGAACGCATCCACGATTCCGTGCTGGAGGCGATCTGTTCGGGCGAATTGAAGGCCGGGGAGCGCATCACCCAGGAAGACCTCGCCCAGAAGTTCGGCGTCTCGCGGCAGCCGGTGCTACAGGCCATGATGCTGCTGCGCCGCGAGGGGTTCCTGATCGAGGCCGGCCGCAAGGGCGTTTGCGTGGCACCGCTCGACGTCGAGAAGGCGCGCAATCTCTACGTCGTGCGCGGAGCGCTCGACGGCGCCGCCGCCCGGCTCGCGGCCGCGCGCTACACGCCGGACCTCGCCTATCAGGGCCGCCTGTTGCTCGATGTCGGCCGCCGCGCGATCAAGAGCGGCAACGTGCAGGCCGTCATCGAGGCCGATATCGATTTTCATCTCTTCATCTACGAGGCCTCGGGCAACCCGATCATCGGCGAGACCGCGCAGCCGCACTGGAAGCACATGCGCCGCGTGATGGCCACGGCGCTGAGCGAAGACGATATGCGCGTCAGTGTCTGGGACGAGCACGAGGAAATCCTGAAGACGCTCGAGGCCGGCAAGGTGCCGGAAGCCGAACGGCTTTGCCGTGACCATGTCGAGAAAATGGCCGACATCCTGGTCGGCCGGCTGAAGGTCGCCCTTTCGAACGCGGCATGACCGCGAAAAAGCAAAACTGGAGGAACCGCCATGAAGCTCACCAAGGAGCAGCTGCAGCAGTTCGATGAAGAGGGTTATCTCTTCTTCCCGAACTATTTCTCGGCCGAAGAGACGCAGATCCTGAAGTCGGAGATCCCCGGCGTGTTCCAGCAGCGCCGGCAGGAGAACGTGCGCGAGAAGACCGGCGACGTGGTGCGCACCGCCTTCGCCGTGCACACCTACCATCCGGTATTCGAGGCGCTGGTGCACAGCCCGCGCTTCGTCGAGCCGGCCGAGCAGCTGCTCAAGGACAAGACCTACATCCACCAGTTCAAGATCAATGGCAAAGCCGCCTTCGACGGCGACGTCTGGCAGTGGCACCAGGACTACGGCACCTGGAAGGCCGACGACGGCATGCCCGAGGCGCGCGCCATGAACCTCGCGGTGTTCGTCGACGAGGTGAACGAATTCAACGGGCCGCTGTATTTCATCCCGAAGAGCCACAAGAAGGGTGCGATCGAGGCCAAGCACGATCTCACCACGACCAGCTACCCGCTGTGGGTGATCGACAACGACGTCATCGCCAAGCTGGTGGCGCAGGGCGGCATCGTGGCGCCCAAGGGCGGACCGGGCTCGGCGATCTTCTTCCATGGCACGCTGGTGCACGGCAGCCCGCCCAACATGTCGCCGTGGGATCGCCAGATCATCTACGTCACCTACAATTCGGTGCAGAACGCGATCACGCGCTACAAGCGGCCGGAATACATCGCCCATCGCGACTTCACGCCGATCGATGCGTGGAACGACGACTGCGTAACACAGGCGGCGCGGCGCAAGGCGGCGGCGGAATAGGGAGAAGACAATGAACCTGCACAAGATGCTGCTCGAGCGCGCGGCCAACAACAATCCGCTGCGCATCGGCCTGATTGGCGCCGGCAAGTTCGGCGCCATGTATCTTAGCCAGATCCCGACGACGCCGGGCATCCATCTGCTGGGCATCGCCGACATGTCGCCGCCGCGCGCCCGCGAGAACCTGGCGCGGCTGGGCTGGAAGCCCGACGTTACGTCGGCCACTTCGTTCGCCGAAGCGCGCAAGCACGGCAACACGTTCCTGACCGACGACTGGAAGGCGCTGGTCGCCCATCCCGAGATCGACGTGGTCGTCGAATCGACCGGCGATCCGATCGCCGCCGTCGAGCATGCGCTGGAAGCCTTCAAGCATGGCAAGAGCGTGGTGATGGTGACGGTCGAGGCCGACGCCTTCTGCGGTCCGCTGCTCGCGCGCCGCGCGGCCGAAGCGGGCGTGATCTACAGCCTGGCCTACGGCGACCAGCCGGCGCTGATCTGCGAGCTCGTGGACTGGGCGCGCGCCTCGGGCTTCTCGGTCACGGCGGCGGGGCGCGGCCACAAGTGGCTGCCGCACTTCGCGCAGTCGACACCGGAGACGGTGTGGAAATACTGGGGCCTCAACGAGGAGCAGGCCAAGCGCGGCGGGCTGAACCCCAAGATGTTCAACTCCTTCCTCGACGGCTCCAAGCCCGCGATCGAGAGCACCGCCGTCTCCAACGCCACCGGCCTGACGCCGGCGCCGGACGGGCTCGCCTTCCCTCCCTGCTCGGTGGAGGACCTGCCGTTCGTGATGCGCCCCGTCTCCGAAGGCGGCCAGCTGCATCACAAGGGCCAGGTCGAGGTGGCCTCGTCATTGGAGAAGGACGGCCGCGCGATTCCCTACGAGATCCGCAAGGGCGTGTGGGTCGTGTTCGAGGCCAACACCGAGTACCAGAAGAACTGCTTCGAGGAATACATGCTGCAGACCGACCCGTCGGGCCGGCACTCGGTGATGTACAAGCGCTGGCACCTGATCGGCCTCGAGGTCGGAATCTCCGTGGCCTCGGTCGGCCTGCGCAAGGAGCCGACGGGTTGCCCGATCGGCTTCCACGCCGACGTGATCGCGACCGCCAAGCGCGACCTGAAGCCCGGCGAGATGCTGGACGGCGAGGGCGGCTACACCGTCTACGGCAAGCTCTTCCCGTCGGAGAAATCGACCAGCCTCGGCAGCCTGCCGCTCGGCCTCGCGCACAACGTGAAGCTCCTGAAGCCGATCAAGGCCGGCCAGTCGCTCACCTACGCCGACGTGGCAATGGACGAGAGCCTGACGGCGGTGAAGCTCCGCCGCGAGATGGAACGGGTATTCGCCCCGGCCGCGTCGAAGATCGCGGCGCAGTAATCTTCCGGACCGCGAGCCTCCGGCTCGCTCAGAATCATGGGCGAGCC
>CAIWTJ010000222.1 GCA_903915535.1 Enhydrobacter aerosaccus
AACGAGATGGGCGGCCTGCGCTTCGAGGACAATGGCGACGTCACCATCATCACCGGCACGCTCGACTACGGCCAGGGCCACTGGTCGGCCTTCGCGCAGGTGCTGACCACCAAGCTCGGCATCCCCTTCCACAAGATCAAGCTGAAGCAGGGCGACAGCGACTTGCTGATCGCGGGCGGCGGCACCGGCGGCTCCAAGTCGATCATGGCCTCGGGAGCGGCGATCATGGAGGCGTCCGACAAGGTGATCGAGAAGGGCAAGGAGATCGCGGGCGTGGCGCTCGAGGCCTCGGCATCCGACATCGAGTTCCAGCGCGGCCGCTTCAACATCGTGGGCACCGACCGCGGCATCGGCATCATGGAACTGGCCGAAAAGCTGCGCGGCGGCATGAAGCTGCCCGAGGGCGTGCCCAACACGCTGAACGTCAGCCATGTCCACAAGGAAGCGCCGTCGGCCTTCCCCAACGGCACGCATGTGGCCGAAGTCGAGGTCGATCCCGACACCGGCACGGTGCAGGTCGTGAAGTACACGATGGTCGGCGACTTCGGCACCGTCATCAATCCGTTGCTGGTCGAGGGGCAGAGCCATGGCGGCGTCGTGCAGGGCATCGGCCAGGCGATGTTCGAGCGTGTGGTCTATAGCGAAGACGGCCAGCCGCTGACCGGCAGCTTCACCGACTACGCCCTGCCGCGCGCGGCCGACACGCCGTTCTTCACCATGGGCTACCACTCGGTGCCCGCGAAGACGAACGTGCTGGGCGCCAAGGGCTGCGGCGAGGCGGGTTGCGCGGGATCGCTGCCGTCGGTGATGAACGCCATCGTCGATGCGCTGGGCGGCAAGGCGATCGATATGCCGGCCACACCCGAGCGCGTCTGGGAAGCGCTGAACTCCTAAAGCGAGTCGACAATGGACCGGCTTCGCCGCGCGCTTTTGCTCTCGCCGCTGGCTCTCGCCCTTCCGGCGGGAGCCGTGCGGGCGGAGACCTATCCTGCCAAGCCGATCCGGTTCGTCGTGCCGTGGCCGGCGGGCGGCGTCGCCGACACCGTGGCCCGCGTGGTGGCCGACAAGCTCTCGGAGCGGCTGGGCCAACGGCTGGTCGTCGAGAACAAGCCTGGCGCGGCGGGCAACATCGGCATGGCCCAGGTCGCCGCGGCTCCCGCCGACGGCTACACGCTGGTGCTGACGCCGACCGGCAACCTCACGGTGAACCAGAGCCTTTTCAAGAACCTGCAGTTCGACACGGCGCGCGACTTCCTGCCGCTCACCCTGCTGGCGACGGTGCCCAACGTGCTGGTGGTCGGCAAATCGTTGCCGGTGAAGAACGTCACCGAACTCGTGGCCTACGCCAAGGCCAACCCCGGCAAGCTCAGCTTCGCCTCGCCCGGCGCCGGCAGCGGCGCGCATCTCGCGGGCGAGCTGCTGAAGGCGGAAGCGGGCATCGACATGCTGCACGTGCCCTACACCGGCATCGCGCCCGCCATGAACGACGTCGTGGGCGAGCGCGTGTCGATGATGTTCCTCGGCATCTCGTCCGCCCTGCCGCAGATCACTGCCGGCGCCCTGAAGCCGCTCGCCATCGCGGCCCTTCAGCGCTCGCCGCAACTGCCCGACGTTCCGCTCGTGGCCGACTCGGGCTTCCCGGGCTTCGACGTGACCTCGTGGTACGGCATCGCCGTGCGCTCCGGCACGCCGCCGGAGATCGTCGACCTCCTGTACCGCGAGATCGTCGAGGTCCTGAAGCTCCCCGACGTGAAGGAACGCTTCACCGGCATGGGCGTCGAGCCCGGCGCCCTCTCGCCCGCCGCCTTCGGCGACCTCGTCCGCAGCGAGAGCAAAAAATGGGGCGACATCATCAAGCGCGCCGACATCAAGATCGAATAGGCGCGGCGCGCGGTGGGCAAGGCTGACGTCGCCATCCTGGGCTGCGGCCCGGTCGGCGCCTTGCTCGGCAACCTGCTGGGGCAGGTCGGCCTCCGGGTCGACATCTTCGAACGTGAGCGCGAGATCCATGCCCTGCCGCGGGCGGTCCATTTCGACGGCGAGGTGATGCGCATCTTCCAGTCGGTCGGGCTGGCCGAGCGGGTCGCGCAGGTCACACGCTCTTCCTCGCAGGGCATGCATTTCATCAATGCCGATGGCCAGACCCTGATGGTCCGGCGCGGCATCGACGGACCCGGACCGCACGGCTGGGCCGGCAACTGGTATTTCCACCAACCCGACCTCGAGGCGATCCTGCGGGACGGGCTCGCGCGCTTTCCCGATGTGACGGTCCATCTCGGTCGCGAGATCGCCGACGTAGACGAACTCGATGCGCGCTACGTCGTGGGCTGCGACGGCGCGCGCTCGCTGGTGCGCCGCGCCATCGGCAGCCGGCAACGCGATCTCGGCCTGCATCAACCGTGGCTGGTGGTCGATCTCCTGTGCGATCCGGCCTCGCCGCGCGTGCGCGCCCTGCCCGACTACACGATCCAGCTCTGCGATCCCGGGCGGCCAATGACGGTCGTGAACGTCGGCGGCCCGCGCCGGCGCTGGGAAATCATGCTGATGCCGGGCGACGACAGTGCGCGCCTCACCGAGCCCGAGGTATTCTGGCCGATGATGTCGCGCTGGCTCGAACCGGAAGATGCCGTGCTCGAACGCGCCGCGGTCTACACGTTCCACTCCGTCGTCCAGGAAGGCTGGCGCACGGGACGGCTGCTGCTGGCGGGCGATGCCTGTCACCAGACGCCGCCGTTCCTGGGCCAGGGCATGTGCGCCGGCATGCGCGACGCCAGCAACCTCGCCTGGAAGCTCGCCGCCGTGCTGCGCGGCAGCGCGCCCGACGCATTGCTCGACACCTACGAGAGCGAGCGTCTGCCGCATGTGCGGACCTTCATCGATCTTGCGGTCAAGCTGGGCGCTGTATTGCAGGAGACCGATCCCGCCGCCGCCGCCCAACGCGACAGGCGCTTCGCCGCGGGCGCGACCCTGTTCGACTTCCCCCAGCCGCAAATCGGCCCCGGAGAACGCGACGACGCGCCACCGCCGGTCGGCACGATCTTCCCGCAGCCTCGCCTGGCCGATGGACGGCTGATGGACGAGGCGATCGGCCAGCGCTTCGCGATCGTCGGCGAGACGGCGCTGCTGGCATCCCGGCAGGCGGAGGCCGTGCTCCTGCCCGGCGTCGGCGCGGATTGGCTCGCCCGACACGGCCTGCGCGCGGCCCTCCTGCGTCCCGATCGCTACATCGCCGCCGTCGCGTGACGAAGGGTAGTTACCCGGCGGTAACGTTTTTAAATAAGGAAATAAATAGGGAGGCCGGGATTCCGTGCATGCACGGGAATGCACATGCACCCAATCCTCATCCTGAGGTGCGCGAAGCGCGTCTCGAAGGATGGGCAACGGACGTGGTGCGCGTTCCCATCCTTCGAGACGCGCTGCTTCGCAGCGCTCCTCAGGATGAGGTGGTGCGCTTGCGCTCCCAGCGGCAGTTACCTGACGGTAAGCGCTAAAATAACGAGGAAATAGCGGGACGCTCCCGCGCATTGTGAGCGACATAGCGCGAGCCTAAGCGTGCTCGCACCAATCACCTATTACGGTCGTTATATCGACCGAAATGCACGCTGGCTGGAATCAGGCCGGCGTGAACATCGGCAGCGGCGGTCCGCCCTCGGTGGGCTTGAACACGACCTTCACCGCCTGCTCGCACTTCAGTTTGTCGAAGTCGCAGTCGACGATGTTGGTCACCATGCGCGGGCCCTCGGACAGGGTCACGTAGGCCATCGCATAAGGCACCGGTGCGCGGCGCATCACACTGTAGGAATAGATCGTGCCCGTGCCCTTGGACTCGACCCATTCGGTCTTGTCGCTGAAGCAGAACGGACAGATCGTGCGCGGATAGTGATGCGCCTGGCCGCAGGCGGTGCACTTGCGCACCAGCAACTTGCCCTTGGCGGCGGCATCCCAATAAGCCTGCGTCTCCTGGCTGGTGGCCGGCGCCGGCAGCTTGCGTTCCTTGGTGTCGGCCATGACCTACTCCCTCTCCAGAATGACAGTGGCGCTGCCGTGGCGCAGGCCGAGCGACCCGCCCGTTCCGTGCGCGATCGCGAGATTGCAGTTCTTCACCTGGACCTTGGGATGCGCCTCGCCGCGCAACTGGCGCACGGCTTCGAGGACCTTGGTGAGGCCGCCGCGGTTGCCGGGATGATTGCTGCACAGGCCGCCGCCGTCGGTGTTGAACGGCAGCTTGCCCGTGCCCGCAATCAGGTTGCCGTCGGCCACGAAGGGGCCGCCCTTGCCCTTCTCGCAGAAACCGAGGTCCTCGAGCTGCATCAGCACGGTGATGGTGAAGCTGTCGTAGATCGAGGCGTACTTGATGTCGGCGGGCTTCACGCCCGCCTCGCCGAAGGCGGCCGCGCCGCTGAAGCGCGCGCCCGAATAGGTGAGATCGACCTTGCCGCCCATCTGTGTCTTCACGAATTCGCCCGCGCCCAGCAGCTTGACCTTGGGACGCTTGAGCTTGGCTGCGATCTCGGGCGCCACGACAACGATGGCGCCACCGCCGTCGGTGATGACGCAGCAGTCGAGACGATGCAGCGGATCGGAGATCATCGGCGAGTTCACGACCTCCTCGACCGTGACCACGTCTTTCAGCAGCGCGTGCGGATTGTATTGCGCGTGATGCGAGGCCGCGACCTTGATCCAGGCCAGCTGCTCGGACGTCGTGCCGAACTCGTGCATGTGCCGCATCGCGCACATCGCATACATGTTCACGACGGTGGGGCCGTAGGGAAACTCGAACGGTTCGTCCGGCGTCGGCGTGCCGCCACGGCTGCGCGGCACGGTTCCGGTCGCCATGCCTTCGGCGCGCGGCCGGCCCGCGAGCGTGATCAGCGCCACCTTGCACTTGCCGGCGGCGATCGCTTCGGCGGCGTGGCCGACGTGCAGCACGTACGACGAGCCGCCGGTGTCGGTCGAATCGACGTGGCGCGGCCTGAGGCCCATGTACTCGACCATCGACATCGGGCCGAGGCCGGGCGCGTCGCCCGCGCAGAAGTAGCCGTCGACATCGTCCTTGGTGAGGCCCGCATCTTCCAGCGCGCCCTTGGCGCACTGGGCGTGGATCTGGGCCAGCGAGATGTCCTTGGCGAGCCGCGTCGGATGCTCGTAGATGCCGGCGATATAGGCCTTGCCCTTGATGCTCATCGGCCGCCTGTCCTTTGGTTCATGTTGCGCCTTATCGTGGGCGATAAGCGCCTCACGGAAAAGCGACATCTTTCGCCACGAAAAACCGTGTTAGCTTTCGTCCCGCCAACAGGGAGACAAGAATGCGTTTCAGGATATTGACGACGATTGCGGCGGCGGCCCTCGCGTTCACCTCGACCGCCTACGCCCAGGGCAAGGTCGAGCTGCAATGGTTCGCCCAGTCCGCCTTCAAGCTCACCACGCCCGAGGGCAAGGTGGTGATGATCGATCCCTGGATCCTGCAGAATCCGAAGAATCCGCCGGAGCTCAAGGATCTCGATAAGCTCGGCAAGATCGACTACATCGTCGTCACCCACGCGCACGGCGATCATCTCGGCGACTCCGTCGAACTCGCCAAGAAGAACAACGTGCCGGTGCTCGGCCCCGCCGGCATGGACCAGAAGCTCGCCAATCTCGGCATCCTGCCCGCCAACCTGGCGCCGCGCATGAACAAGGGCGGCACGTTCGAGCCGATCCCCGGCCTCAAGATCACGCAGGTCCATGCCGAGCATTCGTCCGAGATGATCGTGAAGAATGCCGAGGGCAAGGACGAGAGCCACGAGGCCGGCGAGCCGGTCGGCGTGATCATCACGCTCTCGAACGGCTTCAAGATCTACCACATGGGCGACACCGGCCTGTTCGGCGACATGAAGTTCATCGGCGAGAAGTACAAGCCCGACCTGCTGTTGATCCCGATCGGCGGTCACTTCGTGATGGATCCGATCGACGCTGCCTTCGCCACGAAAGAATGGATCAAGCCCAAGATGGTGCTGCCGATGCACTACGGCACCAACCCCTTCCTCAAGGGCACGCCTGCCGAATTCAAGGCGGCGCTGGGCACGACCACGATCCAGATCCTCGACATGCAGCCGGGCGACAAGAAGACCTTCTAGTCTTCTGTCTGGAGGACCGCTTCCCACGCGACTTTGGGGCGATCGTATCGGTCGATCGTCCACTCGCCGCAGTCGATCATCCGCCAGCCATCGGCGAACAAGCGATCGACCGATGCGCGATCGAAGAAGCGTTTCGGTTCACCGTCGACATTGTAGTAGTGCTCCTCGATCGCTGGATGGCCGGTCGCGCCGAAGTGACGGTCGTTGGTCGAGTTGAGCCGGCACAGCAGCAGGCCGCCGGGCATCAGCGTCCGGCGCACGCGCCGCACCAGTTCCTCGGTCTCCGTCCAGGGGAAATAGTGCAGCGACAGGCTGGCGACCACGACGCCCGCCGCTGCTTCACCGACGGGAAACGGCGCACGCAGGTCCTGACAATGAAAGCTTCCTGCCGGCACGCGCTGTCGTGCCGTGTCGATCGCGCGGGAAGATCCATCGATGCCGATCACCCGATGACCTGCCGCCACAAGCGTCGCACTGTCGCGTCCGCCGCCGCATCCCAGGTCCAGGATCGGCAGGCCCGCCACATGGCGTTCGATCAGCGGCAGCCAGCGGTCGAGCCAGGGATCGCCGGAAGGCCCCTCAGTCGCCGGCGACGTCACGGGCGCCCGGCGTGCGCGCGCGGAATTCCTCGGGCGCCACGCGGCCGGCGTCGGTGAAGGCCTTCTGCACGGCGGCGACGTTGGGCCCGAAGATGCCCCTGCGGTTCGACATCGCCCATTGCTGCGACGACACGACCGTGTCGAGCGAACCCTGGAAGCGCGGCATCACGTAGCGCGCGAAAAGCTCGTAGGAGCGCAGGATCTGTTCGCGCGTCGCCCATTCGTTGGCGCGGAACAGCACGCCGCCGAAGCCGCCGTTGGAGAAGCCCAGCAGCCGCTCGATGCCCTTCGCCACCGTGTCGGGCGAGCCGACCAGGGTCGTGCCCTGCTTGACGCCCTCGCGCAGCGGATCGTCGGCGCGGCCCGGCGGACGGCCGAGCGTGTCCTCGAAGTAAGTGATGGTCTCGTGGCGCTCGCCCTTGTTGACCTGGCGCAGCGCTTCCTCGTCGTCGTCGGCCACGTGGCAGTTCACGACCACGCGCCACTTGCCGCGATCGACCGTCTTGCCGTGCTTGGCCGCGGTCTCCTCGTAGATGCCCCACTGCTTGCCCAGCATCTCCGGGCCGCCCGGAATGCCCGCGCCGATCGACAGCACGCCCAGGCCGTGCTTGCCGGCCGCGATCATGCCCGAGGGCGTGATGGTGCTGGCGCAGGCGATCGGGAAATGCGGATAGGTGTAGGGCGCCAGATGCAGGCGCGCTTCCTTGAGCTCGAACCAGTCGGTCTTCATCGTGACCGGTTCCTTGCATTCGAGCAGGCGCATGATCGCCTCCAGCGCCTGCTCCATGCGCGGCCGCTGGGTCGAGGGATCGATGCCCATCATGTAGGCGTCGGACGGCAGCGCGCCCGGGCCGCAGCCCAGCATCGTGCGCCCGCGCGACATGTGGTCGAGCTGCACGAAGCGGTTCGCGACCATCAGCGGATGATGATACGGCAGGCTGGTGACGCCCGAGCCCAGGCGGATATAGCGCGTACGCTCGATCGCGGCGCCGATGAACACCTCGGGCGAAGCGATGGTCTCCCAGCCTGCGGAATGGTGCTCGCCGATCCAGGCCTCGTCGTAGCCCAGCCCGTCGATCCACTCGATCAGCTCCATGTCGCGGGCCATGGAGAGCGTCGGATTCTCGCCCACGCGATGAAAGGGCGCGAGAAAGATCCCGAACGTCAGCCCCTTGTGGTTGCCGGTCTGTGCCATATGAACCTCCGTAGGCTGCAACGGTAGCATACGCGCCGACGTTGACCGAAGCTTTCTGCCGCGATACGCGAATGACCTGCCATGACCAGTTCCGATGCCCTGCCGCTGCAGCGCTTCACCATCGTCGAAGTGAACGACCGGGACGTGCCGCTCTGCCTCCGGCTCGCGTCGTCGCTAGCGGGAAAGATCACGGCCGACCTCGGCGCCACCGTGCTCAAGATCGAGCCGCCCGGCGGCGATCCGGTGCGACGTGCGCCGCCGCTGCTACCGCAGGGCGAGAGTGCGCTGTTTCAGTTCCTGAACACGTCCAAGCGCTCGCTGGTGCTCGACCTCGCTGGCGCCGACGGCCGCGCGGCACTCGCCCGGCTCCTCGAAACGGCCGACGCGGTCCTGTTCGAGGAGCCCGCGTCGGTGGCAGTGCTGGCGCGCGGCGGCAAGGCGACAGCAATCGAGATCGCGGCCTTCCCGGTCGAGATGGATGCGGCCTCCCGGCCGGTGAGCGAGTTCACCATCCTGGCGCTGGGCGGCCTGCTGCACATGGTGGGCGAGCCCGAGCGCAAGCCCCTGCGGCTGGGCGGCCATCAGGCGTCCTACGCCGCGGGCCTCACCGCTTTCACCGGCCTCGCCGCCGCTCTCGCCGCGCGCGATGCGGGCCACGCCGCGCCGGCCGTGCGCGTGTCGCTGGCCGAAGTCATGCAGTGGGTGAACTGGAAGGCGGCCTCCGGTGCCGAAGCGTCGGGCACCTCGCCCGGGCGCGAGGGCAAGGCGTCGGAATTCCAGATCGTTCCCTGCAGGGATGGCCATGTCGCCGTCGTCTACACCGCCACGCAATGGCCGCAGACGCGCGCGCTGATCGGCGATCCGCGTCTCGCCGACCCGAAGTACAACACGCGCGCCGGCCGCCGCCAGCACGTGGCCGAGATCTACACGATCATGACGCCGTGGTTCGCGGACAAGACGCGCGCCGAGATCCAGAAGACCGCGCAGGCCAAGGGTGTGCCGTTCGGGCCGATCTTCTCGCCGGTCGAACTGCTCGATACCGAGCAGTACGTCGCGCGCGGCTTCCTGGCGACCCTGGGCAAGTACCGTGTGCCGCAACTTCCCGTGCAATGGAACGGCCGCTCGTTCGCTCCGCGCCCGGCGCCGGAGCTGGCGACATGAGCGGCACCAGAAAGGGAACGAGGCCCCTCACCGGCGTGCGCGTCCTCGATTTCGGACTGCTGACGGCGGGCGCCAACACCTCGGCCATGCTGGCCGACCTGGGCGCCGACGTGATCAAGATCGAGTCGGGCGCCTACCTCGATCCCTTCCGCGTCGTCGGCAAGCCCGACGACAACGACGGCTGGTGGAACCGCTCGCCGCAGTTCCGCTTCACCAACCGCAACAAGCGCGGCCTAGCCCTCAACCTCAAGGACAAGGACGGCCAGCGCGTCATCCGCGAGCTGGCGGCCAAGTGCGACGTGGTGGTCGAGAACTTCCGCCGCGGCGTGCTCGATCGCGCGGGCCTGGGCTACCAGGACCTGAAGGCGATCAACCCGCGTATCGTCTTCGCCGCCATCTCGAGCCAGGGCGACACCGGTCCGGAGCGCATGAACGTCTCGTTTGGCTCCACGCTCGACGCCACCTCCGGCATCGCCGCCCTCACCGGCTACGAGGGCGAGGAACCGCGCATCTCGGGCATGGACGTGAACTATCCCGACCAGATCGTCTCGCTGTTCGCGACCGGCATGGTGATCACCGCCGTCATGGAGGCGCGCCGCACCGGCCAGGGCTGCTTCCTCGATTTCTCGCAGCGCGAGGTCGCCTCCTTCACCCTCGGCGAGGAAATCCTGGCCGCGTCCGCCCATCCGACCCGCACGCTGGCGCGGCAAGGCAACCGGCAGGAGGGCGTGGCGCAGCAGGATACATATAGGTGTCGTGACGGACGCTGGATCGCCGTTACGCTTGCGATGCCCGACGCCACGCTGCCCGATTTCTGCGCGGGCCGTGACAGCAACGCCGCCGTTGCGGCCCTGCTCGAAAAGGGCATCGCCGCCGCGCCCTGCAACGAGGGGCTCGACCTGCTGCGCGACAGGAGTCTCGCCGGTGTCACCGTCGTGCGCGACGAGAAGGGTGGCCTGGTGAAGGGACTGCCCTATCGTCTGGACGGAAAGGGCATCGCGATCGACCGTGCCGCACCCGATCTCGGACAGCATACCGAAGAGGTGCTGCGCGAGTTGCTGGGCTACGATGACGCTGCGGTCGCCAAGCTGGCCGAAAAGGGCGTCACCTCGACGGTGCCCAACGTGGGAGAGGTCTGATCATGGCGCGCGCCGAAGTCCAGAAGCTGATCGATCGCATGGCGATTCCCGTGATCGCCGCGCCGATGTTCCTCGTTTCCAATCCCGCGCTGACGCTCGCCTGCTGCGGCGAAGGCATCATGGGCAGCTTCCCCGCGCACGGCACGCGCAGCCGCGAGGAATTCCAGGCCTGGCTCGACGAAATGGAAGTCGGCATCAAGCGCCTCGAGGATGCCGGCAAGAAGCCCGCGCCCTGGGCCGTGAACCTCGTCGTGCACGCGTCCAACCCGCGCTACCAGGGCGACCTCGAACTGGTCGAGAAATACAAGGTGCCCGTGGTGCTGACGTCGAAGGGCGCGCCCGGCGACGCGATCAAGCGCATTCACGGCTGGGGCGCGGTCGCCCTGCACGACATCGCCAATTATCGCCACGCAGAGAAGGCGCTGGAAGCGGAGGTCGATGGCGTGATCGCCGTGGCCGGCGGCGCGGGCGGCCATACGGGCACAATCAATCCCTTCGCGCTGATGAACGAGGTGCGCCAGTTGGGCGATCACTTCGCCGTCATCCTGGCGGGCAGCATCACCACCGGCCGCGACGTGCTGGCCGCGCAGGCGATGGGTGCGGATGCGGCCTACATCGGCACCCGCTTCATCGCCACGCGCGAGGCGATGGCGGTCGACGCGCACAAGAAGATGATCCTGGACACACGGGCGACCGACGTCTTCCTCACCTCCTCGATCGACGGCGCGCCGGCCAACTGGCTGACACCCAGTCTCACCGCGGCCGGCATCGATCTCGATGTGCTGCGCACGACGCTGCCCAGCAAGGTCGTGGCGGCGCAGGAAAACAAGAAGAAGTGGAAGGACATCTACACGGCGGGCCACGGCGTCGGGAACATCGGCGACATTCCCACGGCGGCAGAGCTCTGCCGCCGCCTGATCGATCAATACAGGGAAGCGAAGGCGAAAGTCGCCGCGTGATCAAAATCGCCATCGACAAGCTCGCGAAATCCTTCGGCGACGATGACCGGCGCACGGTCGCGCTGCACGATTTCGATCTGTCGATCGACGACGGCGAATTCGTCTGCATCGTGGGTCCGAGCGGCTGCGGCAAGACCACCGTTCTGCGCATCGTGGCCGGCCTCGAGACACCGACGTCCGGCACCGTCACGATCGCGCCCGGGAGCGCCACCGGCCATCCGCAGAATGCCATGGTTTTCCAGGAGCACGGGCTCTTCCCGTGGATGACGGTCGTCGACAACGTGGCCTACAGCCTCGAGATGCGCGGCATCGGCAAGCGCGAGCGCCGCGAACAAGTGATGCCGTTCCTGGAGAAAATCGGCCTCTCCCGCTTCCACAAGCACTACCCGCGCGATCTGTCGGGCGGCATGCGCCAGAGGGTGAGCCTTGCGCGGGCCTTCGTGGCCGATCCCGAAATCCTGCTGATGGACGAGCCGTTCGCCGCCCTCGATGCGCAGAACAAGCTGATCCTGCAGGAAGAGCTGCTCCGGATCTGGGAGGGCTCGGCCAAGACGGTGCTGTTCATCACCCATGGCATCGACGAGGCGATCGCGCTCGGCGACCGCATCGTGGTCATGACGGCGCAGCCCGGCCGCATCAAGGAGATCGTGCCGATCGACTTCCCGCGGCCGCGCTCGGTGGCGGAGCTGCGCGCCGATCCGCGATTCGGTGCGCTGGAACTCTCGATCTGGCGCATGCTGGAGGACGAAGTGCGCACGGCGCGCCGGCAGGAAGAGGCCGCATCATGAAGCGCGTCAACCAGGAACGCGCACTCACGATCCTGTCGCCCGTGGCGGCATTGATCGTCTGGCAGCTTGCGTCGAATGCCGGCCTGGTCAACCAGCGCTACGTGCCCTCGCCGCTTTCCATCGCGGTGGCCGGCTGGGACCTGGCCCTCTCGGGAGAGCTCGCGCAGCATATCGGCGCCAGCCTGCGCCGGCTGGTCGTCGGCTTCGTGCTGGGCGCCGTGCCGGGCGTGTTCATCGGCATGGTGATGGGCCTCAACCGCTGGGTCCGCGCCGCCCTCGACCCGCTGGTGGCCGCCCTCTATCCGATCCCCAAGATCGCCCTCCTGCCCCTGCTGATGCTGGTGTTCGGCCTGGGCGACGGCTCCAAGGTAGTCGTGGTGGCGATGTCGGTGCTGTTCCTGACCATTATCAACATCACGGTGGGTGTGCTTCAGCTCGACAAGATCTACTTCGATGTGGCGCGCAATTACGGCACGCCCTGGCCCAAGCTCTTCCGGCGGGTGATCCTGCCCGGCGCGCTCCCCACCATCCTGGCAGGCCTGCGCATCAGCCTCGGCGTCTCCTTGGTGGTGCTGGTGGGCGCCGAGTTCGTCGCCTCCCAGTCCGGCATCGGCTACCTGATCTGGTCGTCGTGGCAAACGCTGATGGTCGAGCAGATGTTCGTTGGCATCATTGTGATCACCATCCTCGGCGTCCTTTCGACGCTTTTCCTCCACGAATGCGAGCGGCTTCTGGTACCGTGGCGCCGTGATTAGGAGGTGTCCGATGCGGAAGTCGATACTCGTCGCGCTATGCGGCCTGTGGAGTGCGACGGCCGCCGCCGAGCCGGTCAGGATCGGCGATCTCGGCATCCTGGCCGATGCGCCCTTCTATATCGCGATCGAGAAGGGCTACTTCGCCGCCGAAGGCGTCGAGGTGAAGCTCGAACGTTTCCAATCGGCGGCGCAGGCCACCGCACCGCTGTCGCAGAACCAGGTGCAGGTCGTGGGCGGCGGCGTCAGCGCCGGACTCTACAATGCCTTCGCCCGCGACTGGCCGGTCCGCATCGTCATGGCGCGCACCCGCGACATGCCGGGCTTCTCCAGCGACACGCTGGTGATGCGCAACGACCTCAAGGGCAAGATCAAGTCGGCCAAGGACCTCAAGGGCCGCGTCATCGCGGTCAACGCCCCGTCGTCGGTCCTGCACTACATGCTGGGCAAGCTCATGGAGTCCGAGGGCCTCACCATCGAGGACGTGCAAACCGTCAGCATGGCCTGGCCCAGCATGGGGCCCGGCATGGAATCCCACGCGATCGACGGCGGCACCGTGGTCGAGCCGTTCGCCGAGCTGTTCAGCCAGAAGAACTATTCCTTCCCGTTCCGCCGCGCCGCCGACTTCATGAAGCCGCCGCTCGAAGTCTCGGTGATGCTCTACAGCAAGGAATGGACGGACAAGAGTCCGGACCAGGCCAAGGCCTTCAGCGTGGCCTTCATGAAGGGCGTGCGCGACTACTACGACGCCATGAAGGGCGGCCCCAAGCGCGCCGAAGTCATCCAGATCTGCATCAAGTACACCAGCCTCAAGGACAAGGCCCTGTACGACAAGATGCAGTGGAGCTACATGGACCCCAATGGCGAGATTTCGCTGGAAGGCCTCGCCGACCAGCAAGAGTGGTATGCCAAGCAGGGGGTGGTGGCCAAGAAGGCCAGCCTGCAAGGTATGGTCGATCGCCGCTTCCTCGACTACGCCCTGCAGAAGCTGGGCAAGGTCGACGTCAAATAGCCGTCGGAGAAGTCCATGGCCGAACCATCATCCGTCGTTCGTCTTTCCGCCCGGGCCGAGGATTGCCTGCGCACAGGACCGGGCACGCCAGCCGGCCGCTACCTGCGCCAGTTCTGGCAGCCGATCTATCACTCGGTCGACCTGAAGGCCGGCAGCGCCGTCACGATCCGCATCATGAGCGAGGACTTCACGCTCTATCGCGGCGAGACCGGAACGCCGCACCTGGTCGATGCCAAATGCCCCCATCGTGGCACGCGCCTGTCGTCGGGCTGGATCGAGGGCGATGCGCTGCGCTGCTTCTATCACGGCTGGAAGTTCGATAGCGCCGGCGCCTGTGTCGAGCAGCCGGCCGAAGAGGACGCCTTCTGCCACAAGGTCTCGATCGCTTCCTATCCGTTGCGTGAATATCTCGGACTGGTCTTCGCCTTCCTCGGCACCGGCCAGCCGCCCGAGTTTCCGCTGCAGCCCGAGTTCGAGCATTTCGACGGCATGGTCGAGATCGATTCCTACAGCCGCGATTGCAACTACTTCCAGAACCTCGAGAACGCGCTCGACATGAGCCACATCGGCTTCGTGCACGGCGACAATGTCGCGATCTTCAAGGGCATCGGTCTCGGCCGCGCGCTCGACGCCGAGGAATCGGCGTGGGGCGTGACCTACGGCTTTACGCGACCCGACGGCCAGAAGCGCGTGCAGCAGTTCGGCATGCCCAATATCTTTTACCTGACGGCGCTGCCGACCGATCCCGAAGTGGGCTGGCAGGAATCGATGTTCTGGTGGGTGCCCATCGACGACGTGAGCCACATGCAGTTCAGCGTCCATCGCGTCCCCGCGCAGGGCGACGTGGCCGCGCGCATCCACGCCCGCCGCCAGGCCCGGCGCACCGACATCACCATCCGTCACCAGGATCTCGCGCGCGACGTGCTCGAGGGCCGAGTGTCGATGCGCGACATCGACAAGAGCAAGGTCGATCTCGTGCGCCTTCAGGATGACGTGGCGCAGGTCGGCCAGGGCTTGATCACCGACCGCGACGGCGAGCGGCTGGGCCGTGCCGACGTGGGCGTGATCGCCATCCGTCGCCTGTGGGAGCGCGAGCTCAACGCCTTCGCCGAAGGTCGCCCGCTCAAGCAGTGGAAGCGCGATGCCACGCTCGTGCCGCGTGCCTGGGGCCTCGCCGGCAATCCCGCGCAGATCGGCGGCAGCGGCACCGGCGGCACGAAGGTCGCCGAGGTGATCGACGTGCGCCCGCATGTCGAGATCGCGGTCCAGCTCAAGGCGCTGCACGCACCTCTGGATAAATGAGACCCGGCGGGAAGACACCGGAGGCCGGGCCGCAACTGACCCTGGCCGAACGCGACCGCCGTTACGCCGGCCTGCGCGCGCTGATGGAGACGCAGGGCTTCGACGCCATTGTCGTCGGCAGCTTCCAGGGCCGCGAGCGGCTCGAGTCCTACCTGATCGACGACTTCCTCGACTCAGTCGTCGTCCTGCCGCGCACAAGCGACCCCGTTCTGCTGGCCTTCGGCGGCTCGCGCATCAGCCGCATCTTCGAGAGCCAGCGCCGTGGCCACGATGTCTGGGTGCCCGACGTGCGCATGAGCGCCGGCGGCGCCAAGGTCGCCGAGGTGCTGAAAGAGCGCGGCCTTGCTCGCGGACGCATCGGGCTGGTCGGCTTCGGCCCCACCGCCCCTGGAGAGGCTGAGGGGCTGCTGCCGCTGGGCTTCCACACCAACTTCGTGAAGGCGCTCCCCGACGCCACGATCGGCGACTTCACCCTCGCCTTCACCGACTTCATGCTGGTGAAGAGCGCGCAGGAGATCGCGCTGCTGCGCTTTGCCGCGAAGGTGAGCGAAGAGGCCTGCAAGGTGATGATGGAGGTCTCGCGGCCCGGCGTCAGCGAGGCCTCGGTCTATGCCGACACGGTGCGCGAAATCCATCGCTGGGGCTGCGACCTGCGTTACCCCTTCTTCAGCCTTCAATCGGGCAAGGATAATATCGGCTGGGGCGTGCCCCGCTGGAGCCTGCGCGCCGAGCCGCCCCGCATCCTGGAAGCGGGCGACCTGGTGCAGGCGGAGATCCACACGATCTATGGCGGCGTCGAAGGTCAGGTGAACATGTCGGTCTGCCTCGATCCGGCGGACGACGTGGTGCATCGGCTCGAAGCGGTCGCGCGCCAATCCTATGAAGCCGGCCTCGCCGCGTTGAAGCCCGGCGTCACCTTCGCGTCGGTCGTCCACGCCATGGAGAAGCCGCTGGCAGAGGCCGGCTGCTGGAGCAAGACACCGCTCCTCCACACCCTGACGTTCGGCTCGACCGGCTTCACGCCAGTCAACCGCGAGCAACTGAAAGGCACGCGCGACGAAGCGGTCGAGGGCGATGCAAAACCCGGCATCCGCCGCGGCGATCTTGTCCTGAAGGAAGGCATGAGCCTGGAGCTCGAGCCCAACGCCTGTCTCGGCATGGTGCGGGTGAATATCGGCGCCGGCGTGCTGGTGACGTCGCGCGGTGCGGAAGAGCTCAATTCACTCGCGACTCGGGTCCAGCACGTGCGCTAGGCTCCCGCCATCAGGGAGACGCCACAGTGAAGACAAAGGCAGCGGTCTGTTTCGAGGCCGGCAAGAACCTCGAGATCGAGATGGTCGACCTCGAAGGCCCCAAGTTCGGCGAAGTGCTGGTCGAGATCAAGGCGTCCGGCGTCTGCCACACCGACGAGTTCACCCGCTCGGGCGGCGATCCCGAAGGCCTCTTCCCCGTGATTTTTGGCCATGAGGGCGCGGGCGTCGTGGTCGATGTCGGCCCGGGCATCGTGTCGCTCAAGAAGGGCGACCACGTGATCCCGCTCTACACGCCCGAATGCCGCCAGTGCAAATCCTGCCTCTCGGGCAAGACCAACCTCTGCACGGCGATTCGCGGCACACAGGGCCAGGGCGTGATGCCCGACGGCACCTCGCGCTTCTCGCTGAAGGGCAGGAAGATCCATCACTACATGGGCTGCTCGACCTTCTCGAACTACACGGTGCTGCCGGAGATTGCGCTCGCGAAGATCCGTCCCGACGCGCCGTTCGACAAGGTCTGCTACATCGGCTGCGGCGTGACCACCGGCATCGGCGCGGTGATCAACACTGCCAAGGTCCAGGCCGGCGACAACGTCGTGGTGTTCGGGCTCGGCGGCATCGGCCTCAACGTCCTGCAAGGGGCGCGCATGGTCGGCGCCAACATGATCGTGGGCGTCGACCTCAATCCCGATCGCGAGGCGCTCGGCCGCAAGTTCGGCATGACGCATTTCGTCAATCCCAGGACTCTGGGCGACAAGGATCTCGTGGCCCATCTGGTCGAGCTGACCGATGGCGGCGCGGACTATTCCTTCGAATGCGTCGGCAGCACAAAGCTGATGCGCCAGGCGCTGGAGTGCTGCCATCGCGGCTGGGGCAAGTCGATCATTATCGGCGTCGCGGGCGCGGGACAGGAAATCTCGACACGTCCGTTCCAGCTCGTCACCGGCCGCTCGTGGATGGGCACGGCCTTCGGCGGCGCCAAGGGCCGGCGCGACGTGCCGAAGATCGTCGACTGGTACATGGACAAGAAGATCGACATCGATTCGCTGATCACCCACGTGATGCCGGTCGAGAAGATCAACGACGCGTTTCACCTGATGCACGAGGGCAAGTCGATCCGTTCGGTCGTCACCTTCTAGGAGGCAGCATGCGCGCCATCGGCAACGCCACCATCGAGAAAGTCGAGGAGATCTGCGGCGCAGGCTTCAAGCCCGGACGCATGTTCCCGAAGTTCAACCAGGAAGCCTTCGACGCGCAGAAGCACTGGATGGTGCCCGAGCATGTCGAGGCCGGCAGCGATCGGCTGGTCGGCTCCGTGCACACCTGGATCGTGCGCACGCCCAGGCACACCATCCTGATCGACACCTGCCTCGGCAATCACAAGGACCGGCACAATCCGGGCTGGAACAAGCTCAACACGCCCTTCATGGAGCGGCTGAACGCCTGCGGCTGTAGCCCTGAGTCGGTCGACTTCGTCATGTGCACGCACCTGCACGTCGACCACGTGGGCTGGAACACCAAGCTCGAGAACGGCCGCTGGGTGCCGACCTTTCCCAATGCCAAGTACCTCTTTGCCAAGCGCGAGTACGCGCACTGGGAGAAAGAGCACAAAACGCTAGGCGCGGAGACCAACGGCGGCTCGTTCGACGATTCGGTACTGCCCGTGGTCGAAGCGGGCAAGGCGGTCATGATCGACACCGACTACCAGGCCGATCCGCTGCTCACCATCAAGGACTATCCCGGTCACACACCGGGCTCGATCGCGATCAACCTGAAGGACGGCGGCAAGAGCGCCTGCTTCTCGGGCGACATCATGCATCATCCCATCCAGGTCTATCATCCCGACTGGTCGAGCCAGTTCTGCTCGGACCAGGATCTATCGGCCAAGTCGCGCCGCAAGCTCCTCGAGGATTGCGTCGAGAGCAACGCGCTGCTCTGCCCCGCCCACTTCCCGGGTGCGAACGCGGGCTACATCAAGCGACGGGGCGAGTCCTTTGCCATCGACTGGGATGTCCGGAAATGAATAGCCCCGTCACCCTGAGCGTAGCGAAGCGGAGCCGAAGGGCCTGTGTTCGGCGGCCCCAAAAGGTCCCTCCGCTGCGCCGCGCTTCGCACGGCTTCGGTCGGGATGACGGTTCGTCATGAAGCTCGAACCCTTCGTCGACGGCCTCTCCTTCGGCGAGGGCCCACGCTGGCACCAGGGCAAGCTCTGGTATTCGGACTTCTACGTCCATCAGGTCCGCACCGCCGACGAGAGCGGCAAGACGGAGACGATCGTGGAGGTGCCCGGCCGGCCGTCCGGCCTGGGCTGGCGCCCCGACGGCACGATGCTGATCGTCAGCATGACCGACAAGCGGCTTATGCGTTTTGCCGACGGCAGGCTTTCGGTCGAGGCCGAGTTGGGCTCCATCGCCACCGGTCTCTGCAACGACATGATCGTCGACGCGAAGGGTCGTGCCTATGTCGGAAATTTCGGCTTCGACCGCCATGCCGGCGAGAAGCAGAGGCCCGCGGTGCTGGCCCGCGTCAATCCGGACGGCTCGGTGCATCGCGCGGCCGACGATCTGGCCTTCCCCAACGGCACGGTGATCACGCCCGATGGCAAGACGATGATCATCGGCGAGACCATGGCCAAGCGCCTCACCGCCTTCGACATCGCGGTGGACGGCACTCTGTCCAACCGCCGCGTCTGGGCCGAGACAGCGAACTGCAATCCCGACGGCATCTGCCTCGACGCCGAGGGCGGCATCTGGGTAACTGGCGCCTTCACGCACCACATGGTGCGCGTGCTCGAAGGCGGAAGGGTCACGCACGATCTAGATCTCGGCGAGCGAGCGGCCTACGCCTGCATGCTGGGCGGCAGGGATCGCCGCACGCTCTACGTCATCACCAATACCGGCAGCGGGCCGGACATGGCCAAGAAGCGCGACGGCCGCATCGAGACGATGCGGGTAGACGTGCCGGGCGCCGGACTGCCGTAAGGGGGAAGCGATGAAGGGACCTGAGGACGATCTTGGCCTTGCCGACAAGGTCGCCATCATTTCGGGTGGCGGCGCCAGGGACGACGGCATCGGCAATGGCCGCGCTGCCGCAATCCTGCTGGCGCGGGCCGGAACGAAGGTCGTGGTCTCTGACCTCGACGTGAAGCTCGCCGAGCGCACGGTCGAGATGATCAAGGCCGAGGGTGGCACCGCGATCGCCCAGGCCTGCGACGCCACGAAGGAAAGCGACTGCAAGCGGCTGGTCGATGCCGCGGTCGATCACTGGGGACGGCTCGACTTCCTCGACAACAACGTCGGCATCGGCAGCCGCGGGAGCGTGGTCGACGAGATGCCGGAGGAATACCGCCGTGTCATGCAGGTCAACGTCGAGACGATGTTCCTGCTCTCCAAGCATGCGATCCCGGCGATGATCAAGACGGCCAAGGGCGGCGCCATCGTGAACATCTCGTCGATCTCGGCGCTACGGCCGCGCGGCCTCACGACCTACACCGTCTCGAAGGCGGCCGTCATCGGCCTCACCCAGGCGATGGCGGTCGACCATGGCAAGGACAAGATCCGGGTCAACTGCATCTGCCCCGGCCCGATGTTCACGCCGATGGTCAATCGCGGCAACGGCATGAGCGAGGCCAACCGCGCCCAACGCGCCAAGGCCTCGGTTCTGAAGATCGAGGGTACCGGCTGGGACATCGGCCAGGGCGTGCGCTTCCTATTGAGCAACCACGCCCGCTACATCACCGGCCAGGTGCTGGTGATCGACGGCGGCGTGACCCTGCAGGGACCCGAACGCGACTCACAAGCTCAATAAAGAGGAAACCCCATGGCACGCCTGCCCTACCTCAATCCCGAAGACCTGCCGCCCGAGCAGCGCGACCTGCTGAAGCGGCCGATCAACCTCACGCGCCTGTTGGTCAACTCTCCCGGCATGGCGAAGGCCTTCCACACGGTCGGCGGCTACATTCGCAGCAAGAGCACGCTCAACCCCCGCCTGCGCGAACTGGCCATCCTCCAGGTCGGCTGGATGGAGAAGTCGGAGTACGAATTCACCCATCACGTGAAGATCGGCAAGGAATTCGGCGTCACCGACGAGGACATCCAGAACCTGTTCCTCGAGACCGAAGGCAAGCCCTCGACGCTCGAGCCGCTCGCCAAGGCGGTTCTGAAGGGCGCGCGCGAGATGGTGCGCGATCTGGCGATGTCCGACGCCACCTTCGCCGAAATCAAGATGCAGCTGTCCAACGAGCACATGGTCGACCTCGTGGTCACAATCGCTTTCTATTGCGCCGTCGTGCGCGTGCTGGCGACGACCAAGATGGACAACGAGCCCCAGTACAAGGAAGTGCTGAAGCAATACCCCATTCCGGGAGTGACCTGACATGCGCCTGAAAGACAAGGTGGCCATCGTCGTCGGTGCCGGCCAGAGCCCGGGCGAAGGCATGGGCAACGGCCGCGCTACCGCCCTCACCTTCGCGCGCGAGGGTGCCAAGGTAGTCTGCGTCGATCACAATCTTGCCTCCGCGCAGGAAACGGTCGACCTCATCGGCCAGAACCAGGGCACCGCCGTCGCCTTCAAGGCCGACGTGACGAAGAATGCCGAGCTCAAGGCCATGGTCGCCGACACCCACGCTCGCTGGGGCCGTATCGACGTCCTGCACAACAACGTCGGCGTCTCGCTGTCCGGCGGCGATGCCGAACTGCTCGACATCACCGAGGAGGCCTTCGACCGTTGCGTGGCGATCAACCTCAAGAGCTGCATCTTCGCCGCCAAGCACGTGCTTCCGATCATGCGCGAACAGAACAGCGGCGTGATCATCAACATCTCGTCGATGGCCGTCATCACGACCTATCCCTACGTCGCCTACAAGGCGACCAAGTCCGCAATGATCTCCTTCACCGAGCAGCTCGCCTACCAGAACGCCAAGTACGGCATCCGCGCCAACGTAATCCTGCCGGGCCTGATGAACACGCCGATGGCGGTCGACACCCGCGCGCGGACCTTCAAGAAGACCCGTGCCGAGGTCGAGGCCGAGCGCGATTCGCACGTGCCGCTGCGCAAGAAGATGGGCACCGGCTGGGATGTCGCGAATGCGGCACTTTTCCTCGCCTCGGACGAGGCAAACTTCATCACCGGCGTCACGCTGCCCGTCGATGGCGGGGCGAGCGTGCGGCGGGGCTAAGGCACGGTCTTTGCGTAGAAAAGCCGACTCACATTGGGGATTTGCATGTTTTCAAGAAGCCTGATCGCGGCCGTCGCGGCCCTTTCCTTTACTGGCGTGGCCTTCGCCCAGGAGGCCGACCATCCGAAGGCCAAGACCATGGTCGTGGGCTCCGACTTCGGCGTTGCGCCCTGGATGGTGCGTGGCGCCAACGGGCCCGAGGGCTTCGGCGTCGACATGATCAAGGAAGTCGCCAAGCGAGTGGGCCGTCCCGGTGTCGAGATCGTCGACATCAACTTCTCCGGCCTGTTTGCGGCACTCTTTTCCAAGCGCATCGAATTCACCGTCAACCCGCTCAACATCACCGCCGAGCGCGCGGAGAAGATGCTCTACACCGAGCCGTTCTTCGCCACGGGCAACGGCTTCCTGGTCCGCGCCGCCGATACGATGTCGGGCTTCGGCGACCTGAAGGGCAAGCAGCTCGCCGTCAATCGCGGCACCATCTCGGACACCTGGGCCACCGCCAATGCCGAGAAGTACGGCTTCGAGGTCCAGCGCTACGACACCTTCCCCGATTCGGTGCAGGCGGTGATCACCAAACGCGCCTTCACCGCGCTGAACGAGATCCCGACCACGGTATACGCCGCCAGCCAGAACAAGGCGATCAAGGTCGGCTTCAAGGACTTCAACGGCCGCAACTTCGGCTACGCCTTCCGGCTCGAGGACGCCGAATATCGCAACACCGTCGAGATGGCGATCGAGTGCATGAAGAAGGACGGCACATTGGTGAAGATGTACGAGAAGTGGTACGGCTCGAAACCCGACGCCGCCTCGTCGATCAACAATATCTACCCGGGCTACGGCGCACCCGACTTCAAGAACTACGATCCGAAGCCGCACGAGCTCAGCTGTAAGTAACTGTGGGCCCGCTGGCCGACAATTTCTTCAATCGACAGATCCTCGTCCAGTATGGCCCGTCCATCCTGGGCGGGTTCTGGGTCACCGTCGAAGTAGCGCTGCTCACCATCGTGGTGGGCGTCGCCACCGGCCTCGCGCTCGCGATCGTGCGGGCGATGAAGGTACGCGCGGCCGACATCGCCATCACGGTCTTCGTCGACATCTTCCGCACCCTGCCGCAGCTCGTCGTCATCGTGTTCATCTACTTCGGCCTGCCCTATGCCGACATCCAGCTGAGCCCGTTCGCCGCCACGGTCGTGGCGCTGGGCGCGGTGCTGGCGGCCTTCTCGGCCGAGATCTTCTGGGCCGCCATCCAGGCCGTGCCGGTCGGCCAGTGGGACGCCGCGCGCTCGCTGGGCCTGGGCTTCTTCCGTATTCTGTTCATGGTGATCCTGCCGCAGGCGATCCGCATCGCGGTGCCGCTGCTCACCAATCGCGCCATCGCCATCACCAAGGGCACGGCGCTCGGCACCGCCGTTGCGCTTCCGGAACTGCTGGGCCGGGCGCAGAGCGCCATGGCGATCGCCGCCAACCCCTCGCCTCTCACCTTGGCGGCCGCTCTCTATCTCCTTTTCTTCGTGCCGCTGGTCGTCGCCAGCCGCTGGCTCGAAGGCCTCGGGCCGAAGCGGCACTAGCATGGAAGCCCTGCAGCTCTTCCTCGACAATTTCGCGGACTGGGATTCGTTCGTGCGCATCTGGCCGCTGCTGTGGCAGGGCTTCCAGCTCACGGTCCTGCTGTCGGTCGTGACGCTCCCGATCGCCATTGTCGTCGGGCTCACAATCGCGGTGCTCTACAGCTTCCACAACAAGGTCGCGAAGGTCGTTCTGCTGATCTGGATCGACCTTTTCCGCTCCTTCCCGGTGCTGGTGCTGCTGATCCTGATCTTCTACGGGCTGCCCTTCCTCGGCCTCAAGCTGCCGTCGTTCGCGGCCTGCGTGCTGGCGATCGTGCTCAACAACTCGGGCTACTACGGCGAGATATTCCGCGCGGGCATCGAGTCGATCCCGCCCGGCCAGCGCGAGGCCGCCCGGGCGCTGGGCCTTCATCCGCTGCAGATCATCTTCCTCGTGATCCTGCCGCAGGCGATCGCCCGCGTGGCCGCGCCCTTGGCCTCCAACTCGCTCGAACTGGTGAAGACCACCTCGATCGCGGCACTCGTGGCGCTGCCCGAGCTGCTGCGCTCGGCCCGCGTGGCCCAGGAACAGACCTACAATCCGACGCCGCTCACGGCGGCGGCGGTCATTTTCTTCGCGCTGCTCTGGCCCTTCGCGCGCTGGGTGGCGAGGCTCGAACGCGACATGCTGATGAGGCAGAGATGAAAAGGCTTTCAGGCAAGACCGCGCTGATCACCGGCGCTTCTTCCGGCATCGGGCGCGCCATCGCCAAGCGCTTCCACGACGAAGGCGCGACGCTGCTGCTGATGGACATCACCGAGCAGGTGGTCGAAGGCGGCGAGCCCACGCACAGGATCCTGAACGTCCCCTTCTTCCAGGGCGACGTCTCGAAGGAGGCCGACGTCGAGGAAGCCGTGCGCCGCGCCGCCCAGCCCACGGGGCGGCTCGATATCGTGGTCAACGACGCCGTGGTGCGGATCGGCAAGAAGTTGACCGACACCAGCCTCGACGAGTGGAACCAGGTGATGGCGGTGAACCTGACCGGCGTGTTCCTGATGTGCCGCGCCGCCGTGCGCCGCATGCTGACGCAGGAGGTCCGCAACGAGGCGCGCGGCCGCATCGTCAACATCTCCTCGCAGCACGGCATGATCGCCTCGCCCGAGGACTGCTCCTACGGCGTCTCCAAGTCGGCGATCGTGTACCTCACCCGCCAGATCGCATCGGACTACGGCGCCGACCAGATCATCTGCAATGCCGTGGCGCCGGGGAAGATCCTGACCGGCAAGTCCGGCCGCGCCGTCGAGCCGCGCTGGATCGACTACAGCCACGCCCGCACGCCGCTGCCGCGCCTCGGCCGCTCGGAAGACGTCGCGAATGCCGCGCTTTTCCTCGCCTCTGACGAAGCCACCTTCATAACGGGTGAAAACCTGATGGTGGACGGCGGCTGGATGGCGAGATGAACTCGTTCTCACGAATAGTTTTTGCCGCGTGATCGACAAAACGCGATAGTCCATACAAGAGAACCGGGCCAGCAGGCCCTCGGGGGACTGGCGCATGAATGGTTTCGTCACGATTTTCTACGACTGGTCGCGCGCGTTCGCGAGCTACTTCACCTGGGCCGCGCCGCTGGCGGTGCGCATCACGGTGGGCTGGGTGTTCATGGGCACCGGCTACAACAAGCTCACCCACCTGCCGGTGATTGTGAAGAATTTCGCCGGCATGGGCCTGCCCTCGCCCGAGATCCTGGCCCCCTTCGTCTCGGGCGTGGAGTTCTTCGGCGGCATGCTGCTGTTCGCGGGCCTGCTCACGCGCTTCGCCGCGGTGCCGCTGATGATCGTCATGGTGGTCGCCATCATCTCGGCCAAGCTGGGCGAGATCGATTCGATCGAAACCTTGCTGGGCTTCGAGGAAGTCTCCTACTTCGTGATGTTCGCCTGGCTCGCGATCGCGGGGCCGGGCCCGGTGTCGGTCGACCACTTCATCCTGAAGGCATCCGGCCGCGATCCGGCCGCGCACGGCTCCTAGACCTTGCCGTCGCGCTTGCGCCGCGCCTCGTATGTCTTGAGGTGGGCGTAGGCGATAGCGAGCATCGGGTAGTCGCCGCCTTTGGCGCGCTTCAACAGGTCGCCGATCACGTGATCGGCCTCGACCCGGTGGCCGCCGTCCACGTCGCGCGCCATCGAGGAATTGAACGGCGAGCCCGCCGCCGTCAGCGTCGACTTCGCGCGCTCGACCGCCGGGGCGCGAAGCGCATGACCGTTGGCGGCGGCGATCAGGGCAATCTCGTCGTAGAGCGCCGTCACGAACGGCGCCCCGCCGCCCGCCACGATGTCGCCGACCGTGCCGCGCATCAGCGAGGTGATGCCGCCCGCGGTGGCGATGAACGCCCACTTCTCCCACATGTCCTGCATGATCGTCGGGCTCTGGCCCGCCTGGATGCCGGCGGCGGCGAACTCGGCCGCGAGTGCCGCCACGCGCGGCGACGTCGTGCCATCCGTCTCGCCGAAGCTGATGTTCAGCTGCTCGCCGAGGTGGAGAATGCGGCCCTCGGGATCGAGCGTGAGCGGCAGCGCCGCCTGCCCGCCCAGCACGTTCTTCTTCGAAAAGCGCTGCGCGAGCGCCTCGACATGCGCGAGCCCGTTCAACAGCGGCAGGATCGCGGTGTCTGGCCCGACCGCCGGCGCGAAGGCTGTCATGGCGCCCTCGAGATCGAACGCCTTGCAGGCGAGGAGGACCACGTCGTACGGCCCCGTCAGCGTCTCCGCCGACACCAGCGGCGGGGCCGGCAGGCTGACGTCGCCGAGCTTGCTCTTGATGACGAGTCCCGTCTTGGCGAGCTGGGCCGCGCGCCCCGGCCGCACAAGAAAGGTCACGTCGCGCTTGGCCGCCAGCAGGCGTCCGCCGAAGAAGCCGCCGATCGCGCCGGCGCCGACAACGAGAATCTTCATGACTGGACAGCCTCGCGATCCATGATTTCTTTCCGAAATTCCACGATCCGACGATCCCATGGCCTGCCGCCCGGCGCTCGCGGTTTTCGGACATCAATGATGAGCCGGAGCGGTCGCGCAAACATTCCTCGTCCTATCCGTTCTTTTTGCGCGAGTCGGCCGGCGCCTCGGCGCGCTCCGTCATGCCGTAGTCGCGCACGACGCTGGCCACACGCAGGCGATAGTCCCGCAGCACGCCGCCGCGGCCCGCCGCCTGTGCCTGGCGGTGATGCTCGACGTTACGCCACGCCTGCACGGCCTCCTCGTCACGCCAGAAGGAGAGCGAGAGCAGCTTCCTGTCGTCGACCAGGCTCTGGAAGCGCTCGATCGACAGGAAGCCGTCGATCTGCTCGAGCTCGGGCTTCAGGGAGGCGGCGATGTCGAGATAGGTCTGCTTGCGGCCGTCGGCGGGCCATACTTCGAAGATCACGGCGATCATGGGTTGCTCCTCAGTCGAGTCCGTTTCCCCCATACAGCCAATCGAGGGTCTCCAGCCATTGTGGCTGACTCTTCCTGCTCATCAGTTCGTTGCGCAACGAAGCATGCGGGCCGGCCGGGTGATAGACGTGATCGCCCATGGCGCGCGACATCAGCTGCACCCGCGCGGTGCGCAGCACGCGGCGGGCGCGGTAGTTCTCGAGGCCGGCCGCCAGCGTATCGTGCGTGGCGAGCGCGTCGGCCAGGCAGACGCCGTCCTCCATCGCCATGCAGGCGCCCTGCGCCATGTACTGCAGCATCGGATGGGCGGCGTCCCCCAGCAATGCCACGTGCCCGTCGACCCATTTGTCGACCGGGTCGCGGTCGCACAGCACCCACATCTTCCAGTCGATGCCGTGGCGGATGATCGTCTGGGCGCGCTCGCAGACGTGGGCGAAGCCGCGCCGCACCTCCTCGACCGACACCGGCTTGCCGGCCACGGGCTCGGGCGCGTCGTTGTGATAGGTGACGACGAGGTTGAAGACCTTCCAGCCAGACAGTGGATAGTGGACGATGTGGCACTTCGGACCGGCCCACAGGGTTGCGGCGTTCCAGCGCAAATCCTGCGGCATCTGCTCGAGCGGGATCACCGAGCGATAGGTCGTGTGGCCCGAGACCCGCGGCGCGCCATCGCCCACCAGCTGGCGCCGCACGTTCGACCACAGGCCGTCCGCGCCGATCAGGGCGGCGCCCGTCACGGTCTTTCCGTTGCCGAGCTTCGCCGCAACTGTCGAGCCATCCTGTTCGTAGCCCGAGACCTCGCTGCTGACCTCGAGATCGATCAGCGCGTGCTCGCGGCACGCCTTCAGCAGCACGCCGTGCAAATCGCCACGATGCACGACCGCATAGGGATTGCGGTAGCGCGCGCGAAAGGCCTCGCCCAGGTCGATGTGGCAGATCTCGCCGTCGGCCATCGAATCCATCAGGCGCAGGTGGTCGATGTAGACCGCCATGCCGCGCGCCGCCTCGCCGACGCCCAGGCGATCGAAGCAGTGGAAGGCGTTCGGCCCCAACTGGATGCCGGCCCCGATCTCGCCCAATTGGCTGGCCTTCTCCAGCACCAGCGAGGCGATGCCCTTCTGCGCCAGCGCCAGTGCGGCAGAGAGTCCGCCGATGCCGCCGCCCGCGATGAGGACCTTACCGGGGGCCGCCAACGACCTTCTCGTCGTGCAGCTTGCCGATCTCGGCGCTGGAGAGCCCGAGGATGCCCGACAGGATCTCGTCGGTGTGCTGGCCCAGGATCGGCGCCGGCGCAGCCTTTTCGCGCGGCACGGCATCGAACTGCACCGGCGAGGCCGCGACCGGATAGCGTCCGATGCCGGGCTGGTCGAGCACGGTGAACATCGGATTGTCCGTGACCGCATCCTTGTCGACGCTGAGCTCGCGGAAGGTCTTGTACGGCGCCGACAGCGCGCCCGCCTTCTGGAGCGCGGCGCCGACGTCGGCCGCACTGTGGCTCGCTACCCACGGCTCGATCACGGCGACGAGCTCCGCGCGCGCGTTCCAGCGGTCGGCCTCGAGCTTGAGGTCGACGCCCTTCTCCTTCTCGATGCGCGCGAACGCATCGGCGAAGCTGCCAGCCTTGGCCAAAGCCTCGAGATGACGGTCGGAGAAGATGCAGATCATCACGTATTTGCCGTCCTTGGTGCGGAAGTCCCGGCCGAAGGTGCCGAAGATCTCGTTGCCGAAGCGCGGCCGGTCGACGGCGTTGATCACTGCCTCGCCGATGTAGCCGGTGGCCGAAACGGCCGCGAGCGCCATGTCCTGCAGCGGCAGCACGATGCGCTGGCCCTTGCCCGTCAGGCGCCGGTGCCGTTCCGCCGCCAGGATCGCCATGGCGGCCGCGTAGGCCGTCGCGATGTCCCACGCCGGCAGCACGTTGTTGACCGGACCCTGATGCCCGACAGGCCCCGAAACCAGCGGAAAGCCGGTGATCGAGTTCACCGTATAATCGACGTTCGCGGCACCATGGCGGTCGCCCACGATGTTGAGCGCGATCAGGTCGGCGCGCTTCTTGGCGAGCTCCTCGTAGGAGAGCCAGCCGCGCGCCGGCATGTTGGTCGAGAAGATCCCCGCGTTCTCGCCGGGCGCGGTGATCAGCGCCGTCAGCAGCTCACGCGCCTTGGGATTGCGCAGGTCGACGGCGATCGAGCGCTTGCCCTTGTTCAATCCAGCCCAATAGATCGAGACGCCGTCCCTGGTGACCGGCCAGCGGTCGCTGTCGAGTCCGCCCTTCAGGTCGTCGAAGCGGATCACATCGGCGCCCAGCTGCGCCAGCGTCATGCCGGCCATCGGTGCCGCGATGAAGGCCGAGCCTTCGACGATGCGCAGGCCCGCGAGAATGCCGGTCATTGCGCCTGACTTTCTTTGACTTGGCCCGTCGCGGAACGCTCGGGCGGGAGGTTGTTCTTGCGCTTGTCGAGCCACCAGCCGTATTCGCGGTTCCACAGCTCGAACTTGTCGTCGCACCCCAGTTCCTGCGCGGCATGCACCGGCCAGAAGGGGTTGAAGAGCGCCTGCCGGCCGATCGCGATCAGGTCGGCCGCGCCGTCCTGCAGGATCTTCTCCGCCTGCGGCCCATCGAGGATCAGGCCCACTGCCATCGTGGGGATCTTGGCGCCCTCTCTCACCGCCGCCGCGAAGGGCACCTGGAAGCCCAGCGAGCGCTTGATCGGCGCCGCCGTCGACAGGCCCGCGAGCCCGCCCGACGAGGTGTCGATCACGTCGATGCCCAGCGCCTTCAGCTCCTGCGCATAGGCAACGGTGTCGTCGACATCCCAACCGCCGCCGCCGTCGACGGCCGAGACGCGGATGAACATCGGCTTGTGCTCGGGCCAGTTCTCGCGCGCCGCCTTGGCCGCCGCGAGGGGGAACTTCATGCGGCCGGCACGGTCGCCGCCATACTGGTCGTTGCGCTTGTTGCTGAGCGGCGAGAGGAACTGCGCCAGCAGGTAGCCGTGCGCGCCGTGAATTTCGATGATGTCGTACCCCGCGGCATCCGCGCGGCGCGCGGCCTCGCCGAACTTCTTCACGATCGTGTCCATTTGCGCCACGTCGAGCGCGAGCGGCGTCGTCGAATAACGCTCCCCGGCCGACAGCGCCGACGGTCCGTAGACCTGCCAAGGCTGCCAGTTCGCCTCCTTGGGTCCGAACTCGTCCGGCCGGTCGAACTGGCGCGGCGAGGAGGCCTTGCGGCCGGCGTGGGTGATCTGGGTGGCGGCGAGCGAGCCCTCCTGCTGCAGGAAGCGGGTCAAACGCTTGTGACCCTCGATCTGGCTGTCATCCCACATGCCGAGATCGCCCTGGGTCACGCGGCCCTCGGGGACGACGGCGCAGTTTTCGGTGAAGACGATGCCGAACTTGCCGAGCGCAAACTTGCCGAGATGGACGATGTGATAGTCGTTCACCAGCCCGTTCGTGGCGCGATATTGCACCATCGGGGAGACCACGGTGCGGTTGGCGGCGACGACGCCGCGCATCTTGAAGGGCGTGAAGAGCAGTGGCTTTTGCAAAGGACAGGTTCCTCAAAGAGATGACTTGTTCGGCCCGCAACATAGACCGTCGGCAGGTCCCAAGCCTATCTCCGGCCGGACCGGAAAGTTTCCCATCTTTCCCGACCTTTCCCGATCGGTCGGGAAGCCTCCGTTGCCGATTCCATAAGGCTTTGCCGGGATTCTTCCCGGTTTCCATGACTCTGCCCCCCTGCGTCGTCGCACGTCGACGCATACGCGCCCATCGTCATCCCAGGCATAGCGAGGCGAAGCGGATGACAGCAAGCACCGCGCGACCCTAGGCGCGTCCGATCCAAGCACCTATTACGGTCGTTATTTCGCGCGAAATGCACGCCGGCTTGGATCTTTCCTTCCCCATTCAGATGGGGAAGTGCCCTCGTCATACGAGGGCGATGGGGTCATGCCCCCTCCGGCCCTCGGGACACCTCTCCGGATGAATGGGGAGGAAGCTAGACCGTCATGTGCTTGCGCACGGCCTCGGCATCGAAGGTCTCGCGCGTGCCCGACATCACGACTTCGCCGCGGTCCATCACCGCGAAATCATCGGCCAGCTCGTGCGCGAACTCGAGATACTGCTCGACCAGCAGGATCGCCATGTCGCCGCGGTTGCGCAGGTAGGTGATGGCGCGGCCGATGTCCTTGATGACCGACGGCTGGATGCCTTCCGTCGGCTCGTCGAGCACGAGGAGCTTGGGCCGCATGGTCAGCGCCCGGCCGATCGCGAGCTGCTGCTGCTGGCCGCCCGACAGGTCGCCGCCGCGGCGGCGCAGCATCGACTTCAGCACCGGGAACAGCTCGAACACCTCGTCCGGCACCTTCTTGTGCTCGCTTCTCACCGGTGCGAAGCCGGTCTCCAGATTTTCCTTCACCGTCAGCAGCGAGAAGATCTCGCGGCCCTGCGGCACGATCGCGACCCCCAGCCGCGCCCGCTCGTAGGCCGGCAGCTTCGACACGTCCCTGCCGTCGAGCGCGATCGAGCCCGAGGCGATCGGCTGCAGGCCGCAGATGGCGCGCAGCAGGCTGGTCTTGCCGACGCCGTTGCGGCCCAGCAGGCAGGTCACGCGGCCGATGGAGGCGCCGAGCGACACGCCGCGCAGCGCCTGGGCCGCGCCGTAGAAGAGGTTGACGTTCTCGACCTTCAGCATCGCCTATCGTCCCAGATACACTTCGACGACGCGCGGATCGGCGCTGACCTGGTCGAGCGAACCCTCGGCCAGCATCGAGCCCTCGTGCAGCACCGTCACCTTGACGCCGAGCGCGCGCACGAAGCTCATGTCGTGCTCGACCACGACGACGGAATGCGACTTGTTCACCTCGCGCAGCACCTGCGCGGTGGTCTCGGTCTCGACGTCGGTCATGCCGGCCACCGGCTCGTCGACCAGCATCAGCTTGGGGTTTTGCGCGAGCAGCATGCCGATTTCGAGCCACTGCTTCTGACCGTGGCTGAGGCGAGCGCCCAGCATGTGCTGCTGCGCTTCCATGCGGATGATCGACAAGATCTCGGCGAGGCGATCGTTCTCGGCCTTGGTCGGCGCCGCGCCCAGCAGCTTGTACCAGGAGCGCATGCCCGCCAGCGCCAGCAGGAGATTGTCGCGCACCGTGTGGCTCTCGAACACCGTGGGCTTCTGGAACTTCCGGCCGATGCCCAGGGTGGCGATATGCGCCTCGTCGAGCTTGGTGAGATCGGCCTGGCCGTCGAACACGACCTGGCCCTCGTCCGGCCGCGTCTTGCCGGTGATGACGTCCATCATGGTGGTCTTGCCGGCCCCGTTGGGGCCGATGATGGCGCGCATCTCGCCCGGCTCGATCAACAGCGACAGATTGTTCAGCGCCTTGAAGCCGTCGAACGAGACGGTGACACCGCTGAGGTAAAGCAGCGCCGAGGTGGTGCGATGGGCCGTGGTGTGGGCCGTCGGCTGATGAGACACAGGCTGGGCCGTCGTCATGCCGCGGTCGCCTTCTTCGCGAGATTGCGGGCGCGGATCTGCGCCCAGAGGCCCACGATCCCCTTGGGCAGGAACAGGGTGACGACGATGAACAGCGCGCCCAGCGCGAACAGCCAGACTTCGGGCAGCGCGCCGGTCAGGTAGGTCTTGGCGAAGTTCACGATGAAGGCGCCGATCACCGGACCGATCAGCGTGCCGCGGCCGCCGACGGCCACCCACAGCACGGCCTCGATCGAGTTGCCGGGCGCGAATTCGCTGGGGTTGATGATGCCGACCTGCGGCACGTAGAGCGCCCCCGCGATGCCCGCCATCGCCGCCGACAGCACGAAGACGAAGAGCTTGTAGGTCTCGGCGCGATATCCCAGGAAGCGCATGCGGCTTTCGGCGTCGCGCACGGCGATCAGCGCCGTGCCGAACCGCGAGCCGATGATGGCGCCGGAGATGATCAGGAAGATCGCCAGCGCAAGCGCCGAGGCGAAGCACAGCACCGCACGCGTGGTGTCGGCCTGGACCGAGTAGCCCAGGATGTCCTTGAAATCGGTCATGCCGTTGTTGCCGCCGAAGCCCATGTCGTTGCGGAAGAAGGCGAGCAGCAGGGCGAAGGTCATCGCCTGGGTGATGATCGACAGGTACACGCCGGTGACGCGGCTGCGGAAGGCGAACCAGCCCAGCGCCAGCGCCAGCACGCCCGGCACGATGACGACCATCGGTGCGGCGAACCAGAAGTGGTTGAAGCCGTGCCAGAACCACGGCAGTTCAGGATAGTTCAGGAACACCATGAAGTCGGGCAGGATCGGATTGCCGTAGACGCCGCGCGCGCCGATCTGGCGCATCAGGTACATGCCCATGCAGTAGCCGCCCAGCGCGAAGAAGGCGGCATGGCCGAGCGTGAGGATGCCGCAGAAGCCCCAGACGAGATCGACCGCGAGCGCCAGCGACGCGTAGCAGAGATACTTGCCGATCAGCTGCAGCGCATAGGCCGGCACGTAGAACGGGCTGGTCTTGGGCATCAGGAGGTTGAGCGCCGGCACGACGATGCCGACGGCCAGCACCAGCAGCACGAAGAGGCGCAGATTGCGGCCCATGCCGGTCCAGAGGAAACGGGTCATCATTCGACAGAGCGCCCCTTCAGGGCAAAGAGTCCGCGCGGTCGGCGCTGGATGAACAGGATGATGAAGACCAGCACCAGGATCTTGCCCAGCACCGCGCCGGCATAGGGTTCGAGGAACTTGTTCACGATGCCGAGCGCTGTCGCGCCGACCAGCGTGCCGAAGAGATTGCCGACTCCGCCGAACACCACGACCATGAAGGAGTCGATGATGTAGCCCTGGCCGAGATTGGGACTGACGTTGTCGATCTGGCTGAGCGCCACGCCCGCGAGGCCCGCGATGCCGGACCCCAGGCCGAAGGTGAGTGCGTCGACCTGCGGCGTGCGGATGCCGACGGCGGCGGCCATCGGACGGTTCTGCGTGACCGCGCGCATGTAGAGGCCGAGCGGCGTGCGGCGCAGCAGCGCGAGAAGCGCCACGAACACCAGCAGCGCGAAGACGATGATCCAGAGCCGGCCATAGGTGACGTCGAGCTGGCCGACCTTGAACGAACCCGACATCCAGGACGGCGAGGAGACCTCGCGGTTGGTCGGGCCGAAGATCGAGCGCACCCCCTGCTGCAGCACCAGCGACAGGCCCCAGGTGGCGAGCAGCGTGTCGAGCGCGCGGCCGTAGAGGAAACGGATGATCGAGCGCTCGATCAGCACCCCGATCGCGCCCGAGACCAGGAAGGCGAGCGGCAGCGCGATGATCACCGAGAATTCGTTGAGGGCCGGCGCGGCGCTGCGCAGAACCTGCTGCACGACGAAGGTGGTGTAGGCGCCCAGCATCACCATCTCGCCATGCGCCATGTTGATGACGCCCATGGTGCCGAAGGTGATGGCAAGGCCGATCGCGGCCAGCAGCAGCACCGAGCCGAGCGAGATGCCGTACCAGACGTTCTGCGCCATCGACCAGGCCGCAAGCGTATTGCGCACGGTTTCCGCGCCGGCGAGCGCGGCCGCCTTCACGTCGCCCTCGGTCGCCTGGGCCGCGATCTGCAGCACGGCCATGGCATCGCGGTCGCCGCGATCCCTGACCAGCGCGATCGCCGCGAGCTTCTGCGCCGGCGTCGTCTCGGGCGTGGTCAGCACGATGGCGGCGCGCGCCTCGGTCATGGCGCGCTTGATGGCGGAGTCCTTCTCGGCGGCGATCGCCGGATCGAGGGCCGCGAGCGCCGATGCGTCGCGCCGCGTGAACAGCGAATCGGCGGCCTGCCGGCGCACCTTGGGGTTCGGGCTCATCAGGGTGAGCGAGCCCACGGCCGCGTCGATGGTGCCGCGCAGGCGGTTGTTGACCTTGACCTTGTCGAGATCGTCTTCGGCCGCGGTGCCGGCATCCTTGCCGGTGATGGCGTCGATGAGCGCGACCTGCTTGCCGCTGCCCTTGCCGATCACCACGATCTTGTCGGCGGTGCGCACGTAGAGATCGCCGGCGCTCAGCGCCTGCAGGATCGGGGCGGCCCGTTCCTCGCCGGAGGCGGCCAATGCGGTGATCGCGACATCACGCTCGCTGTAGCCGCCGGTAACGAGGTTGGTGACCAGGGTGGCGAGATCGGCCGACAGCGCCGAGCCCGCCATGAAGACGGTGGCGAGGAGCGGCAACAGCCACGCTAGAAAACGCTTTTGCGACATATCCGAGAATTAGCCCCTAGACGGAAACGGGGCGACTCGAAAGTCGCCCCGCCCCTGTTAGTTGTCAGGCTTGGACTACTTCGTCTTGCCGATGCACTTCTTGGCGACGTCGTCGTAGTTGCCGCAGTTGATCGGCGGCGTCCAGTTGGCGATCAGGTTCTTGGAGTCGTCGAGGATCGGCGACCACGCGGCACCCGGGACCAGGCCCGGAGTCTTCCAGACCACGTCGAACTGGCCATTGGCCTCGATTTCACCGATCAGCACCGGCTTGGTGATGTGGTGGTTGGCCAGCATCTCGGACGTGCCGCCCGTGAGGTTCGGCACCTTGATGCCGATGATGCCCGCGATCACCTTGTCAGGATCGGTCGTGCCGACCTTCTTGACCGCTTCGACCCACATGTTGAAGCCGATCACGTGGGCTTCCATCGGATCGTTGGTCACGGCCTTCGGGTTCTTCTTGAAGGCCTGCCACTCCTTGATGAACGCCTCGTTGGCCGGGTTCTTCACCGACTCGAAGTAGTTCCAGGCGGCGAGATGGCCGACCAGCGGCTTGGTGTCGATACCGGCCAGCTCTTCTTCGCCGACCGAGAACGCCACGACCGGGATGTCCTTGGCCTTGATGCCCTGGTTGCCGAGTTCCTTGTAGAACGGAACGTTGGCATCGCCGTTGATGGTCGACACGACGGCGGTCTTCTTGCCGGCCGAGCCGAACTTCTTGATGTCGGCCACGATCGACTGCCAGTCGGAATGACCGAACGGCGTGTAGTTGATCATGATGTCGGCCTGCGCGACGCCCTTCTGCTTGAGGTAGGCCTCGAGGATCTTGTTGGTCGTGCGCGGATAGACGTAGTCGGTGCCCGCGAGGACCCAACGCTTCACGTCGCCGCCTTCCTTGCTCATCAGGTAGTCGACGGCCGGAATGGCCTGCTGGTTCGGAGCGGCGCCCGTGTAGAACACGTTACGCTGGCTCTCCTGGCCCTCGTACTGGACCGGGTAGAACAGGATGCCGTTCAACTCTTCGAACACCGGCAGCACGGACTTGCGGCTCACCGAGGTCCAGCAGCCGAACACCGCGGCGACCTTGTCCTTCTGCAGCAGCTCGCGCGCCTTTTCGGCGAACAGCGGCCAGTTCGACGCCGGATCGACGACAACCGCCTCGAGCTTCTTGCCCAGGAGACCGCCCTTCTTGTTCTGCTGCTCGATGAGCATCAGCATGACGTCCTTCAGGGTCGTCTCCGAGATCGCCATCGTGCCCGACAGCGAATGGAGGATACCGACCTTGATGGTATCGCTCTGTGCGAACGCGCTGGTGGCAGCGCCGGCCAGCAGGCCCGCGGCCACGAGGCCCGTCCGAATCATTGAACCCAACTTCATCCCGCTCTCCTTGTTCTTTTCGACGGAAGTGCCGTCGAAGAGTGGGAAAGCGAAAGTCGTGCCAATTACACGACTCGGCTGTGACTTTACCCTACTGGGTTACGAGGATATAGGCGCCGCCGGCCAAAATGAGGCCTCCGAGGGCCCGCAAACCCAAGTCGCCGACAAGACGGCGTACAACCCAGCCGAGTCCCGCCCCGATCCCCAGCAGAAGGGCCGTGGCCGCCAGAAAGCCCAGCATATACTCGCCAGTATCTGCAGTGGGTGCCTCGAGTGCGTGCACGTAGCCATGGAAGAAGGCGAACATGGCCACGACACCCATGGCTGTAGGGGCGGCCACACGGACTGCAACTAGAACAAGGCCGCCCAGCAAAAACACGGAAGCCAGGATACCCGCCTCGGCAATAGGCAGTTTCATGCCCGCGAACCCGGCAGCTGCCCCGAAGGACATCATCACGACAAAGGCCACCGGCAGCAGGAAAATCACCGACGGCTTGCGCGACGCCAGCAGCGCCGCCCACAGGCCGACGCCCACCATGGCCAGCAGATGGTCGAGCCCCGTCAGGGGGTGGAGAAAGCCGGCATCGAGGTGGCCCGGATGCGCCAAGGCCGGAAAGGCCGCGGCCATCAGGAGCAACGAGAACGAAAGCGTGCGAAGCGTCATGGTCTGCGTCTTCCCAAATTCTCAGCG
Source organism: Enhydrobacter aerosaccus (assembly GCA_903915535.1). Lineage (GTDB taxonomy): Bacteria > Pseudomonadota > Alphaproteobacteria > Reyranellales > Reyranellaceae > Reyranella > Reyranella aerosaccus_C. Next base: position 36,713 of record CAIWTJ010000222.1, read on the forward strand.
CGCGGGCAAGCCACCCTGGCGCACGATGAAGGAAGCGACCTCGTCGACGCCCTTGTTCTCCTTGAGGTTGGAGAACAGGAACGGCCGCGTGCCCCTCATCCTGCGGGCGTCGCGGTCCATCACTTCAAGATTCGCGCCAACCATCGGCGCGAGGTCGATCTTGTTGATCACCAGCAGATCCGAGCGCGTGATGCCCGGTCCGCCCTTGCGCGGGATCTTCTCGCCGGCCGCCACGTCGATCACGTAGATGGTGAGGTCGGCCAGTTCGGGCGAGAAGGTCGCCGCGAGATTGTCGCCGCCGGATTCCACGAACACGATCTCGAGCTTGGGCCACTTGCGCACGATGTCGGACACGGCCGCGAGGTTGATCGAGGCGTCCTCGCGGATCGCCGTGTGCGGGCAACCGCCTGTCTCGACGCCCACGATGCGGTCGGGCTCGAGCGCGCCGGCGCGCGTCAGGAACTCGGCGTCTTCCTTGGTGTAGATGTCGTTGGTGACGACGGCGATGTCGTAGTCGTCGCGCATCTTCTTGCACAGGCGCTCGACCAGCGCCGTCTTGCCCGAGCCGACCGGCCCGCCCACGCCCACTCGCAAGGGACCACGCAGCGTCATGTCACGAAATCTCCCGAAACGAAGGCCGCGAAGCCGAGGCCGAATACGATGCAGAGCGGCGAATAGTAGCGTCTGTCGAGCTTGGTGAAAGGCTCGTCGTAGAAGAACGCGCGCCAGCGCGGCGTGAAGCCGCCGACGCCGCGCGCCACGAAGAGCCCCGCGATCACGGCGCACACCTGATTGACCCAGATTTCGTGAGGATGGCTGAGTATGACCAGCGGCCAGAACGCCATCACGAGCAGCAAGGCGGCGACGCCGAAGCAAGCGACCGGCGGCGGCATGCGCCGACGTCCGTCGCCCACTGCGGCACGCGCCAGCGCCTCCTCGCTGGCGGCCGGCCAGTGACTGCCGCGGCCCCACAGGAAGTGCAGCAGCGCCACGCCGGACAACACCACGCACAGCACGAGGGCGAGCATGAGCTTCATGAGCGGAACAGCCGTGTGTACTGCGTCTCGTGCTTCAGCGAGCACCAGTCGAGCAGCGGTGTTGCCGTGCCGACCTCGTCGAGATCGTCGACGGCCAGCGCCGCCTCGACCGTGCGCTGCACGGTGGCTTCGAGCGCCGCCAGCGCAAGCTGTCCGTCGGTCTGGCCGAGCGGCACGGTGCGCACCGCGGCCGAAATCAGGTTGGCCGTGAAGGCATGGAGATAGCCACTCAAGGCCATTTCCAGCGCAATGCCATGGACCGCCGCCGCCAGTGCCACCGCGACCGGCAACGCGATCTCGCCGGACAGGCGCTGATGCGTCGCGTCGAGATCGGGATGGTTCCAGGCGTTGCGCGTGATCGACAGGAACGACCCGCCCTGCTGGCGCTGCTCCAGCGCCATCTCCGACGTCCCGCGCCATGCCGCGGCGCGCTCGGCGACGGTGTCGAATGTCTTCCAATCCTGCGCTTCCGCCGCACGCCAGGCTGCGGCAAACAACGCGCCGTCGACCCGCCCGGTGCCGTCGGTCAGCACGGTCCGAAGCCATGTCACGAGCGAGGCACGGTCCTTCACGAAGCCTTCCTCGACCGCCGTCTCGACGCCATGGCTGTAGCTGAAGGCTCCGATCGGATAGGCGGGCGAGAGCCACGCCAGCAACCGGTACAGCGGATCAACCATGACGTTCGGCGTGGAGAGCACCGTGGCGATGGTCGGGATCGTGATTGTGCTGGCCGTAGGCGCCGCCCTCGGGGTCGAACGGCACGCGCACCTTCTTCACCTCGGCGCCCAGGCCCTTCAGCATGTCGATGATCACGTGATCGTCGCGGATCAGGATGCGGTCGGCGTCGATCTGCGCCGGCAGGTGGCGGTTGCCAAGATGCCAGGCGAGCCGCGCGAAGGAGGCGGCGTCGCGGCCGCGGATCTCGACCAGATCCTCGTCGGCCGCCTTCACTTCGACATAACCGCCCTCTTCCAGTTTCAGCCCGTCGCCCGAGTGCAGCACCAGCGGTTCCACAAGATCGAGAAGGAAGTCGAGGCCGTTGTCCCCCAGCATGCGCAGGCGGCGGCGATATCGGTCGTCGAACAGCAGGGTGACGCTGTCGGTCTTCTCCGCCGCGGGCCAGCGCCCGGCGCGGATCACGTCTGTCGCGCGCTTCATGATCAGAACAGGAAATAGCGCTGCGCCATCGGGAGAGACTGGGCCGGCTCGCAGGTCAGCAGCTCGCCATCGGCCCGCACCTCGTAGGTCTCGGAGTCGACCTCGATCTTGGGGCAGAGCGAGTTGTGCACCATGTCCTTCTTGCCGATCTTGCGGGTGCCCTTCACGGCGAGCATCGGCCGCTCGATGCCCCATTTTTTCGCGATGTTCTTGTCGAGGCCGGCCTGCGAGACGAACAGCGCCGGACTCACGATCAGCGATCGTCCGAACGCGCCGAACATCGGCCGGTAATGCACCGGCTGCGGCGTCGGGATCGAGGCGTTGGGATCGCCCATGGGAGCGGCCGCAATCGAGCCACCGATCAGGATCATGTCGGGCTTCACGCCGAAGAACGCCGGTGACCACATCACGAGATCGGCGCGCTTGCCGACCTCGACCGAGCCCACGTGCCTGGAGATGCCGTGCGTGATCGCGGGATTGATCGTGTACTTGGCGACATAGCGCTTGGCGCGCACGTTATCGTTGTCGCCGGTCTCTTCCTTCAGACGGCCGCGCTGCTTCTTCATCTTGTCGGCGGTCTGCCAGGTGCGGATCACGACCTCGCCGACCCGGCCCATCGCCTGGCTGTCCGACGACATCATCGAGAAGGCGCCCAGGTCATGCAAGATGTCTTCCGCCGCGATCGTCTCGCGCCGGATGCGGCTTTCGGCGAAGGCCACGTCCTCGGGGATGCGCGCATCGAGGTGATGGCAGACCATCAGCATGTCGAGATGCTCGTCCACGGTGTTCACCGTGTAGGGCATGGTGGGATTGGTCGACGACGGCAGGACGTTCTTCTCGCCGCAGAGACGAATGATATCGGGCGCATGTCCGCCGCCCGCGCCCTCGGTATGGAAGGTGGCAATCGCCCGGCCCTTGAAGGCGGCGCGCGTGGTCTCGACGAAGCCCGACTCGTTCAGCGTGTCGGTGTGGATCGCCACCTGCACGTCCATGCGGTCGGCGACGGTGAGGCAGTTGTCGATCGCCGCGGGCGTCGTGCCCCAGTCCTCGTGCAGCTTCAGGCCGCAGGCGCCGCCTTCGATCTGCTCCTTGATGCCGGCGGGCTTGCTGGTGTTGCCCTTGCCGAAGAAGCCCAGGTTCATCGGCAGGCCCTGCGCCGCCTGCAGCATGCGGCCCATGTGCCACGGACCCGGCGTCACCGTCGTGGCCAGCGTGCCGTGGGCGGGCCCTGTCCCGCCGCCCAGCATCGTGGTCACGCCGCTGTAGAGCGCATCGTCTATCTGCTGCGGCGCGATGAAGTGGATGTGGCAGTCGATGCCGCCCGCCGTGATGATCTTGCCTTCGGCCGCGATCGCCTCGGTGCCCGGGCCGATCACGATGTCGACGCCCGGCTGGACGTCGGGGTTGCCCGCCTTGCCGATGGCCACGATCAGCCCGTTCTTGAGGCCGATGTCGGCCTTCACGATGCCCCAGTGATCTACAATCAGCGCGTTGGTGATGACCGTGTCGACCGCGCCCTGCGCGCGCGTCCTCTGGCTCTGGCCCATACCGTCGCGAATCACCTTGCCGCCGCCGAACTTTACCTCCTCGCCGTAGACCGTGTGATCCTTCTCGACCTCGATGAAAAGGTCGGTGTCTGCGAGCCGCACCTTGTCGCCCGTCGTCGGCCCGAACATGCCGGCATAGGCCGCGCGCGAGATGCGCGTCGGGCCCTCGTTCGACGGGCCGACCTTGGCGATCGGACCCAGCTTGCCCGAGACCTTGGCCTGGAAGCCGTGGGACTCGCGCGCGCCGAGATAGGGCGTGAGCCGCACCGTGCGCGACTGGCCGGGCTCGAAGCGCACCGCGGTGCCGGCCGCGATGTCGAGGCGCATGCCCTTTGCACGTTTCCTGTCGAACTTCAGCGCGTCGTTGGTCTCGAAGAAATGATAGTGGCTGCCGACCTGGATCGGACGGTCGCCGGTGTTGGAGACCTCGATGTGGATCGGGTTGCTGCCCTTGTTGAGCTCGAGCTCGCCCTTGGCGGGGAGGATTTCACCTGGCTTCATCGGGGGCGGCCTCAGCGGATCGGATTGTGGACGGTGACGAGCTTGGTGCCGTCGGGGAAGGTCGCCTCGACCTGGATGTCGTGGATCATGTCGGCCACGCCTTCCATTACCTGCTCGCGCTTGATGACCGTGCCGCCGTCGCGCATCAGCTCGGCCACCGAACGTCCGTCGCGCGCGCCCTCGACCACGAAGTCGGTGATCAGCGCGATCGCCTCGGGATGATTGAGCTTCACGCCGCGCTCCAGGCGGCGGCGCGCCACGTTCGCAGCCATGGCGACCAGCAACTTGTCTTTCTCTCGCGGCGTGAGATTCATGTGTCCCCCTGCTCCCTCAACTATAAGAGGGGAGCATCAAATATGCCAAACGCGCGGCAGCCGCTGCCCGCGAAAACCCGTCAGGAAGGCGATGGTCGCGGCCCGCACCTCGGTGGCCTCGCCCAGCAGGCGCGCCACCATCACCCCGTTCACCAGGGTGACGCCCGCCCGCACCTTGTCTGCAGCTTCGAGCAGCCCGCGCGCCGTCTCGAAGCGCGGCTGCGGCGCGTCCCACACGCCGATCACCGTGGCGAGCGCGTTGGCCGTTCCGAAGCCCGCGCCCAGCGGCGTCTCGCCTTCGACCCGGAGCGTATCGGTCCACAGGAGTTTTCCTCCACGCCGCACCGACCAGGCATCGAGCAGCAGCCCGCCGGTGAAACGTTCACCCGACGCGGCGCGTCCCAGCACCACCATCTCGCAGGCCAGCAGCGACCCGCCCGCGGCCACCTCCGCCACGGTACGGCGCTTCAGCCGGGAGCCCTCGAAGACAATGGTCTCCTGCGGCAACCAGTCCAGGATCGCGCCCTCGCCCACCGCCAGATCCACGGCGATGGTGCAGGGCTCGCTCGACAAGGCCGCACGATAGATCTTCTCCGCGGCTTGCGTGGCCACCACGGCGTGAGCCGACGGCCCGACCTCGACCGCCATCTTGAGCACGTCGCCGCCCGCAATGCCGCCGGACGTCGTCACCAGCACCGCCTGCGGCGGTTCGCCGGGCTCGGGATCGGGGAACAAAATACGGCAGGGATCGCGTTGATAGAGATCGGTAAGGCGGGTTTCCCCGTCGCGCACGGCAAAAGCGACCCGGCTTTCGCCGGAGGCACGCTGCATGCGGGGAGCGAGTGTGTTCATCGCCCCGCCTTGATAGATTAAGGACTGAAATGAGCAAGGCCTTCACCAAGGAAAGCGACGACGGCGACGAGGACGACCTGCCCGAAGAAATGGGCGGGCTGCCGATCGGCGCCAAGAACTACATGACGCCCGAAGGCTTCGCGCGCCTGCGTGGCGAGCTGGACCAGCTTCTGCGCAAGGAGCGGCCTGACGTGGTCAAGGTGGTGAGCTGGGCCGCCGGCAACGGCGACCGTTCGGAGAACGGAGACTATATCTACGGCAAGAAGCGCCTGCGCGAGATCGACCGCCGCGTGCGCTATCTCAGCAAGCGGCTGGCAAATGCCGAGGTTGTCGATCCGGCCCGGCGAGCGAAGATCGACCAGGTGTTCTTTGGCGCCACGGTGACCACCGCGAACGCGAAAAACGAGGAGCGCACGCTCAAGATCGTGGGCGTCGACGAGGTCGACCTCGCCAAGGGCCACGTGAGCTGGATCTCGCCGATCGCCAAGGCCCTCCTCAAGGCCGAGGAAGGCGACGTCGTGAAGCTCCGTACGCCCAATGGCGTCGAGGAGCTCGAGATCGTGAAGGTCGAGTACCTCTAGCCGAGGATTCCCATCTCGGTCGTCGACTGCACCCAGGCAAAGCGGCCATCGCGCAGGATCAGGATCTGGTTCTGCGGAACCCGGAGCATGGGCGTCTGCTCGGCCGCGAAGCCCGCGGCGAGCGCCAGCACCGTCCGGCAGATGCCGCCATGGGAGACGATCACCGTGTCACGGCGGATCGAGGCGAGACAATCGCGCACCCGCTCGGCGACCTGGGCATAGCTCTCGCCGCCCGGCATGGGGAAGCCCCACGGATCGGCCTGGCGCCGCTCGAAGTTGGACGGATCGGTCTCGCGGATCTGGGGCCAGGTGAGCCCTTCCCACTTGCCGAAGTTGAGTTCCTTGAGACGCTCGTCCTGGCGATAGGAAGCGGCGTCCAGGCCGAGCATCGTGCGCACGATCTCTGCGGTCTGGCGCGTCCGCAGCAGCGGCCCCGCCACGAAATCCAGTTCTCCGGCCTTCTTATCCAGCCATCCGAGCAGCGTACCTGCCCCGGCCGCCTGCTGCCGCCCCAGCTCGTTGAGCGGCAGGTCGGTGAGACCGATCATGCGCTCCTGCGCATTCCAGTCGGTTTGCCCGTGCCGCACGTAATAGACAGTGCAGCCCGGCGGGATCGGGTTCTTCAGCAGCATCGGGCGGCATCTTACACACCCACCAATCCGATGTCCTGAAACCAGCTCTGGGCCTGCGTGTAGGACTTGATCTTGGCCGAGAGCGCATGCGGCGTGGTGTCGTGATAGACCCAGATCATCGCCGCATCGTCGACCGCGAGCGCGTGGGCCTTGGCCGCGAGCTCGTCCTGCTTGACCGGATCGAAGGTGTTCTTCAGCTCCAGCACGATCTTGTCGACCTCGGCGTTCTTGTAGCCGCTCCAGTTGACGCCGACCGGCGCCATCTGGTCGGACGCAAAGAAGCGGTTCACCGCATAGAACGGATCGGACGTCACGTGGGTGACGTTGGTCGCCTGCACGTCCTTGTTCATGTCGGCCTTGGCGCCGCTGCGCCAGCCGGTCATCAGCGCCTCGAGGTCGAGCGGCACGATGCCGAGATCGATGTAGATCTCCTTGAACATCTCCTGGATCGCCTCGTTCACCGTCTGGTTGGTGCCGCCGGCCTGGATCGAGACCTTGGTCTTCATCGTGTTGGTCTTGCTGAAGCCCGCCTCGGTCATCAGCTTGCGCGCCTCGTCCGGCGCGTACTTCAGGATGAAGGTGGGCTTGCCGAACCACGGGCTCGAGCGGTCGACCTCGCCGTAGGCGGGCTTCACCAGACCCTTGAGCAGGCCCACGATCGCGTCGCGATCGATGGCGAGATTGGCCGCCTTGCGCACCCTGATGTCGGCCCACGGCGAGCCGGGCAGCACCGACGGATGGTACTGGAACACGTGCGGCGTCACGTTGCCCACGATGCGTGCGCCGCTCTGCTTCAGGCGCTCGAGCACGTCGGGCTGCGGCGCATCGATCATGTCGACGCTGCCCGAGATCAGCGCCGCGCTGCGCGTCGAATCCTCCGGCGTGCAGACCAGAACCATACGGTCGACCTTGGGAATGCGCTTGGGATTCCAGTAGCTCTCGTTCTTCACCAGCTCCGCGCGCTCACGCGGCACCAGGCGCGCGAGCTTGAACGGGCCGGTGCCCGACGGCTCCGAGGCGAACTTGTTCCAGTCCTTGCCGACCTTCTCCCACTGCGCCGGGCTCGACACGAGGAACCACAGGAACTGGTACGGGAAGAGCGAGTCGACCTCCTTGGTCTTGATCTCGATTTCCATCGGACCGGTCTTCCTGTAGCTGCCCATGCCCGCCATGCCGGGAATGCGCGGGCGCACCTGCGCCGCCTGGCGCGTGTCGAACTGCGGCGCGTCCTTGTTGAAGATCTTCTCGAAGTTCCAGATCACCGCGTCGGCGTCGAAGGCCGAGCCGTCGTGGAACTTCACGCCCTCGCGCAGCTTGAACGTCCACAGCGTCTTGTCGCCGTCGTTCACCTTCCACTCGGTCGCGAGGCCCGGGATCATCTTGCCCGGCCGGTCGGTGACGTCGAGTTCCCAGGCGATCAGCGGGTCGTAGAGCGTGAGGCCGGTGTACTGATAGGCGCCGGCGCCACGGTCCGGCTGGCCGGTCGTGAGCGGGATATCGGCCATGGAGATGCCATAGCGCACCACCTTTTCCTGCGCGAAAGCAGCCTGCGGCACGGCGAGAGCGGCGGTCGTCCCGGCGATGACCGAGCGGCGTGAAACCTTCATGGACTACTCCTGGCAAATCGACTGAGTCGCAAGTCTCATGCGACTCTCGTGCCAGAAGGCGGCTCTTCACTTACGTTTGAGGTCAGCCAGCAAGCGATCGACGAATTGCGGCGAATAGCCCAGCAAAGTCGTCTGGTCGGACAGTTCCTTCTTGAGCTGGCCCAGCGCCTCGATGAACGATCCACCCTTGGCCAGCGCCTGCTCGACGAGGGCGTGCGCCTTCTCCTTGCCGATCTTCTCGGCCAGCAGGAAGGTCGCGCGCTCGGCAAAGACCGCCGCCTCGGTCGCATCCATGTTCGCCTGGATCGCGTCGGCGTCGATCACGAGGCCGGTCGCCACTTCCAACATCGCCTCGACCGCCGAGCCCAGCGTCTCGCACAATGCCGCGAGCGTCGGCCATTCCGACTGCCAGCCGCCCAGCGCGCGCTCGTGCTCCTGGACCATGCCCGACACGATCGTGGCCGCGAGATGCGGTGCGCGATTGGCGGCGGCCAGGGTCAGCGCCGCGCCCACGGGATTGCGCTTGTGCGGCATGGTCGAGGAGCCGCCGCGGCCGGGACCGGAGGGTTCCGACGCCTCGCCGACCTCCACCTGCATCATCAGCGAGATGTCGCGCGCGGCCTTGCCCAGCGCACCACAGACCAGTGCGATATCCTGCGCCAATGCCGCGACACGAACGCGCTGCGTGAACCACGGTCCGGGCGGCAGGGCGAGTTCGAGGCGTTCGGCCAGCACCTTCATCACCGGCTCGGCTTTCTTGCCAAGCGCCGAGAGCGAGCCCGACGCACCGCCGAACTGCACGATCTGCGTCTCGGCAAAGCTCGCCGCCAGACGCCGCCTCGCGCGATCGATGTCCGATGCCCAACCGGCAATTTTCTGCCCGAGCGCCAGCGGCGTTGCCGGCTGAAGAAGCGTGCGCCCCAGCATCGTGGTCGTGCGGTGCTTCTTCGCCAGCTTCGCCAGCGCGTCGACAATGAGTTGGAGATCCTTCAGCAGCGGCGGCAGCGCCTCACCCAGCTGCAGCACCATGGCGCAATCGAGCACGTCCTGGCTGGTCGCCCCCCAATGCACGTACGCCGCCGCGTCCGTGCTGCGCTTCTTCACCTCGGCCGTGAGCGCCTTGACCACCGGCACGGTGAGCGTCGCGGTGCGGCGCGCCGCCTCGGCAAGCGGCACGGGATCGTAGAGCTTTGCGTCACAGGCCTTCTCGATCACGGCGGCATGCTTCTTCGGCACGAGACCGGCGCTCGCCGTCGCATGCGCAAGAGCCGCTTCGAAGCGCAGCATGTGGCGGAGCGTGGCAAGATCGGAAAAGGCTTCCGCCGTACGCGATGCCGCGCCCAGCGCATTCACCAGACGACCGGCCATGAATCAGATGTCGAAGAAAACGGTTTCGTGTGCACCGCCGATATGAATCGGCAGGCGCCAGATGCCGGCGCCGTCGCGCTTGGCGATGAGAGTCCGCCGCCGCGCCGCATCGACCAGCTTCAGCACGGGATCTTCGGCCAGGCCGGGATCGCCCTCGAAATAGAGCCGCGTCGCGAGGCGATTGAGGACGCCGCGCGCGAACACGTTGATGTTGACGTGCGCCGCCTGCATGCCGCCCGCAGGCCACGGCACGCGGCCGGGCTTCACGGTCGCGAAGCGCGCCTCGCCGTTGGTATCCGTCGAGGCGCGGCCAAAGCCTTCGAACCCCGCGTCGAGCGGCAGGTTGCGCCGGTCGTCGGGATGGTTGTAGCGGCCGTGGCTGTTGGCCTGCCAGATCTCGAGCAAACCGTCGGGAATCAGCGCGCCCTCCGCGTCGAACAGCGAAAGCACGAGCTCGATGCGCTCGCCGGCGACACCCGGCGGCGCTAGGTCGGCGCGATAGGTGTTGACCAGAGTGCCCCAATAGAACGGGCCGATCGTCTGCGAAGGCGTCAATGCGTGCGACATCGCCCTACTCCATCGGCGTGGCGTTGCGGCCACGCAGCACGACGTCGAATTTGTAGGCGAGGGCCCACTCGGGCCGCGTCGTCTCGATATCGAAGCTGGCCTGCAAACGCGTGCGCGCGCCTTCCGGCACGGAATTGTAGATCGGGTCGTAGGCCAGCAGCGGATCGCCGGGGAAATACATCTGCGTGATCAGGCGGGTGGCGAAGGCGGGCCCGAACAGCGAGAAGTGGATGTGCGCCGGCCGCCACGCGTTGTGATGGTTCTTCCACGGATAGGCGCCGGGCTTGATGGTGATGAACTCGTACTTGCCCTCGTCGTCGGTGCGAACGCGGCCGCCGCCGGTGAAGTTGGGATCGAGCGGCGCGTCGTGCTGGTCGCCGGGATGATGATAGCGGCCGGCCGCGTTGCACTGCCAGATCTCGACCATCGCCTTGGGAACGGGCTTGCCGTTCTCGTCGAGCACGCGGCCATGAACCACGATGCGCTCGCCCAGAGGCTCGCCGATTCGCTGGCGCGTGAGGTCGTTCTCCAGCGCGTTCAGCCGTTCGGCGCCGAGCGACGGGCCAGTGATCTCCGACAGGCTTTGCGGCAACATAATCGCCGGCTGCTTCGGCGAGCGCGCGACGGTCGACTTGTAGGCCGGCGACAGATTGAGGGGATGCTGGCCCGTGGCGGGGCGCTGGTAGATGTCCTTTTCCATGCCCAGACTCTACAACTCCGTCACGCCGCGCGCACCTCCAGCCCCTTGGGAGTCGCGCGATATCCCGTCAGGGTACGCTCCGCGAAACCGAGCCGCCAGTTCAGCATCTTGGCGGCGTACTCGCCCATCCGCGTGGCGTAGGCGGGATCGGTCGCACGGTTCACGAACTGCCCCGGGTCCGCTTTGAGATCGAAAAACAGCGGCGGCAGGGCCGCGAAGTGCACGTATTTGAAGTTTTCGTCCTGCACCACCGCGAGGCCGCATTTGTCCATCGGCACGCCCAGCGACGATTCAGGCTTGCTGTAGTGGACATCGCGGAAGTCGTACTCGTAGTGCACTTCCGTTCGCCAGTCGGACGGTGCTTCGCCTTCCACGAACGGCAGCAGCGAGCGGCCGTCGACCTGGCGCGGGATCGGAAGGCCGAGCCACTCCAGGATGGTCGGCGTCGTGTCGACCGTCTCGGTGAACTTCTCGACGATCGTGCCGCGCGTGCCGTTGGCCTCCTGGCGCGGATCGCGGATGATCATCGGGATGCGATAGGACTCGTCGAAGTAACCGATCTTGCCCAGCAGGTGATGGTCGCCGGACTGCTCGCCATGATCGCAGGTGAAGACGATCAGCGTGTCGTCCCATTGACCGGTTTTCTCGAGATAGTCGAAGACGCGGCCGAGATGATCGTCGATCTCGCTCATCAGCCCGCAATAGGTGGCGCGCATTTGCGCCACCTCTGCTTCCGTCATCGCCGAGCCCAGCGCATGACCGTCCTGGAAGAAGCTCGCCTGATTGATGTGATTGACGTAATAGGCGAGCAGCGCGTTCTGCCTGGCTTCCTCGGCGGGCGACGCCGCGCGCACCGGCTTCGGCATGTCCTCCGGCTTGTACATCGTGTTGTAGGGCTCCGACGCGATGAACGGTGGATGCGGGCGGTAGTAGCCCAGGTGCAGGAACCACGGCCTGCCGGCGCGCCCCTGCAGGTAGGACAGGCCGCGCTCGGTGAACCACGCCGTGTCGGACAGCTCTTTCGGGATCACGGCCGGCTGCGCCGTCGCGCCACCGATCGAGGCGCCCTGCGGCCGCCAGATGTCTTCACGGATGTCAGGCAGCTTGAATCCCTGGCTCGCCACCCAGCCGAAGTAGGCATCGCGATTCTCGAACGCGCCCACCGAATGGAAGCCGTCCATGATGTCGCCCAGCACGAAGAAGCGCGGATCGTTGGGCGCGGTCTTGCGCGGATCGGGCGTCGTGGTCGTGTAGCCCACCAGCGCGGGATCGTAGCCGCCGCGGCGCAGCTCGTGTGCAAGGTTGGTGAAGCGCGAGTCGAGCGGGATCGTGTTCTGCACCGCGCGATGATTCATCATGTACATGCCGGTCATCAGGCTGGCCCGCGCCGGACCGCAGGGAACGCATTGCGTGAAATGATTACGGAAGGTGACGCCCTCGGCGCACAGCCGGTCGAGGTTGGGCAACTTCAGATAGTCCGCACCGAGCTTGGGCAGCATCAGGCCCCGCCACTGGTCAACCACGATCAATAGGACGTTCTTGGCAGCTGGCATGCATTCCCCCACTGGCGCTCATCCCTTGGTCCGTTCCCATAATACGCTAGAGTGCGGCCAAAGAAGCGGAGGAGACTACAGATGGCGAAATTCAAAATTGTGACGACCGGGCCCGGCAAGACCGACCATTCGTTCGAAATGGAGACCTTGGCGAACATCGGCGCAGAGATCGTCGAGGTCACTGGGAGCGAGGACGATCTCATCAAGGCCGTGGCCGATGCCGATGCGATCTACGGTAAGGGCCGCCCCAGCATCTCCGCCAAGGTGATCCAGGCCGGCAAGAAACTGAAGGTCGTTTCGCTGGGCAGCGTCGGCGTCGATTCGGTCGATGTCGCGGCGGCGACGGAACTCGGCATCCCCGTCACCAACGTGCCCGACACCTTCATCGAGGAAGTGGCCGACCACGCCATGACCCTGATCCTCGCCTCGTGGCGCCGGCTGGTCGAACAGGACCGCATGGTGCGCAAGGGCGAGTGGGCAAAGGCGCGGCCGCATCTCTACCAATTCCCCCGCCTCATGGGCATGACCCTGGGCTTCATCTCCTTCGGCCACGTCGCGCGCGCGGTTGCCCGGCGCGCGGCGCCGTTCGGCTTCCAGATGCTGGCCTACGATCCCTACATCGAAGAACTGGTGATGAGCGACTACGGCGTGCAGCCGGTCGGCTATGACGAGCTGCTGCAGCGCTCCGACATCGTCTCGATGCACGCGCCCGGCACCAAGGACGCCTATCACATGATGGGCGAGGCGCAGTTCAAGAAAATGAAGAAGACGTCTCTCTTCGTGAACACGGGCCGCGGCTCGACGGTCGATGAGCCGGCGATGATCAAGGCACTGCAGGAAGGCTGGATCGCCGGCGCCGGCCTCGACGTGCTCGAGACCGAGCCGGTCGGTCACAACAATCCGCTGCTCGGCATGGACAACGTGATCCTGACCGCGCACGTGGCCTCCGCCTCCGACCGCTTCGACAAGGCCCGCAAGCGCCGCGTCGGCGCGGAACTGTCGCTGGTGCTGCAAGGCAAATGGCCGCGCGCCTGCGTCAACCCGATGGTGCTCGAGAAGTCGAAGCTGCTGCGCTGGCAGCCCTACTCGATGGAACGCGGCCCCGGTAACTAAAAGCCGGTAACCGAGGCTTACGCCCGGCGCGCCCAATCCTTCGCGTTGGCCGCGCCGGGCGGCATCTCGCCTTTCACCAGCGCTTCGACCTGCCGCACGGTGTCGAAGGCCTGGCTTTCGCTGGCAGGCGGTGTCAGGCCGCCGATGTGCGGCGTGGCGATCACGTTGGGCAGGCGCGCAAGCTCAGGGGACGGCATCTGGTCGGGGGCGCGGCCGACGTCCATCGCGGCACCGGCGATGCCGCCTTCTGTCAGCACCTTCGCGAGCGCCGACTCATCGACCAGGTTGCCGCGAGACATATTGATGAAGAAGGCATCGGGCTTCATGCGCGCGAAGGCCGCCGCGTCGAGCAGATTTTCGGTCTCTTCGTTGGCGATGGCGAGACAGACTACATAGTCGGCCTCGGCGAGCAATTCGGGCAGCTCGCGCTTGCCGAACCGGCGGTCGTCGATCTGCGCATAGGGATCGCTGATCACGACCTTCATCCCCATCGCGGCAAGCACCGGCGCGAGCGCGCGCGAGATGCGGCCGTAGCCGATGATGCCCACTGTGCTGCCGGAAAGCTGCCGCCCGACCTTGATCTCGGGCTTGCGGCCCTCGTGGTAGGCAGCGATCGCAGGCCCCATTCCACGGGAAAGCTCGACCAGGAAGCCGATCGCGAGCTCGACCACCGACGGCACGAACCCAGCCTCGGCATGCGTCACCAGCACGCCCGCCTTCGAGGCGGCCGCCACGTCGATGTTACGAATATCGACGGCGCTCCTCATCACGACCTTCAGCTTCGGCAAGCTTTCGAAAACTTCGGCCGGCACCGGCGTCGAACGATCGGCGATGATGAAGTCGGCGTCCTTCGCCGCCGCGATCACGCCCCGCGGATCGAGCGGCGCCGCTCCTTCGTGCAGGACGACATCGACCAGTGCCTGCAATTGCGCGAGCGCGCGGGCGCCGTAGTACTGGGCACGGGCCTGCGGCACGTGCGTGAGCAGAAGTTTCAATTCGTCCCTTCAGCGCGCCTTCATGGGCGTCGCGTCACCCAGCAGCGAAACATGGGCGGCGACGATGCGCCAGCCCTCCGAGGTGCGCATCCAGGTGTGGCTCTGCCGGCCGGTCTTCGTCGCGCCCTGGCGCAGAAACTCGCAGTTCGCCGTGCCGAAATCGTGACCATAAGTCACGACCCACAGTTTCAGCAGCTCGCGCTTCACCGCGGCGCCACCTGCCCCCGGATCGCGCCCGGCCCGGAAAGCGGCAATCTGCTCATAGCCGTAGAGATTCTCGCCCACGCCGTAGCGCAGCGTGTGGGGGCTCTGCCAGAACAGCTCGTCGAGCGTGGCGACATCGTTGGCGTTGAGCGCGGTCTCGTAGCGATGGAAGGCCGCCGTCACTTCGGCGACGACCGACGGGATGTTGATTTCCATTTCTGGCTCCTCAGGCGGGCGTCGAGACGCAGACGCCCTCTTTTTCGAGATAGGCCGAGACGCGCAACGCGGCGGCCTCGTCGAACGGCTTGGCGATCACCTGCACGCCGATCGGCATTGCGCCCGGTTTGCGCGTGGGCACCGCCACGACCGGCAGGCCGATGAAGGAGATCGGCTGAGTGAACACGCCAAGATTGGCCCGCACCGCGAGTTCGACCCCGTCGATGGTCATCATGGTCTGGCCGAGCTTGGGCGCCGAGCGCGGCGTCGCCGGCGCCAGCACGATGTCGACCTCCTCGAACAGCTTCAGCACCTGCGCGCGATAGTGGCGGCGGAAGCGCTGCGCCTTCACGTACCATGAGCCCGGCAGGAGATTGCCCGCCATGAGTCGCTCGCGCGTGTCGCCGTCGAAATCCTGCGGCCGGCTCTTGAGGCGCTCGAGATGAAGCTGGCCGCCTTCCATCGCGGTGATGACATAGGCCGCCGCGCGCGCCGCCGCGGCCTGCGGCAGCACGACCGTCTTCGTGGCACCGAGCGCCTTGGCGACGGTGGCCACCGCCTCGAACGCCTCGGGCTCACCGCCCCTGGCGAAGTAGTCGCCGGCGATCGCGATGCGCAGGCCGCCGATGCCGTCGTTGAGCGTGGACAGGGTCGGCTCGGCGATCCGGTCGGTGCAGGCGCTGTCGTCGGGATCCCAGCCCTGCATGGCGTCGAACGAGAGGGCGAGATCTTCCGTCGAGCGCGCCAGCGGTCCCAGATGATCGAAAGCATCGACGAACGGAAACGAACCGGCGCGGCTCAGGCGTCCGTAGGTCGGCTTGAGGCCGAACAGGCCGCACAGCGAGGACGGCACGCGGATCGAGCCGTTGGTGTCGGAGCCCAGCGCCAGCGGTACTTCGCCCGCGGCAACGGCGGCGCCCGAGCCGCCGGACGAGCCGCCAGTCATGCGTGTCGGGTCGTGCGGATTGCGCGACGGCCCGTAGTGCGCGTTCTCGCCGGTGAAGTCGTAGGCGTACTCGCCCATGTTGAGCCCGCCGATCAGGATGGCGCCCGCCGCCTCGAGCTTGCGCACCAGCGCGCCGTCCCGCTTGGCCGCCGGCCTGTCGGCGTTGATCTTGGAGCCCGCGCGCGTCGGCAGGCCCGCGATGTCGAACAGGCTCTTCACGGCGAACGGCACGCCGCTCATCGGTCCGATGTGCCGGCCGGCATCGATCTCGGCCGCGCGCTTCTTCGCGCGCTCGGCCACGATGTCGGTGAAGGCGTTGACGGTAGGCTCGGCCGCCTTGATGCGCGCGAGGGCGGCATCGACGACGGCAGTCGCCTTCACCTTGCCCGTGCTCACGGCGCGCGCGATTTCCGCCGCGGTCGCGGCCTTCGACAGCGGGTCGCTCATCGGGGATCGCTCATGGACGAAAGACCGGCGCGGGCGTGAGGTCGTCGTCGAGCTCCACGGCCAGCAGCGGCTGCGCGATGGCGAGCGAACGCTCGACGTTCAGGATGACGTTGGCGCGGTATTCCGGCGCGATCGGCAGGCCGATCGCCAGCGCCGCCTCGTCGACCCATTTACCGATATCGGGCTTCTTTTCGGTCATTGGTTTCCCCCGCGCTCAATATGGCCGAAACGCAAGGAGCATGCCAAGCATTGCCAATCAGGGTGGCTGCAATCCCCGCGGCGCTTCGCTAGAAAGGAACATGACCAGCACGCTCGACCTCGGAGTCCACTCGCTGCGTGCCGCCTATCGCGGCGGCACACTCACCTGCCGCCAGGTGGTCGAGGAGGTGCTGGCGCGCATCGCCCAGGCCGGCGACGACAAGGTCTGGATCGCCCGCATGCCGGACGAGGCCCTGCGCGACATCGCAGCCGCCCTCGACGGCCGGCGCGCCGAGATCGAGTCGCTGCCGCTCTACGGCATACCCTTCGCGGTGAAGGACAATATCGACGTCGCAGGCCTTGCCACGACCGCGGCCTGCCCGGGCTTCGCCTACACGCCGGATCATTCCGCCGTCGTCGTGCAGAGCCTGATCTATGCGGGTGCGATCGTGATCGGCAAGACCAATCTCGATCAGTTCGCGACCGGGCTGGTGGGCGTGCGCTCGCCGTACGGCGTGCCGCGCAATCCGTTCGATGCCGCCTATGTCCCCGGCGGTTCGAGCTCGGGCTCCGCCGTCTCCGTCTCGTCGGGTCTCGTCAGCTTCGCGCTCGGCAGCGACACGGCGGGTTCGGGCCGCATTCCGGCCGGCTTCAACAACATCGTGGGCCTGAAGCCGACACCGGGGCTGGTCAGCACCGAAGGCGCGGTGCCCGCCTGCGCGTCGCTCGACTGCATCTCGGTGTTTGCGCTGTCCTGCGCCGATGCCAACGCCGTCCTCGACGTCGTGGCGACTCCCAAGATCACTCCGGCGATCGGCAAGAGCTTCCGCTTTGGCGTGCCCAAGCCGCTCGAGTTCTTTGGCGACAGCGCCTATGCGCATCTCTATGCCGAGGCGGTCGAGAAGCTGAAGGCGATGGGAGGCACGGCCGTCGAGTTCGACTACACGGCCTTTCGTGACGCGGCCCAGCTTCTCTACAACGGCCCGTGGGTGGCGGAACGCACCGCCGCAGTCGGCGCCTTCCTCGAGGAAATCCACGAAGGGGCCGGCGTCTGGCCGGAGACCCGACAGATCATCCTGGGCGGCCGCGAATACAGCGCCGTCGATGCCTTCGAAGGCCAGTACGAGTTGGCCGAGCTGAAGGCTGCCGCCGCGGCGCAAATGGCCGGGCTCGATTTCCTGGCGCTGCCGACGGCGGGCACGATCTACACCGTGGGGCAGTTGCGGCAGGAGCCGATCCTCTACAACTCGCATCTCGGCCACTACACCAACTTCGTGAACTTCTTCGGACTGTCGGCGCTCGCCCTCCCGGCCGGCTTCCGTGCCGATGGATTGCCGTTCGGCATCACGCTGGTGGCGAGCGCCAATACCGAACGCGCGTTGCTGGCCTTCGGCGCGAAATGGCAACGCGCGGTATCGCTGCCGCTCGGCAAGACCGCATCGACCTTGCCGCCCGCGGCACTCGACCCCGTCGTCGTCGAGGACCGGGTGTCGATCGCCGTCGTGGGCGCGCACATGAGCGGCCTGCCGCTCAATGGCCAGCTCACAGCGCTGGGCGGCCGCCTGGAGAGTGCCGCCGTGTCCGCGCCGATCTATCGCCTCTATGCCCTGCCCGGCGGACCGCCCTTCCGGCCGGGGATGGTGCGGACAGCCGACGGCGGGGGCGCGGTGGAACTCGAGATCTGGAGTTTGCCGAGCGCTGCGGTGGGCGCGTTCGTGAGCCAGATCCCGGCTCCGCTCGGCATCGGCACGGTGGTGCTCGGCAACGGCTCGACCGTACTGGGCTTTCTCTGCGAGAGCCACGCCACGGTGGGCGCGCACGACATCACCGGCATGGGCGGCTGGCGCGCCTACCTGAAGAGCCTCGCCTAGTAGGGACGGCTGACGGCAGGAGGGCGCGCGTGGACGGATATTCGGTTTGGCAGTGGGCGCTTGGTCTTCTGCTTGTTGGCCTCTGGATCCTCCTGATCGTTCGCTCCCGGCGCCTGGCCAGGACTGTCCCCGCAGCGGCCCATGCGACACAACCGCATGGCCCGGGTGGAGGGCTCATAGTTTGCGCTTGGCCAGTTGCTTGCCATTTTGCCTTGTGGTGGTAAGTGAACGTTCCAATACGCGTCAGGAATACCTTCGTGAAATTGACGGGGAGTGTACGCGATGAGATCGGCGTTATTCGCGGCGGCTGCTGCGGCCGTATTTGCGTCTGCAGGAGCGACGCAGGCCCAGGAGCGTTACAGCTACGACATCTCGATGAACGGTCGGTATGACCATTCGCTCGCGTTCGAGAGCGACAGGGTGTTGACGAAGGGCTGGGGCGAACCCGACTCGGCCTGCAAGAAAGAGGGCATAGAGGTGCCGCTCAACACCGCAGCGGTGCCCCATCCGCGCGGCCAGTTCTCCTTGCTGACCACTCACACCGAGACAGGCGGGCTGCACAAGTTCAAGATGGAGGGGATCAATATCGAGCCGCGCAGGACGCTATCCGTCGACGAGTTCACCTTCCAGCCGGGAGCCGACTGCAAGATTCTGTCGTGGCGATACACCCGATTTCAGTTTCCAAGCGGTGAACTCTCGGGCTCGTGGGACATGACTCATAACTTTGTCTGCGAGCGGCTGCCGTTCGAGGCTTTCGCCAGACCGAAGTGGAACGCGGACGGGAGCCGCTGCCCGAACAGAACGCCTTAGGCATGCGTCCAGACTGAACGAGAAATCGATGGCTTCGATGGAACGCGTTGCAGAAGCGAGAGGGTTTGCCTTGCTGGTCGGCGCTCAATGCTTCGGCATTCTGGCACTTGCTGTTCGATGGGCGATGTCGGTTCCCACTTACGTCGCAATGTGGAGCAATCCCTATTGGCCTCGCCTTATCGTCGGGGAGTGCCTGCTCAACGCGACAATGCTCGCATTCGCGCTCTACACAACGGTCCAGCTGATGAAGAGACGGCAGTTCTTTCCGAAGCTCTTTGCCGTGGAGCTCGCTCTTGCTGCATTCCTGCCGCTGGTCACGACTCTCTGGATAGCGGAGGAAACCGGAGTCGGTCTCGTGGTCCTGTTCTATGAGCCCGGCCCTCTCGTGTGGCTTGCCCTGGGCGGTATCTGCTGCGTCCTGTGGACGCTGAATGCGGGCACGTCCGCCTGGGTGCAGGGCACTTTCGTTGGCTCCGTGGCCAACTCCTGGTCGAAAACGCCGGAGCAAGCACCCTAGGCGGGCTTGGCGCCGGGTTGCCCGGCCTCGACCACGAAACGCTGGAGCGTGGAGACCGGCGCGTTCTGCTCCTTCACCGACTTGACCGTGCGGAACGATATGGCCGCCTGCCGGGCGTCCAGCGAAACGATTCCATAGCCGTTCACCTCGCTGCGGGCGTAGCGCACGTGCGGATTGTTGCGCGCCACCTCTTGCGTCGCCGTGTCCTTGGCCGTCTGCGAGGTGATCGATCCGCCCACGAACTCCGTCGCCACGACCGGCGCTTTTCGGTCGGCATAGTCGCGCTTGAGATCGGTGGCCCAGAACGAATGCACGTCGCCACCCAGCACCAGCGTGTCGCGCACCGGCGATGCCGCCACCGCGTCCAACAACTTCTGCCGCGCCATGGGATAGCCGTCCCAGCCGTCGGCCCAGTAGCGATGCTTGCCGTCCTTGCCGCTGTCGAGCTCGGTCATCAGCGTTTGCTGCGCGATCAGGTTCCAGCGCGCCGACGCGCGCTTCATCCCCTCGGCGAACCACGCTTCCTGTTCGGCGCCCAACATCGAGCGCGCGGGATCCAGCCGGTCGCGGCAGTCGACGAGGAAGCGATTCTTGTAGCTCTCCGGGAAGCAGGCGTTGGGCGAGCGGTATTGCCGGTCGTCGATGACGGTGATCTCCGCGAGGTCGCCGTAGCGATAGCGGTCGTAGAGCCTGAACGACGGTCCCGCAGGCTTGACCTTGTTGGAGAGCGGCATGTGCTCCCAGAAGGCCTGGTAGGCCGCCGCGCGCATCGGCAGCAGGCGCTTGGGATCGATGACGTCCGGCGCGGTGTCGTTGGCGTAATCGTTCGACACCTCGTGGTCGTCCCACGTCACGATCCAGGGGTGCGCGGCATGGGCCGCCTGCAGGTCGGCATCGGACTTGTAGCGCGCGTAGCGGTTGCGATAGTCGTCGAGCGTGGTCGGCACGCCGGCCTCGTGCTTGCGCACGTGCTCGCGGCCCCACGATCTCTCGTAGATATAGTCGCCCAGGAACAGGACCGCGTTCAGCTCCTCGTTGGCGATGGCGCGTTGCGCGGAATAAAAACCCTGCTCGTACATCTGGCACGAGGCGAAGGAGAATCGCGCCGTCGCGAGTCGCTGCGTTGCGTCGGGCGCCGTCAGCGTGCGCCCGATCGGGCTCGCTCTACTGCTTCCCTGGCCCTGCACCGTGAAGCGGTACCAATAGGGCCGGTTGGGCTTGAGCCCCTCGACATCGACATGCACCGAATGGCCCCAGCGCGGTTCGGCCAGGGCCTCGCCCGAGCGCACGAGCTTCTGCATCCGCTCGTCCTCGGCGATCGACCAGCCGACGGCGATCGCGCCGTCGAGACGATCGGCTGGATCGGCGGCCATCAGACGGGTCCACAGCACCACGGACTGCGGCAAGGGGCGACCCGAGGCAATGCCAAGGCCAAAGGGATCGGAGGCCAGCGGCGCCGCGGCACGGGCCAGCGACGGGAGCCAGAAGGCGGATCCCAGACCCGCGACGAAGGAACGGCGCTGCATGGCCTGAGTTTGAGCCGCAGAACGCGACACTTCAATGACAGCGCCCGGGTCTGCTAGGGTCCCCGCCTTCGAGGAGGAAACAATCATGGCCAAGATCGCAATCATCACCGGCGCGGGCAGCGGCATCGGCCGCGCTTCGGCGCTCGCCCTGCTGAAGAACGGCTACAAGGTCGCTCTCGCTGGCCGCCGCCAGGACGCGCTCGACGAGACCGCGAAGATGGCCGGGAACAATGCGCCAAACGCGATGGCCATCCCGTGCGACGTCACCAAGCGCGACGACATCCTGAACCTCTTCGCCAAGGTGAAGGCCGCTCACGGCCGCCTCGACCTGATCTTCAACAACGCCGGCGGCGGCGCCCCGCCCGTGCCGCTGGAGGACCTGCCCTACGAGACCTGGCTCACCGTCGTGGCATCCAACCTCACCGGTCCGTTCCTGTGCACGCAGGAAGCGATCAAGATCATGAAGGACCAGAAGCCGCGCGGCGGCCGCATCATCAACAACGGCTCGATCTCGGCCCACGCGCCGCGTCCTTACTCGGTCGCCTACACCTCGACCAAGCACGCGATCACCGGCCTCACCAAGTCGACCTCGCTCGACTGCCGCCAGTACGACATCGCCTGCGGCCAGATCGACATCGGCAATGCCGCCACGCCGATGACCGACCGCATGACCAAGGGCGTGCCCCAGCCCAACGGCACGACCATGATCGAGCCGCGCATGGACGTCGAAGCCGTCGCCCAGGCCATCGTCTATATGGACAGCCTGCCGCTCGACGCCAACGTGCAGTTCATGACCGTGATGGCCACGAAGATGCCGTTCGTTGGTAGAGGTTAGCGCGGAGCGCTAACCTCTGGCAGGCGGCAGCGCCTTCATAGGCGCGAGAGCCTGCGCGGCGCAGAAAGGGTCGAGGCGGCGCGCCTAGTACCCCGGGTCTTCGAGGTTCAGCAGCGGGAACGCCGAATGGACGTGCGGCATGTTCGTGGGCATCGCCGGGCTGATGTAGCTCTTGTCGAGCTGCTTCAGGCTGGTGACGCCCAGCAGGCCCATCACTTCCTTCATCTCTTCTTCGAGCAACTCGATCACACGCTCGATGCCCGCCGCACCCGCGGCGGCGAGGCCGTAGCAGTAGAGCCGGCCGATGCCCACCCAGTCGGCACCCATGCAGATCGCCTTCACGATGTCGGTGCCGCGGCTGAAGCTGCCGTCGACCATCACCTTGGCCTTGCCCTTCACGACGTCGACGATCTCCGGCAACACCGCCGCCGAGCCACGGCCGTGGTCGAGCTGGCGGCCGCCATGGTTGGAGCAGTAGACGCCCCAAACGCCTTCCTTGACGGCGATGTCGGCGTCCTCGGCGCAGCCGATGCCCTTGAGCACGAACTTCACGTCCGGGAACTGGTCCTTCACGCGCTTGAAATTGTCCCAGGCGAAGGCGGCCTGGTGGTCCTGGCCGACGGCGGCGGTGCGCCACGACTTCACGAAGCGCTTGGCGATGTCGCGCTCGCGGCGTGAATAGACGGCCGTGTCGACGGTGATGCAGAAGGCGTCGTAGCCGGCGCCGATCGCCTGCTTGACGCGCTCGGCCACCCATTTGTCGTCGCCGCGCACATAGAGCTGGTAGATCTTGGGGCCGTTGCCGCCCTTCACGATGTCCTCGAGCTTGAGCGTGGTCACCGAGCTGATCAGCATGCCGACGCTGCCCAGGCCCGCGCCCTTGGCGACGGTGATCCCACCGCCCGGTTCGAAGGATTCGAGCGAGCCGACCGGCGCCAGCATTACCGGGATGCGCAGCTTCTTGCCCAGCAATTCCGACGACGGATCGATCTTCGCCACGTTGCGCAGCACGCGCGGCTTGAAGGCGATCGAGTCGAGCGCCATGCGGTTGCGCCGCATCGTCGTCTCGGTCTCGGTGGCGCCAATCAGGTAGTCCCAGATATTTGGCGTGAGCCGGATTTTTGCCGCTTTGACGATCTCGTGGAGCGTCGCGAATTCGTTTTCCAGCCCGCTTGCCATGGTTCGATCTCCCTAAGGGGGCTAGAAT
>CAIWTJ010000223.1 GCA_903915535.1 Enhydrobacter aerosaccus
CAGGTGCGCAAGCTCACGCCCGCAATCGGCGCGGAAATCTTCGGCGTCGACCTCGCCAGGCCGCTCGGCACCCAGCAGTTCCAGGAAGTGCACGATGCGCTGATGGAGAACCTGGTGATCTTCTTCCGCGACCAGGACATGACGCACGACCAGCACAAGGAATTCGGCCGCCGCTTCGGCCGGCTGCACATGCACCCGAGCTCCAATCCGGTGAGCCAGCAGCATCCGGAGATCCTGGTCATCAAGGCCGACGAGAAATCGACCTACGTCGCGGGCGAGGAATGGCACAGCGACGTGTCGTGCGATCCCGAGCCGCCGATGGGCAGCATCCTCTACATGAAGGAACTGCCGCCCGACAACGGCGGCAACACGCTGTTCGCCAACATGTACCGGGCCTTCGAGACGCTCTCGCCGCCGGTCCAGAAACTCTGCGAGGGGCTGGTCGCGGTGCACGACGGTGCGCAGGTCTACGGCGGCCGCTTCGGCCGCACGCCGCCGCCGGGCAAGAGCTTTCCGCGCAGCGAGCATCCGGTGGTGCGCACGCATCCGGTGACCGGCCGCAAGGCGCTCTACGTCAACCGCAACTTCACCACGCACATTGTGGGCCTCTCGAAGCACGAGAGCAGCGCACTGCTCGAGATGCTCTACCGCCACAGCGAGACGCCGGAATTCCAGTGCCGCTTCGCCTGGCAGCCCAACTCGGTCGCCTTCTGGGACAACCGCTCGGCGATGCATCACGCGATGTGGGATTACTTCCCGCACGGCCGTCTCGGCTATCGCGTGACGGTGGCGGGAGACAAACCGTTCCTGCGGGCGTGAGCGCCATGCTGCCACGCCGCCTGCTGCTCGGCTCCCTCCTCGCGGCGCCCTTCGTCGCGCGCGCCGACACCTATCCCAGCAAGCCGATCCGGGTGATCCTGACCGGCCCGGTCGGCGGCCTGATCGACATCGCCGGCCGCGCGATCGGCGACGCGATGCAGGCGAACCTCGGCCAGCCCTGGATCATCGATCCCCGCCCCGGCGCCAACGGCATGCTGGCAGGCCAGATCTTCCTGTCCTCGCCCGCGGACGGCTACACGCTGTTCCTCACCGTGTCGGGCCACGTCGCGCTCAATTTCCTGATGAAGGCGCCTTACGACGCGATGAAGGATTTCCAGCCGATCGCCATGATCGGCGTCAGCACCGCGCTGCTGTGCGTGCCGCCCAAGGTCCCGGCGAACAACCTGGCGGAGTTCGTGGCGTTTGCCCGCGCCAATCCGGGCAAGCTCAACTATCTCAACTCGGCCAACGGCACGGGCGCGCATCTCCTGCCCGAGCTGATGAAGATCAAGTACGGGCTCGACATCACCTCGGTCCCCTACAAGGGCCTGCCGCCCGGCGTCCAGGACCTGCTGGGCGGCCGCCTCGAGCTCGCCATGGTGAGCACCACGATCGTGATGAGCCACGTCAAGGCCGGCCGCCTCAAGGCGATCGGCGTCGTCGGTCCCCACCGCCTCGCCGACCTGCCGGACGTGCCGACCCTGGGCGAACAAGGCGCGGGCGAGATCGAGGTGCGCTCGTCCATCCCGCTCTACGGACACAAGGACCTGCCGCAGCCGATCGTGCAGCGGCTGAACGACGCCATGCGCGCCGCACTGGCCGATCCGGAGACGCTGAAGCGGCTGCAGCAGATCTACGTCGAGCCGCTGCCGATGACGCAGGCCCAGACGGCCAAAGCGCTCGACGAGGAGCACGTCCGCCTCGGCAAGGTGATCGCGCAGCTCGGCATCAAGGCCGACGGCGGCTCCTGATCGAATAGCGGCAACTTCGGCGGTGCAACATCGTTCTACGGAGCGACATGCACCGCGCGTTCCGCCTCTTCTTCTTTCTTCCTTTCCTGTTTGCGCTCGCAGCGGCCCCTGCGGCCGCGCAGGAGCAGGCTTTCGCCTTCGCTTCCGTCGAGGCGATGGCCGCGAAGCTCGCCACCGAAGCCTACAAGGAAACGCCGTCGGTCGAGGGCGACATGCGGAAGCTCGGCTACGATCAATACCGCGCGCTTCGCACGAAGCCGGACACGGCGCTGTGGCGCGACGGCAAGAGTCTGTTCCGCCTCGAGTTCTTTCCCGCGGGCTTCATCTATGAGAAGCCCGTGCAGGTTTCCATCGTGGACGGCGGCAAGGAAATCCCGGTCTCGATCTCGCCCGACCAGTTCGACTGGAGCGACACCGGCCTGAAGGCTCCCCCCAGGAACGTGTCTCTCGCGGGCTTCAGAGTCACCTTTCCGCTCAACCGGCCGGGCAAGTTCGACGAGGTCGTGGCCTTCCTGGGCGCGAGCTATTTCCGCGCGATCGGCCGCGGCCAATCTTACGGCGCGTCTGCGCGCGGCCTCGCGATCGACACGGGCATCGGCCGGCCGGAGGAATTCCCGACCTTCCGTGCCTTCTGGATCGTGAAACCCGCCGACGGGGCAAGCGATCTCACGGTGTGGGCGTTGCTCGACTCGCCCGCCGCCACCGGCGCCTTTTCCTTCGTCCTGCGGCCGGGCGCCCGTACGGTGGTGGACACCCACGCCGTGCTGTTCATGCGCCACGACGTCGAACTGCTGGCCATCGCGCCGCTCACCTCCATGTTCTTCACCGGCAAGACGTCGCCCGCGCGCGACGACTATCGCCCGGAAGTCCACGACAGCGACGGGTTGTTCACCATCACCGGCGCCGGCGAGGGCATCTGGCGCCCGCTGTCCAATCCCTCGGCGCTGGCGGTTTCGTCCTTTATGGAAACCAACCCGAAGGGCTTCGGCCTGCTCCAGCGCGAACGCGACTTCGGGGCGTATCAGGACACCACCGCGAACATGCAGGCCAGGCCCGGCCTGTGGATCGTGCCCAAGGAGAACTGGGGCGACGGCGAGGTCAGGTTGGTCGAGATTCCCAGCCAGGCCGAGACCAACGACAACGTCGTGGCGTTCTG
Organism: Enhydrobacter aerosaccus; assembly: GCA_903915535.1. Lineage (GTDB taxonomy): Bacteria > Pseudomonadota > Alphaproteobacteria > Reyranellales > Reyranellaceae > Reyranella > Reyranella aerosaccus_C. Next base: position 2,947 of record CAIWTJ010000223.1, read on the forward strand.
GACGTCGCACGTGCCGGCGCGCAAGGGCGAGCGCAAGGAGTACAACTACCTGCTCGTCGCGCTCGACGACGAGGGCGCGCTCTTGCCGCAGGGCCGCGTGATCGCCACGCGCGCCGGTGCGGTGCCGTACGCGGCCCGGCAGCGCCGCATGGCCGTCGAGTTCGCCGGCGGCGAGCTCGACTCGCTGGGCCCGGAACAACAATTGTCGGCGCACGTTTCCCTCACGGGCGGCAAGGTGATGCGCACCTATGTCGAACCCCTCCCGATGCGAAAGAGCTGGCGCTTGTTCATCGACTTCGAACCCGACGGCAAGAAACCCGTCGACATCCGTGCGTCCCTCGGCCTGCGCGAGCAGGTGCTGACCGAGACGTGGTCATACGTGTGGCGGCCATGAAGGCCGACACGGCCTGGGCCCTCGATCGCTTCGCGCGCGGCGCGGCGTGGCGGCGCCTTCTGTTGGGCGTCCTCGTCTTCGCGACCGCAGCACTCGGAGCGTACCTGTTGATCGACGTCATCAGTGCGCGCGGGCCCGAGGCGCTGAAGTACCTCTTCCTCCCCGCCTTCGTCCTGCTCGTGGCCTGGGCAGCGCTTTCCTTCTGGAGCGGCGTCTTCGGCTTCCTGCTGGGCGTGTTGCGCCTGCATCCGGTGTCGCTGCGGCGCCGTGGGCCGGCCGATGGACCGTTGCCCGCCTTGCGCGCGCGCACCGCGATCCTGCTGCCGGTCTACAACGAGGACCCGGCCGACGTGTTCGCCCGCCTGCGCGCCGTCTACGGCTCGCTCGCGACCACCGGCCAGCTCGCCTCCTTCGATTTCTTCGTGTTGAGCGACACCACCGACCCGGCCATCGCGGACCAGGAGCGAGCGTGCTGGGACGAGCTGCGGCACGCGCTCGACGCGCAGGGGCGCCTCTTCTATCGCCGGCGCCAGGCCAACACCGGCAAGAAGGCCGGCAACATCGCCGAATGGATCGACACGCACGGCGGCCGCTACGCGCACATGATCATCCTCGACGCCGACAGCCTGATGCAGGGCGAAACGTTGGTCCGCCTCGCCGCCCTGATGGAGGCGAACCCGCGCACCGGCATCATCCAGACGCACATCGTGCCGGCCGGACGGCTGACCCTGTTCGCCCGCGCGCTGCAGTTCTCGACGCGCCTGACCGGCGCGGTGCTGGCGATGGGCCACAGCTTCTGGCAACTCGGCGAGGCGAATTACTACGGCCACAACGCGATCCTGCGCGTGGCCGCTTTCGCCGAATGCTGCCGGCTGCCCGTGCTGTCGGGCAAGCCGCCGCTCGGCGGCGAGATCCTGAGCCACGATTTCGTCGAGGCCGCGTTCCTGCGGCGCGGCGGCTGGCACTGCTGGCTGCTGCCCGAGTTGCGCGGCAGCTTCGAGGAAGTGCCGTCGAACCTGCTCGACTACGCCGCGCGCGACCGGCGCTGGGTGCAGGGCAACCTCCAGCACGCCCGCCTGCTGGGCCTTCCCGGCCTTCACTCGATGAGCCGGCTGCACCTGGCGATGGGCATCTTCGCCTACATCGCGTCGCCGCTCTGGCTGCTGCTGCTCATGCTGAGCTCGGCGATGGTGGTCGATCACCAGCTGACCGGCGACGTCTACTTCGGCGCCACGCGCACGCTCTTTCCCCAATGGCCGCGCTACCACTGGCCCGAGATCCAGGGCCTGCTCGCGCTGACCGGCGTTCTGCTGTTCGGGCCCAAGATCCTGGCCCTCACGCTCCGCCTATGGTCGACGCGTTCGGCGCGCCGCTTCGGCGGACGCCTGGCCCTGCTCATGAGCTTCCTTCTCGAAGCCGTGTTCTCGGCGCTGCTGGCGCCCGTGATGATGCTGTTCCACACCGGCTTCGTGGCACGCATTCTCGCCGGCAACGCCGTCGGCTGGCCGGCGCAACCGCGGGGCGACCGCGGGATGAAATGGCGTCAGGCGCTGGCGCGGCACACCGGCCACGCGCTGCTCGGCCTGTTCATGCTCGCCGTCCTCGGCGCCCTGGCGCCGAGCTTCGTGCCCTGGATCCTGCCGGTGGTGGCGGGACTTCTCCTGTCGGTGCCGCTGGCCGTCCTGTCGAGCCGACGCGGCGTCGGCATGGCCGCCCGCCGGCTGCGCGTGTTCCTGACGCCCGAGGAAGGCGCCCAACGCACCCCGTTGCTGCTGGAAGGCTGACTACCGGCTCGGCACGTTCTGCCGCAGCCACGGCAGGAACGCGTTCAGCAGGCGCGCGCTGCCGCGCTCGTTGATGTGGCCCCAGCCATAATAGAGGGGGCCACGATCGTCCGACTGGAAGCAGGTCGTGGCATCGCAGAAGACCGGCACCGATTCGAAAATCGACACCCCCGCCACCCCGCGCGCGGCCTCTTCGAAAATGTCGTGCTGGAACTTCAGCGTCGCTTCGATGTGGGGGCGATCTTCCTCGCAGGAGTCCAGGTCGCGTGGCGCCGTGAGATCGACCCCCAGTATCTCGACGCGGCGCGGGCGGCATCCTTCCGGTGGATGATAGAAGCCGGGCGGCGAGGCGACATAGACGAGGCGACGTCCACGTTTGGCGACGGCCTCCTGGATCTGCCGCAGGCGGCCCGCGTCATTGAAGAACGGATTGTCCGAGAAGGTCGGAAGGACAACGACCCCGATCGACGGCGTGCGGTCGAGGATCGACAGCGCATCGCGCATCACGCGCTGGCAGGTCAATGGCCCCTCCGACCAGGGCTCCAGCGGGCCGGAGGTGAGGCAACCCGGCTCGATCCAATGCGGGCTGGTGGTGGCGATGAGGGCGGCATCGGCGGTCACCCGCTTCGCGCCGATCGCCGAATAGAAGGCCATCGCCACGCTGTCGCCGATCACCAGCATTTGGGGTTGCGACACGCTCGCCTGGCAGATGACGTTCTCGTCGCCGGCAATGCCGTAGGGCTTCGCGCACGAGCCGTCCGACGACCGCGTCTGCAGCGGCGGACGCGTGTCCTCGGCGAGCGCCAGGTTCTCGCGCACCACTTTTCGCTCGGGAATGCCGTCGAGCGTCATCGTCGCGAAGCCCAGGGCGCCGAGCACGGCCATCGACGGCACGCAGAGGCCCACGACACTGCGCGCGGAGAGGCCGAACCGCGCGGGCTTCTCGACGTATTCATAGGTCAGCCACGCGAGGCCAAAGCTCGCTGCGACCATGAAGACGATCAGGTATGCCGGCGGAAACGAGCCGCAGGCGATCCAGGTGAAGGCCAGGAGCGGCCAGTGCCAGAGATAGAGCGGATAGGAAATCTTGCCGACGGAGACCATCGCCGGGTGGGCCAGGAACCGGCGGCCGATGACGGTGTCGGGACCGCTCGCGATCACCAGCGCGGCGCCGCCGACCGGCAGCAGGGTCCACCAGCCAGGAAATCCCCGCAACGGCGCGACGATCGCCACGATCAGGATCATCGCCAGCCCGACGCGGCAACAGAGTTCCCGCCGCTCGGGCGACAGCCGCAACGGCAGGTGCGCCACCAGCACGCCCACCGCCAGTTCCCAGAAACGCGTCCACGGCTGGTAGAAGGCGAGACCCGGCGCACCGGACGTCACGTTCAGCACGAGGCTCACGATCGCCACGGCGACCGTCACGAAAAGGAATGTCCGGCGGCTGCGCCGCGTCAGCACCGCGAGGATCGGCCACACGAAATAGAACTGTTCCTCGATGCCGAGCGACCACAAATGCAGCAGCGGCTTGCTGTGGCCTTCGCGATCGAAGTAGCCGATCTCGCCCATCGGCGGGAAGTTCGCCACGAACAGCGACGCCGCGAAGGCGTGCCGGCCGAGCAGGCGGAACTCCTCGGCGAACATCAGGTGCCAGCCCACGAAGAGGGTGAAGGCCACGACCAGGATCAGCGCGGGAAACAGCCGCCGCACGCGGCGGGTATAGAAGCGCGCGAAGCTGAAGGTACCGCCGGCGAGTTCGGCGCTGATCAGGCCGCCGATCAGGAAGCCCGAGATGACGAAGAAAACGTCGACGCCGATGTAGCCCGAGCCCAGGACGCGCGGGAACGCGTGGTAGAGCACGACCGCCAGGATCGAGACGGCGCGCAGGCCGTCGATATCCGGACGATAGGCTGCATGCACGCCGGCTGCCGGTGTCGCCTGTGATGTCGCCAACGCTGCTCGACCCCTTCCGCCGCCCGGTTCGTCCCTCGCCGTCACCGTTACGTATCAGATGAGGGAAAATCTACCAGCCTTTACAGGGGATTAGCAGATATATATTGCGACGCAGCATTATTCATGCGTCCATGTTGCGTCGCACAACGTTGTACTCATTGCGTAGCGTTTAAGGAGTTCAATGTACCCATCGAATTATGCGCGGCCGGTCATCGACCCGCCGTCACGCGCTCTCATGTTGCTCGAGACGCGCGCCTTGCCCGAGCTGGGCGCTTTCTTCCTCTTGCAGCCGTGGCTGGCGATGACGCCGCCGGGCGACGGTCATCCCGTGCTTGTCCTGCCCGGCCTGTTGGCCGACGACCGCAGCACGCGGCCGTTGCGCGGGTTCCTGAAGTCGCGCGGCCATGCCGTGCACGGCTGGAAGCTCGGCCGCAATCTCGGCCTGCGCGAGACCGTCGAGGCCGACATGATGGCGCGGATCGAGGAACTGTACGAGCGTTACGGCCGGCGCAAGATCAGCCTGGTCGGCTGGAGTCTGGGCGGCCTCTACGCGCGTCAGCTCGCCAAGCTCGCGCCGGAAAAGATCCGCTGCATGATCAGCCTCGGCAGTCCCTTCGCGGGCTCGCCGCAGTCGACGAATGCATGGCAGGCCTACGAACTCGCCTCGGGCCGCAAGGTCTCCGAGCACGACCTGCTGACCGAGCAGCTGGCGGAAGCGCCGCCGGTGCCGACGACTTCGATCTTCAGCCGCAGCGACGGCATCTGCGCGTGGCAGGCCTGCCTCAACGTGGCCGGGCCGCAGACGGAGAACATCGAGGTCTACGGCAGCCATCTCGGGCTGGGACATCATCCGTCGGCCGTCTACGCCGTCGCCGATCGGCTCGCGCAGCCCGAAGGCGCGTGGAAGAAATTCGATCCGTCCAGCTGGTGGGCACTCTCCTATCCGGACTGGCGCCGCAGCTAGTCGAAAGAAGGTTCGGGCGCGTACGCCCGAATCGCCTTTCACAAAAATCGGAACTCGGCCCCCGTCGAAACTGTTGAATGAGTGGAGCTTCATCCGAAGCCTCCCATTCTCGACAGGTGAACAAAATATGAAGAAATTGCTCATGGTTGCCGCGATGGCGGCGACGTGTGCGGCGCTTCCCGCTTATGCAGCGACGGACGCCGAATGCCAGGCCATGTGGACCAAGGCCGACGTCGACAAGGACGGCACGCTCTCGCCCACCGAATCGATGCGCTACACCGCAGCGATGCGCGTCAACGAAAAGCAGATGGCCGCGGACGGCAAGCTCGATCAGGCGACGTTCCTGAAATACTGCAAGGACGACGCCTACAGCTACATGACGCGCAAGACCGATGCGGGCGCGCCGCTCAAGGGCGCGAACAGCTTCACCGAGGGCCAGGCGAAGGACCGTGCGGTCGCGCAGGGCCTGACCAACGTCGGCGTTCTCAAGAAGGACGACGACGGCATCTGGCGCGGCCCGGCGATGCACGACGGCAAATCCGTCCAGGTCGCCATCGACTTCAAGGGCAATGTCGTTCCCCAGCCTGCCCCTTAATCCCCGCGCCCCAATTCCTCTGTTTGAAAGGTCAAAGGACATGAAAACCGTTAGTCGAGTTTACGATACCTATTCCCAGGCACGCGATGCCGTGGCGGCCGTCGAAAAAGCCGGCGTGCCGGCGTCGGAGATCAGCCTGATCGCCAACAAGCATGTCAGCGACAGGCATGACGAAGTCACCGACGTCTCGAAGGCCGGCGCCGGCGCAGGCATCGGCGGCGTCGTGGGCGGCGGTGCGGGCCTGCTGGCAGGCCTCGGCCTGCTGGCGATTCCGGGCCTGGGCCCGGTCGTGGCCGTGGGCTGGCTTGCCTCGCTGGCCGTCGGTGCCGCAGCTGGCGCCGCCACGGGCGGCCTGGTCGGAGCCCTGGTGAGCGCCGGCACGTCCGACGATCACGCTCATGTCTACTCCGAGTCGATCCGCCGCGGCGGCACGCTCGTGAGTGCGCGTGTCGACGACGCGGCAGCCGATCGCATCCAGTCGCTTCTCGACACCTACAAGCCGATCGATCCGGTCGAGCGTGGCGCTGCCTACCGCAAGGAAGGCTGGAAGAGCTTCGATCCGGCGGCACCGGCCTATGAGCCGAGCCAGGCCGAGATCGAACGCATGCGCCGCGAGCACGATATCGCCGCCTAAACAGCGGTGACGGCCGCGACGAAAGGCAGGAAGCCCAAAGCTTCCTGCCTTTTTCGTCGGGCCCTTTTTTCGTGCGGTACGAAAGCGGACGGCAACGTCGTGCGCACCGACTTCGTTTTCAACACACCTCAATTCAACTGATGGAGACACATGTGGCCAAGCCCGCAAAACTCGACGCGATCGCCCTGCTGAAGGCCGATCATCGCAAGGTCGAAGAGTTGTTCGAGAAGTTCGAAGCGTCCAAGAGCGCCAGCGCTAAGAAGTCGCTCGCGCAGGAAATCTGCACCGAACTGTGCGTGCACGCGACGATCGAGGAGGAAATCTTCTATCCGGCCTGCAAGGGCAAGGTCGAGGAAGACATGATGGACGAAGCGTATGTCGAGCACGACGGCGCCAAGGTGATGATCGCCGAGCTGGTCGCCGGTTCTCCGGACGACGATTTCTACGACGCTAAGATGAAAGTGCTGTCGGAGGAGATCAAGCATCACGTCAAGGAAGAGGAGCGCCCGGGAGAAGGCATCTTCGCGCAGGCCCGCGACGCCGACATCGACATGGAAGCGTTGGGCCAACGCCTCGCCGCCCGAAAGGAGCAGCTGCTGGCCAAGTTCAAGGCAGAGGGACTGCCGCCGCCGACGACGCGCACGTTCAAGGGCCACAAGCTGAACCAGGGCCAGACGCTCGAAGCCAAGGCGGCCTGACGCGGCATCGCCGACACCGAAGCCCGGCAATCGCCGGGCTTCTTTTTGGGCGGGGGGCAACCGACGGCAAAGCGCCCCGTTACAGACCGCGCCCGTTCAAAAGGAGACACCGCTCATGGTCGACACCGTCATCGTCAATCCCGCCGTCGCCGACGGGGGCGAAGCTCCGACCTCCGCGGTGTCGTGGCCCGCGATCGTGGCCGGCGGCTTCACGGCCGCCTCGCTCAGCGTGGTGCTGTTCACCCTGGGCGCGGGCATCGGCCTTTCGGTGGTCTCGCCCTGGTCCGACCGCGGCATTTCCTCGGACAACGCCGCCCTCTTCAGCGGCATCTACCTGGTCTGCGTTGCCGTCATCTCGTCGGCCGTCGGCGGATACATTGCCGGCCGCCTGCGCGTCCGCTGGCTGGGCACGCATACCGACGAGGTCTATTTCCGCGACTCCGCGCACGGCTTCCTCGCCTGGGCCGTGGCGACCGTGATCAGCGTCGCCTTCCTCGCCTCGGCGGCAACCACGATCGGTGCCGGTGCCGCCGCCGGCGCGGGTCCGGGAGCCGCGATGGCCGGCAACGCCGGCGCCATGCAGTCCCGTCTCACGGGCTACAGCGACGTGCTGCTACGCCCGAATTTCACGACCAAGGCAGCGGATGCCGCCGCCCAGCCGTCCGACCGCCAGGAGGTCTATCGCCTGCTGTCGAAGAGCAGCACGACGATGGCGCAGAGCGATCATGACTATCTCGTGCAGTTGATCTCGGCCCGCACCGGCCTGTCGCCCGCGGATGCCGAGAAGCGCGTGAACGACGTCACGACCGACCTCAAGATCAGCGCCGACAAGGCCCGCAAGGCCGCCGCCCATCTCGCCCTGTGGCTGACGGCGTCGATGCTGTTCGGCGCGCTGGCCGCGGCGCTCGCCGCCATCGAAGGCGGCACGTTGCGCGACCGCGTCTACGTGCGTCGCTAGGTCGTCGACATCCCCACCATCAACCAGAGGAGACAGTCATGGGTCGCGGAATTCTGTTGTGGCTGATCGGCGTGCCGATCCCGATCATCATCCTGCTCGCACTCTTCGTACGCTAAGATACCGAGTACGAATCGAAGAAGCCGCCCCCTCTGCTCCCCGCAGCGGGGCGGTCTTCGTCTGGGCAACTTCGGGAACGCGCGGGCCGTTGTTCCTACATGCTCGAACAAAAGCAGTTCCGCGGCGAGACGATGGATGCGGCGCAAACGGCCGCGGACGAATGGTGGTCGAAGCAAAAGGGGCTGACGCGCATTTCCGAGTACGTGAGCCCCGCGAACCTAAACGAGCGCACGCGCTTTCCCTGGATCGCCACCATCATCTACGAAACGCCGCAGCCATGGAGGACACAGGCGTAGCGGCAACCCTCCTCGGTTCCTTCACGTTTCTTTCCATGGACACCTTCACCCGCCACCCGCCGGCCAGAGCAACCCACGGCTTCGTAAAGGTTCGCGGGGCGCGGGTGCACAATCTCAAGAACGTCGACCTCGACGTGCCGCGCGATGCGCTCGTGGTGTTCACCGGCGTCTCGGGATCGGGCAAGTCGTCGCTCGCTTTCGGCACGCTCTACGCCGAAGCGCAGCGCCGTTACCTGGAATCCGTGTCCCCCTATGCGCGCCGCCTGTTCCACCAGATGGCGGTGCCCGAGGTCGATGCGATCGACGGCCTGCCGCCTGCCGTGGCGCTGCAGCAGCAGCGTGGCACCCCCACCACGCGCTCCTCCGTGGGCAGTGTCACGACGCTCTCCAATCTCCTGCGCATGCTGTATTCGCGCGCCGGCGAGTATCCTGCACAGCAGCCGCTGCTCTACGCCGAGTCGTTCTCGCCCAACACGGCCGAGGGTGCCTGCCCCACCTGTCACGGTCTCGGCCGGGTCTATGAGGTCACCGAACAAACGATGGTGCCCGACCCCTCGCGCACCATCCGCGAGCGCGCCATCGCCTCGTGGCCGCCGGCGTGGCATGGCCAGAACCTGCGCGACATCCTGGTGACCCTGGGCTTCGACGTCGACAAACCGTGGCGCGAGCTGCCGAAGAAGGACCGCGACTGGATCCTGTTCACCGAGGAGACGCCGACCGTTCCCGTCTACGCGGGCTACACGCCCGCCGAGACGAAACGCGCGCTCAGGAAGAAGGAGGAGCCCAGCTACCAGGGCACCTTCACCGGCGCGCGCCAATATGTGCTGCAGACCTTCGCGCACACGCAGAGCCCGCTGATGAAGAAACGGGTGTCGCAATACATGATCGGTGCCGACTGTCCCGAGTGCCACGGCAAGCGGCTGCGGCGCGAGTCGCTCTCCGTCACGTTCGCGGGCCTGGACATCGCCGACATCTCGCGCCTGCCGCTGAAGCGCCTCGCATCGCTCGTCGCGCCGTTTGCCAAGACGCAGACGAACGCGAAGGCGCCCGAGAAGGCAATCGTCATCCAGCGCATCACGCACGATCTTGCCGCCCGCCTGGACGTGCTTCTGGACCTCGGACTGGGCTACCTCTCGCTCGATCGCAGCACGCCCACCCTCTCGCCCGGCGAATTGCAGCGGCTGCGCCTCGCGACGCAGGTCCATTCCAACCTGTTCGGCGTGGTCTATGTGCTCGACGAACCCTCCGCGGGGCTGCATCCGGCCGACACCGAAGCGTTGCTTCGGGCGCTCGCTCGACTGAAGGACAGCGGCAACTCCCTGTTCGTGGTCGAGCACGAACTCGACGTGGTGCGCGCCGCCGACTGGATCGTCGACGTGGGCCCCGGCCCCGGCGAGCAGGGCGGCCTGATCCTCTATAGCGGCCCGACCGCAGGGCTGCGCGACGTGGCGATCTCGCGCACCGCGCAGCATCTTTTTCCCGGGGCGCGTCCCGAGCGCCAGCCGCCGCGTCCACCGGCCGGCTGGCTGAAGCTGCGCGGCGTCACGCGCAACAATCTCGACGGCCTCGACGTCGACATCCCGCTGGGCGTACTGGCCAGCGTCACCGGCGTCTCGGGTTCGGGCAAGTCGACCCTGGTGTCGCAGTTCCTGGTGGAGGCCGTGGCGGAAAAGCTCGGCCAGCCCATCGCGCGCGAGGAAGAGGGCGATGCCCTGGAAGGCCGCCCCGTCGCCACCGTGGCGGGCCGCATCGAAAGCGGACTGGACGGCGTGGGCCGCCTCGTCGTCGTCGACCAGCGTCCGATCGGCCGCACGCCGCGGTCGAACCTCGCCACCTACACCGGTCTGTTCGACCACGTGCGCCGGCTGTTCGCCGCCACACCGCAGGCCAAGGCGCGCAAGTACGACGCGGGCCGCTTCTCGTTCAACGTCGCCAAGGGACGCTGCCCCAAGTGCGAGGGCGAGGGCTTCGTGTTCGTCGAATTGCTGTTCCTGCCCAGCGTCTACGCGCCGTGCCCCGCCTGCCACGGCGCGCGCTACAATGACGAGACGCTGGAGATCCGGGTGGGCGGCAAGTCGATCGCCGACGTCCTCGGCCTTACCGTCGATGCCGCGCACGCCTTCTTCGCGCAGGAACCTGCGCTGCGTCATTCGCTGGAAACCCTGCGCAACGTCGGGCTGGGCTACCTGCGGCTTGGCCAGCCCGCCACGGAACTGTCGGGAGGCGAGGCGCAACGCATCAAGCTCGCGACCGAACTGCAGCGCGCCCAACGCGGCCGCACGCTCTACATCCTCGACGAGCCGACGACGGGGCTACACCCCGCCGACGTCGAGCGTCTGATCCTTCAGCTCCAGTCTCTGGTCGCCTCGGGCAACAGCGTGATCGTGGTCGAGCACGACATGCGGCTCGTGGCCGACAGCGACTGGGTGATCGATATCGGCCCCGGCGCCGGCGAGGACGGTGGCACTGTCGTGGCTGCCGGACCGCCCGACATGGTCTCGCGCACCGCCGGGAGCCTCACGGCCAAATACCTGGCGGACGAGTTGAGGCGCTGAGCGCGCCGTCTAAATGTCCTAGCCGCGCGCCGGCAGGGTGAACTTCTGGTCGATCAGCTTTTTCTCCAGCACCGGGATCGCTGCCGCGGCATTGCCTTGCCGGCACTGGGCAACGGCCACCTGACCGTCGAGCGACCCACGCCGATAGCCGAGACGATGGGCATTGTCCTCGTCGTGACCGACATAGCGCACGTAGGTCTCGCTCAGCGCCATGCAGTAATCCTGGTCGGTGCGCGGGGGCGGGGCGGCGAAAGCGGCCGTTGCGAATAAGGCGAGGCCCGCGGCGAGCGTCTGACTTTGTCCAAAGCGGTTCATGTCGTCCTCCTGTGTGGCGCGAACATAGGGGGCGACTTCGCCGGAAATACGGCTGCCGACTTACCCGAATATTACGGCGTTCGTTGACGGAGGTACGGAACCGAACTACTTGCCAACGTGCCGGCAAACACCCAACTCATTCCCATGCCCACGTCCTTTACCCTCCTCCCCCACCGCAGCGTCATCGCCCTTACCGGAGCCGACAGGGTCGAGTTCCTGCAGGGGTTGATCTCCAACGACACGACCAAGGTGTCGACCGGCCATGCGATCTGGGCCGCGCTGCTGACGCCGCAGGGGCGGTTCCTGAACGACATGTTCGTCTCGGAGGGCGGCGGCGACGCCCTGCTGCTCGAGACCGAGCGCGAGCGGGCGCCGGCGCTGGCCAAGAAGCTCACGATGTACACGCTGCGCTCCAAGGTGAAGGTCGAGGATCGCGCGGCGTCGATGGAAGTGGCCGTCGCGTTCGGCGACGAGGCCAGCAAGGCGCTAGGCATCGAGAAGGCCGTGTCGTACGCCGATCCGCGCCTGCCTGCGTTGGGCGTGCGCGTGCTCGCGCCGGCCGGCGAAGCGGCGGCGATCCTGGGCTCGCATGGATTTCTGCCTGCCATGCCCGCCGACTACGACGCGCTGCGTCTTTCGCTCGGCGTGCCCGACGGCAGCCGCGACCTGCCGCCCGAAAAGGCCCTCCTGCTCGAAAGCGGCTTCGACGAGCTGAACGGTGTCGACTGGAAGAAGGGCTGCTACATGGGCCAGGAGCTGACGGCCCGCACCAAGTATCGCGGCCTCGTGAAGAAGCGGCTGTTCCCGGTGCGGCTCGACGGGCCGCTGCCCGCGCCCGGTACGCTGATCGAACGCGACGGCCAGGAAGTGGGCGAGATCCGCTCCGGCCTCGGCGACCGCGCGCTGGCGATGCTGCGCCTCGACGGCATGAAGAGCGACGGGCTGACCGCGGGCGGCACCCGTGTCTTGCCCGAGATGCCGGCCTGGATGCGCCTGCCGGAAGTCTCCGGCTGACAAAGACGTGAGGGGTGTGACGGAAACCGGGAAGAATCCCGGAAAACCCTTGTCCTATCGATAACGAAGGCTTCCCGACCGGTCGGGAAGGATCGGGAAGGCCGGGAAGCTTCGTGCCCTTCCCGCCCGCTTCCGGGGAGCATAAGGTCCCGTTCTTGCATTGGGACCGCCCGGGAGGCACGCCTTGAAACTGATCAATCCGAACCCGTTCACGACCCGTCCGGAGATCGTCGGCACCTTCGGCGTCGTGACGTCGACGCACTGGATCGCCACCGCGGTCGGCATGGGAATCCTCGAGCGCGGCGGCAACGCCTTCGACGCCGCGGTCGCCACCGCCCTCACCCTGCAGGTCTGCGAGCCGCATCTCTGCGGCCCGGGCGGCGACGTGCCGCTGATCCTGAACAGCGTGAAGAAGGGCAAGACGGAAGTGATCTGCGGCCAGGGGCCGATCCCCGGCCTCGCCACCATCGGACATTTCAAGAAGCTCGGCCTCGACCTGATCCCCGGCACCGGCGTGCTGCCGGCCTGCGTGCCCGGCACCTTCGACGCCTACATGCTGCTGCTGCGCGACTACGGCACGATGAGCCTCTCCGAGGTGCTCTCCCCCGCCATCGGCTACTGGCTGAACGGCTACCCGCTGGTCGAGCGCGCCTCGGCCACCATCGCGACCGTGGCGGACAACTTCCGCGACAACTGGCCGACCTCCGCCGCGGTGTTCCTGCCGGGCGGCAAGGTGCCCAAGCCGATGGAGACCTTCACCAACAAGGCCGTGGGCAACACCTACGCCCGCATCATCAAGGAAGCGGAATCCGGCGGCGGCAACCGCGAGGCGATCATCGAGCGCGCGCGCAAGGTCTGGAGCCAGGGCTTCGTGGCCGAGGCGATCGACAGGTTCTACACGAACCAGGAGATCATGGACGTCTCCGGCCAGCGCAACAAAGGCCTGCTGCGCGGCGACGACATGGCCAAGTGGGAAGCCACCATCGAGGCGCCGGTCACTTATGACTATGGGCGCTACACGGTGTGCAAGGCGGGCCCGTGGTCGCAGTCGCCGGTGGTGCTGCAGCAGCTGGCCCTGCTCAAGGGCTTCAATCTCGACGGCGTCGACCCGACCAGCCCCGATTTCATCCATACCGTCGTGGAGGCGAGCAAGCTCGCCTATGCCGACCGCGAGTCGTTCTACGGCGATCCCAAGTTCGTCGACGTGCCGATGCAGACCCTGCTGTCGGATGCCTACAATGCCGACCGCCGCAAGCTGATCGATCCTGCCAGGGCCTCGCTCGAGCAGCGGCCGGGCAAGCTCGAGGGCTATGGCGGCGTGGTGAAGCTGCGCGTCGCCGACGGCTCGCGTGCCGCGGTTGCGGCGAGCGGCGCCGGCGAGCCTACGGTCGGCCGCATGGGACAGATGAGCGGCGACACGGTGCACTTCGACATCGTCGACCGCGAAGGCAACATGATCTCCTCGACGCCGTCGGGCGGCTGGCTGCACGGCTCGCCCGTGGTGCCGGAACTCGGCTTCCCGATCGGCACGCGCGGCCAGATGTTCTGGCTGGAAGAAGGCCTGCCGGGATCGCTGGCGCCGGGCAAGCGCCCGCGCACGACGCTGACGCCCACCCTCGCCCATCGCGACGGCGAGCCGTACATGGTCTGGGGATCGCCGGGCGGCGACCAGCAGGACCAGTGGGTGACGCAGATGTTCCTGCGCCATGTCCATTGCGGCATGAACCTGCAGGAGGCGATCGACGCGCCGGCCTGGCACAGCGAGCACTTCCCCTCGTCCTTCTGGCCGCGCACCGCGCGTCCGGGCGTGCTGGTCCTCGAGGGCCGCGTGCCGCAGGAGACCGCGAAGGATCTCGAGAAGCGCGGCCACAAGGTCGAGATGAACGACGACTGGTCGGAAGGCCGCCTCACCGCCGCCAGCCGCCAGGACCCGTGGCGCAAGGCCGCCGCCAATCCGCGCGGCATGCAGGGTTACGCGGCGGGCCGTTAAGCATCGATGAGCGAGACGCCGGACATTCCGCCATCAGACGCCCCGCTGCTTGAGCTGAAGAGCCTCACTGTCTCCTTCGCGACCGACGACGGCACGGTGCACGCCGTCGACGGGATCGACCTCGCGCTGCGGCGCGGCCGGACGCTGGGGCTCGTGGGCGAGTCGGGCTGCGGCAAGTCCGTGACGTCGCTCGCGGTGATGGGCCTCCTGCCGCCGGAGAATTCCACCATCGGCGGCGAGGTGCGCTTCGAGGGGCGCGATCTCCTGAAGCTGGCGAAGAGCGAGCTGCGCGACCTGCGCGGCGCGCGCCTGGCCATGATCTTCCAGGAGCCGATGACCTCGCTCAATCCCTCCTACACGATCGGCAACCAGATCATCGAGGCGATCCAGCGCCACCAGCGCGTCAGTGGCGCCGAGGCGCGCGCCAAGGCCATCGACGTGCTGAAGCTGGTGCGCATTCCCTCACCCGAGAAGCGCATCGACGATTATCCCCACAAGCTCTCGGGCGGCATGCGCCAGCGCGCCATGATCGCCATGGCGCTGGCCTGCGGGCCCAAGCTCCTGATCGCCGACGAGCCCACCACCGCGCTCGACGTCACCATCCAGGCGCAGATCCTCGACCTCATGCGCGGATTGAGGCGCGACACCGGCACCGCGATCATCCTGATCACGCACGATCTGGGCGTGGTGGCCGAGATGGCCGACGATGTGGCCGTCATGTACGCGGGCCAGATCGTCGAGCGCGCGCCGGTCGAGACGCTGTTCGCGCGGCCGGAGCATCCCTACACGGTGGGCCTGCTGGGCTCGATCCCCAAGCTCGACCACAAGCGCGAACGCCTGCCGTCGATCGAGGGCCGCGTGCCCGACATGACCAAGCCGCCCGCCGGCTGCCGCTTCGCCGCGCGCTGCCCGTTCGTCGAGGAGGCGTGCAAGACCGCGTCCCCCCCGCTGATCGAGGTCGCGCCGGGGCATCTGTCGCGCTGCCGCCGCGCGCCGCTGTCGCGGATGTTCCAATGACGGCCTTGCTCGACGTCCAGGGGCTGGTGAAGCACTTCCCGGTGAAGAGCGGCGCCTTCGGCCGCGTGAGCGCGCACGTGCGCGCCGTCGACGGCGTCGACTTCCACGTGAACGAAGGCGAGACGCTGGCGATCGTGGGCGAGTCGGGCTGCGGCAAGTCCACCGTGGGCCGCCTGGCGCTGCGCCTGATCGAGCCCACGGCCGGCCGCGTGATGTTCGAGGGAGACAACCTCCTGGCGCTCGATTCCGACCAGATGCGCGCGCGCCGCAGACGCCTGCAGGTGATCTTCCAGGACCCCTACGCCTCGCTCAATCCGCGCATGACCGTGGGCGCCATGCTGGGCGAGCCGCTGTGGCTGCACCGCCTCGTCGGCAACGAGCAGCAGCGCAACCAGCGCGTCGCCGAGCTGCTCGAACTGGTGGGGCTGAGGCCCGATCACGTGCGCCGCTATCCGCACGAATTCTCCGGCGGCCAGCGCCAGCGCATCGCCATCGCCCGCGCGCTGGCCGTCGAGCCGCGCCTGATCGTGGCCGACGAGCCGGTGTCGGCGCTCGACGTCTCGATCCAGGCGCAGGTCATCAACCTGATGAAGCAGCTGCAGCAGCGCTTCGGCCTCGCCTACATCTTCATCAGCCACGATCTCGCGGTCGTGAAGCACATCGCCGACCGCATCGCTGTCATGTACCTGGGCAAGATCGTCGAGACCGCGACCGCCGACGAGCTGTTCCGCAATCCGCGCCATCCCTACACGCGCGCGCTGCTCTCCGCCGTGCCGCTGCCCGATCCGACCGTCGTACGCGAACGCGCCCTTCTCGAAGGCGACATCCCGAGCGCGATCAATCCGCCGCCGGGCTGCCATTTCAACACGCGCTGCCCGTTCGCGCGCGACAGCTGCCGCCGCGACCCGCCCGCGCTCGTCGACGATGGCACAGGTCACGCAACGGCCTGCCCGTGGTGGCCCGAGTTGCCCGCGGCCGCTGCGCTGCTCGAAGGGCGCGGCACACAAGAAGACAGGAGCCGGCTAGACCGCCTGCAGGCGGCATTCGTATCGGCGCAGGAGGCGACATGAAAAGACTGGCACTCTCCGGACTACTGACGCTCGCGATGGCGGGCGGCGCGGCGGCACAGACCAACCTGCGCGTGGGGCTCGCGGAAGATCCCGACGTGATGGACCCGTCGCTGGCGCGCACCTATGTCGGCCGCATCGTCTTCTCCTCGATCTGCGACAAGCTGTTCGACATCGACGAAAACCTGAAGGTCGTGCCGCAACTGGCGCTCAGCCACGAGACCTCGGCCGACGGCAAGACGGTCACGATCAAGCTCCGCCCCGGTGTGAAGTTCCACGACGGCGAGCCGCTCGATGCCGCCGCCGCCAAGTACAGCTTCGACCGCCACCTCAACCTGAAGGGCTCGTTCCGCAAGCCCGAGATCGCCGCCATCGATTCCGTCGACGTGGTCGATCCGCTCACCATCAGGCTCAACCTCAAGGCGCCGTTCTCGCCGCTGCTGGCCCAGCTCACCGACCGTGCCGGTATGATGGTCTCGCCGAAGGCCGCCGAAGCCGCCGGCGACAAGTTCGGCCTGCATCCGGTTTGCGCTGGTCCCTACAAGTTCGTCGAGCGTATCCAGCAGGACCGCATCGTCGTCGAGAAGTTCGCCGACTACTGGAACAAGGACCAGGTCTTCATCGACAAGATCACCTACCTGCCGATCGTCGACTCGACCGTGCGTCTGGCCAACCTGAAGTCGGGCGGCCTCGACCTGATCGAGCGCGTGCTGGCGACCGATATCAAGGCGGTGCGCGACCTGCCGAAAGTGAAACTCAGCAAGGCGGTGTCGCTGGGCTACGTCGGCCTCACCATGAACCTCGCCAACGGTCCCAAGGCCGACAATCCGCTCGCCAAGAACCCCAAGGTGCGCGAGGCGCTGGAGCTGTCGATCGACCGCGAGGCCATCAACCAGGTCGTGTTCAACGGCGAGTTCGTGCCGGGCAACCAGTGGGTCAGCCCGCAGAACCCGTACTATCAATCGAAATTCCCGATCCCCAAGCGCGACGTCGCCAAGGCCAAGGCACTGCTGAAGGAAGCAGGCGTCGCCGCGCCGCTCACGCTCGACTTGATGGTGCCCAACGGTGTCGAGTTCCGCTCCGTCGCCGAGGTCGTGCAGTCGATGGCGGCCGAAGCGGGCTTCGACCTCAAGATCCGGCTGACCGAGTTCGCCACCTCGCTGAAGCAGGCCGAGGACGGCAACTTTCAGATCTTCCTCATTGGCTGGAGCGGCCGCAGCGATCCCGACGGCAATTCCTACAGCTTCCAGACCTGCGGCTCGCCACAGAACAACAGCAAGCTCTGCGATCCCGAGGTCGACGCGGCACAGAACGAGGCGCGCACCAAGAGCACGCTCGAAGACCGCAAGGCTGCCTACGAGAAGGTTGCGGCCAAGCTCACGCCCAAGGGCGGCGGCCCCATCCTCTACCTCTACCATCCGCAGGTGCTGGTGGCGCACAGCGACCGGCTCGAAGGCTACAAGCAGATGCCGGATGGGCTGGTGCGCGTGATCGGACTGAAGCTCAAGTAGAATGCCCCGGTAGATGCTCGTCTTCCTCACCCGCCGCCTGCTGCAGATCATCCCGACCCTGATTCTGGTGTCGATGCTGATCTTCGGGCTGCAGCAGCTGCTGCCCGGCGATCCGGCGCTGATCATGGCGGGCGAGGAGCGCGATCCCATCGTGCTGCAGCAGATCCGCGAGCAGTACCGCCTCAACGAGCCGATCCCGGTGCAGTACTTCTACTGGATGAAGGGCGTGCTGTCGGGGAACCTGGGCGAGTCGATGCGGCTGAAGTCCTCGGTGAGCTCGCTGGTTGCGGAAAAGCTGCCGGTGACCTTGCAGCTCGCCGGCATGGCGCTGCTGATCGCGCTCTGCATCGGTATTCCCGCCGGCATCGTCTCGGCCGTGAAGAAGGAGACCTGGTGGGATTACGGCGCCAACCTGTTCGCGCTGTGGGGATTGAGCACGCCCAACTTCTGGCTGGGCATCCTGCTGATCTTCCTGTTCTCGGTGGAACTGGGCTGGCTGCCCGCTTCGGGTTACGTGCGGCTGGGCGAGGACTGGAAACAGAGCCTCGCCACCACGATCATGCCCGCCTTCGTGCTGGGCAACGCGCTTGCGGCCGTGCTGATGCGGCACACCCGCTCGGCGATGCTGCAGGCGATGGGCGCGGACTACGTGCGCACCGCGCGCGCCAAGGGCCTGAACGAAAGCCGGGTCGTGCTGAAGCATGCGCTGCGCAACGCCATGACGCCGGTGATCACGCTCCTCGCGCTCGACTTCGGCACGCTCCTCTCCGGCGCGGTGCTGACCGAGCAGATCTTCACCATCCCGGGCTTCGGAAAGCTGATCGTCGACTCCGTCTTCAACCGCGACTACGCCGTGGTGCAGGGCGTCGTGCTGGTCACGGCCACGACCTACATCTCGCTCAACCTGCTGGCCGACATCGCCTACGTGCTCGTGAACCCGAGGTTGCGCGGATGAGCCTCACGATCGGCCTCGAGGAAAATCCCTGGGCGCGCGCCTGGCGGCGGCTGCGCCGGAGGAAGGGCGCGATGGTGGCGCTGTTCGTGGTCGTGTTCCTGATCGCGGTCGCGGTCTTCGCACCGCTCGTGGCGCCTTACGATCCCACGCTCACCAGCTTCACCCAAGTGCGCAAGCCGCCGACGTGGGCTCATTGGTTCGGCACGGACGAGGTCGGCCGCGACGTGCTCTCGCGCGTGATCTGGGGCGCGCGCGCCTCGCTCAGCGCCGGCCTGGTTTCCGTCGGCATCGCCGTCGGCGCCGGCGTGCCGCTCGGCCTGCTGGCGGGTTACGCCGGCGGCTGGGTCGACACGGTCCTGTCGCGCATCGTCGACGCGATGCTGGCGATCCCGTTCCTGATCCTCGCGATCACGCTCTCGGCGTTCCTGGGACCGAGCCTCAGCAACGCGATGATCGCCATCGGCGTCACCGCGACGCCGGTCTTCATCCGCCTCACGCGCGGCCAGACGCTGGGCGCCAAGGTCGAGGATTATGTCGAGGCCGCCCGTGCCGTCGGCAACCCGCACTGGCGCATCGCGCTCCGCCACCTGCTGCCCAACATCGTGCCGCCGCTGCTGGTGCAGGCGAGCCTCGCGATCGCGGGCGCCATCATCGCCGAGGCGGCGCTGTCGTTCCTCGGCCTCGGCCAGCAGCCGCCCGCGCCGTCATGGGGCAGCATGCTGAACTCCGCGCAGCGCTTCCTCGCACAGGCGCCGTGGATGGCCTTCTGGCCGGGCTTCGCGATCTTCTTCGCCGTGCTGTCGTTCAACCTGCTGGGCGACGGCCTGCGCGACGCGCTCGACCCGCGACACAAGTAGCTAGTTCGGCACGCTCGTATCGACGGAGTCGAAGGCCGGCGCATTGCCGGAATCCTCCGACGCGATCTTGTCCTGGACGAGCAGCAGCGTGACCTCGAGGAAATGCGCGAGTTCCTCGTCGCCGAGATGCCGCGCTTCTTCGTTCAACTCACGCAGCCCGTGCCAGATCCGGTAAAACGTCGCGGCGCGCTGTCTTGCAGACGTCGGCTTCCGCACTCTGCGTCGCCGAACCCGCGGTTCGACGACGATCTCGAACAAACTCATCCCCCGACCCCGTTTGTCTTGCCCCGGGGCGAGCATAGCGGGGCCGCAGGCGGGCGTCAGCCTCAGTTCGAGACGGACCCCAGCGGCAGGCCCGACGCGTCGAGTTGCGGCTCGGCGCGCAGCACGACGACTTCCGGCGCTTCGACGTCCGGCAACGGCTTGCTGGGATCGACGGCGCGGACCATGGCCACGATGCGCTTGGGCGTGCCGGCGGCATCTTCGGCCACGAGCCGGCGCCAGCCCTGCTTCTCCCAATAGGCCACGTCGTTTGGCAGCACCTGGACGTAGAGCATGTTGCAGCCGCGCGTCTCGGCCAGCTTGCGGCAGCGCTCGAGCAGGAGCTGGCCGATCGCGTTGCCGCGGAAGCGCTGGATCACCGCCAGCCGCTCCGGCATCGCGAACGACTGGAACCACCGCACCCGGACCGCGCCCACAGGCTCGTCGCCGACATAGGCGATCACGTGGGTGGCGCCGAAGTCGTGGCCGTCGAACTCCTCGGAGTACGGCACGTCGAGCTCTCCGATGAAGCAGGCCGCGCGCACGGCGAAGGCCTGCATCGAGTCTTCCATCTTCATCGCGAGCTTGGTGGTGAGAGGCTCGCCGCCGATCGATTGCTTAACAGTGGACATGTCTGATCCCCCTAATTTGTCCGGCGCTCGGACCAGCCCGCACCGGGGTTGGTCGCCCCGCGCGTTGCCGATTCTTCGAGAATGCCGGGTGTGTCGAGTTGATCTTCCGGCCGGTTCAGCACCAGCGGGTCGGTGAACATGGTCGGCGCGTCCTTCGCGTCGAGTTCGAGGTCGCGGTAATAGGCGCCGTATTCGTGGTCGGAGAAGTGGAAGATCTTGTCGTCCACCTTCTTGAAGCCCTGGCGCTCCATGATCGGCCACAGCCGATGCTGCGAATGCAGGTAGACCCGGCTGTAGCCCTTCTTGCGCGCGAACTCCATCGCCCACTGCGTGAACGGAATAAAGAGGCCCATCGAGCGGTAGCGCTTCAGGATCACGGCGCGCTCGAACTTGGCGAAGGTGCCGAACCAGCGCAGCCGCATCGACGAGGCGGGTTCGCCGTCGACGTAGAGGATGAGGTGCGTCGCGGTGAAGTCGTTGCCGTCGAACTCCTCCCAGTACGGGCACTGCTGCTCGCCGATGTACACGGCAGAGCGCAGCGCAAAGCACTGCATGAGCTCGTCCGACGTGGACGCGAGCTTGATCGTCACGACAGGCTGCCTGTCGATCGGCGTATTCAGCAGAGACATACCTAGCCCCCCTCTGTCAGCACACCATTCTCGTTCCGGAAACGACGGCCCCCAGCCGTCACCTCCGGGCGATTCGCAGTAAGTTGAGCAAGCACATCGGTGACGACGCCGGCCGTCATGCCCTTCGCGCCGCGGCGGATCGCCGTCGCGGAAACCTTGTCGCGGCGCAGGATCCGCCATGGATAGATCCAGCCGCACTCGTCGCAGATCTGGCGCACCGTCATGCCGCCATGGTCCGTGCCATGAAGCGCATGCAGGCGAACGCCGGGATAGCGCTTCTTCACTTCGCCGATCACGCCGCGGAACCCCTTGGCGTTGTAGACGTCGGGATAGAAGGCGACCTCGACCCTGTTGCCCAGACCCGCCTCCGCCACGGCGAGGTCGATCAGCACCTTGCGCGTCTCCGGCGGCAGGAACTGCCGTCCCGCCGGGAAGTAGTCGACGTTGACGTCGGCCTTGTCGGTTTTCTCGTAGATCTGGAAGCCGTTCTCGATGCGCGCAACGCGCAACTGCCCCTTGCGGAAGGCGTCGACATGAATGCGCGGGATGAGCGTCGGATGGATGATGACCTTGTCGAGGCCCCGTTCCTCCATCGCGCGGCGCACGATATCGAGGTGAGTATTGTGGAAGGGATTGAAGGTCCCGAAGAACAACCCGATGCCGCCCTTGGGCGCCACCAGCGAGCGGATGTCGGAGAGAACGCCCACGCCGAACAGGACCGCGCCCAGCGCAAAGCCCACGATCAGGAAGGCCTCGCGCGCGCCGGGAACGCCCGCCGTGCCGAACGCGGCCAGCAGCATGTTGATCGACACGCCCGCCAGGACGTTGCGGTTGGCATCGCCGATGCCGCGCTGGAAGAGAAAGAGGCCGAGATACTGGCTGCCCTGGGACGCAAGCGAGGTGACGAGTGCAGCTCCAGCAAAGCCACCCACGGACGCTACGCCGACGACATTGAGGGCCCCCCCCCATAACAACACCCAGAAAACCGCCAGGTTGAACGCGTACTGCGGCACGAACCGCCCGATCCTGCCTGCGGTCACGAAGCCGAACTGGTTTTGCGCCCAGAGTTCGGCCTTGTTGCTGAGCTTGGCGTAGGTCGGGAGGAGCAGCCCCGTAAACACTGACACGCCGATCAGGGCCGGGTTAGCCCAACTGCCGTGCGCATACGCATAGCTGACGTATGTCAGCAGGCCGACAAGCGCCGCCGTGCGCGTCGAGGTGCTGCGCACGTAGCGGCCGAACTGGTCGGCGAGGCCCGAGAGGGCCGTCATATTACTGTCCGAGCCGATGGCGGCCACGGCGGTACTCCTGCCTCATTGCTGACCCGTTAAGTCAAAAACCCACTACGGATAGATTGATTAACGAATAAGAGGACTAGATACCCACCGCCAACATCGAGCCGTTTCTTGAAAAAACCGGCTAATCGCCTATAAATGAGACAAAAAAGAGCATCTCACAATCAATGGTATAAGATAAACCACGAGGCACCCGCCAAGTAAACGTTTCAGCCCTGAACCGATTGTATCGATTGTAATAATGGTCACGCCGACACCGCGAAAAAGCAAAGTGCCGAATATTCTCGGCGATTGGGACGATGTCAGATTTTTCCTGGCCGTCGCCAAAACCGGAAGTTTCAGCGCTGCTGCTACCCAGTTGAACACCAAGCAGACGACCGTCGGCCGCCGCATCCAGGCGCTCGAGCGCCGGCTGGGTGCCAAGCTGTTCGACCGCCATCGCCACGGCATGGAAGTGACGCCGGCCGCGCGCGGCGTGCTGGTGCAGGCCGAGTCGATGATGTCCAACGCGACCGCTATCGAGCGTCACCTGGCCGGCCTCGACCGCGAGATGTCCGGCGTCGTGCGCATCGCGGCCACCTAAGGCGTCGCCGCCCAGTGGCTGGTGCCGCGCCTCAGCCAGCTCCGCCGCAGCCATCCCGACATCATCGTGCAGGTGATCGCGGGCGACCAGGTGCTCGATCTCGCCACGCGCCAGGCCGACCTCGCCATTCGTTTCTTCCGCCCGACCTCGAACCAGCTGGTCGCCGCACGCGTCGGCCAGTTCAACATGTCGATCCTGGCGGCGCCCAACTACATCGAGCAGTACGGCCTGCCGCAGAAGCTCGACGACCTGCGCGAGCACCACATCGTCGACCACACCCTGCTGCACAGCCTGCCCGCGATGAAGCCGTGGAGCGAAGTCGTCGAGCGCAGCCCCTCCGTCGTGCTGCGCACCAACTCGTCCTATGCCGCGATGGAAGCGGTCAGCGTCGGCTACGGCATCTCGGTGTTCCCCGACTACGTGACCAAGATGACGAACCTGATAGCCGCGCCCATCGACCTCAAGATCGTCCGCGACATCTGGCTGGTGAGCCACGAGGAGACGAACAAGGGCGCGCGCATCCGCACCGTGATCGACTACGTGCGCGAGCAGTTCCGCCAGGACGAGCGTGAGTGGTTCAGCGTCCCCGCGAGCCGCAGCTCGCTGGTGGCGGCCTAACACCTTCCATGAAGCCGGTCGCCGCCGCACTCGCGGCGATCGCAGCCTTCGCCTTTTCGGCGACCGCCGCCACCACTGCCTGTGCCGGCAAGGATTTCGACGCCGTCAAGGCGCGCGGCCAGGTGCTCTGCGGCGTGGGCCAGGGCACGGCGGGCTTCTTCCTCGCCGACAAGCAGGGCAAGTGGAACGGCCTCTCGGTCGACGTCTGCCGCGCCGTGAGTGCGGCGCTGTTCGGCGATGCCTCCCGGGTGAGCTATGTGCCCCTCACCGCCCAGCAGCGCTTCACCGCGGTGCAGTCGGGCGAAGTCGACATGATCGTGGTGAACGCCACCCACACGCTCACGCGCGACTCCGCGCTCGGGCTCGATTTCCCCGCCATCTACTACTACGACGGACAGGGCTTCCTGGTGCCGAAGAGGCTCGGCGTGAAGAGCGCGAGGGATCTGGGCGGCGCCACGTTCTGCGTGGCGCCCGGCTCGACGAGCGAGCTCAACCTCGCCGACTATGCGCGCACCCACAGGATGCCGATCAAGACGGTGGTGATCGAGAAGGCCGACGAGCTGCGCACCGCGTTCTTCGCCGGCCGCTGCGACGTGCTGACGAGCGACTCGTCGGCGCTGGCGGCGGTGCGCGCGGCCAGCGTGCCGGCGCCGCAGAAGTCGGAGGATTTCGAGCTCCTGCCCGAGATCATCTCCAAGGAGCCGCTCGGCCCCGCCGTGCGCCACGGCGACAACCAGTTCGCCGACATCGTGCGCTGGTCGCTCTACGCGATGATCGAGGCCGAGGAATACGGCATCACTTCCGAGAATGTCGACGAGATGCTCAAGAGCGACAATCCCGCGATCAAGCGCCTGCTCGGCGCCACGCCCGGCATGGGTAAGGCGCTGGGCGTCGACGAGAAATGGGCCTACGAGATCGTCCGGCAGGTCGGCAACTATGGCCAGAGCTTCGAGCGCAACGTGGGCCAGGGCAGCGCGCTCAAGATCGCCCACGGCCTCAACCGGCTCTGGACCCAGGGCGGCCTGCAATACGCCTGGCCGGTTCGCTAGGACCTAGAGCGCGGCCTTCAACTTCTTGAAGATCGCCTCGATCTCCTTCATGTCGCCGGGTTTGGGCTGCCAGTTGAGCGACACGGCATCGCCCGCCTGGCGCGGCATGATGTGGATGTGGAGATGCGGCACGGACTGACCGGCGCCGGCGCCATTGGCCTGGATCAGGTTCACGCCGTTTGGTTTCAGCTCGCTCACCACGGCCTTGGCGACCTTCTGCGCCGTCTGCGCGACAGCCGCAATCACGTCGGCGGGAATCACGTCGACGGTCGGCCAGTGGCCCTTGGCCACCGCCAGCGCATGGCCCGGATTCACCGGGTTGATGTCCATGAAGGCAATGGTCTTGTCGTCTTCCAGCAGCTTGAAGCACGGGATCTGGCCCGCGACGATCTTGCAGAAGATGCAGCTGCCGTCCGTCGGGTGAGGCACCGGATCACTCCGTCTTGAGAGGACCGCCCAGGGCCGCCTGCGCCGCCGCGAGGCGTGCGATCGGCACGCGGTAAGGCGAGCACGAGACATAGTCGAGGCCGGCCTTGTGGCAGAAGAACACCGAGGCCGGATCGCCGCCGTGCTCGCCGCAGATGCCGAGCTTCAGGCTGTTGCGCACCTTGCGGCCGCGCTCGGTCGCGATCTCGATCAGCTCGCCCACGCCCTCGACGTCGAGCGAGGCGAAGGGATCGTGCTCCATGATGCCGCGCTGCTGGTACTTCTCCAGGAACGAGGCCGAGTCGTCGCGGCTCAGCCCCCAGGTGGTCTGCGTGAGATCGTTGGTGCCGAACGAGAAGAACTCGGCCGTCTCGGCGATGTCGCCCGCGCGCAGCGCCGCGCGCGGCAGCTCGATCATGGTGCCGACCAGATACTCGAACTTCTCGCCCGACATCTGGCTCACTTCGGAGGCGACCTGGTCGACCACCGCCTTCATCAGGTCGAATTCCTTCTTCGTTGCGATCAGCGGGATCATGATCTCGGGGATCACGGTCTTGCCCGCCTTCTTCTGGACCTCGGCCACCGCCTCGAAGATGGCGCGGGCCTGCATCTCGTAGATCTCGGGATAAGAGATGCCGAGCCGCACCCCGCGATGGCCGAGCATCGGGTTGAACTCGTGCAGCTTGTGGGCGCGCGCTTCGATCTCCTTGACGTCGACGCCGAGATCCTTGGCCACGACCTCCATGTCGTCATGCGTCTTGGGCAGGAACTCGTGCAGCGGCGGATCGAGCAGGCGGATCGTGACCGGAAGGCCGGCCATGATCTCGAACAGCCCCACGAAGTCCTGGCGCTGCATCGGCTGGATCTTGGCCAGCGCGGCGCGGCGGCCCTTCTCGTCGTCGGCCAGGATCATCTGGCGGACGGCCACGATGCGGTCGCCCTCGAAGAACATGTGCTCGGTACGGCAGAGGCCGATGCCCTCGGCGCCGAACTTGCGCGCCTGGGCCGCATCGGCCGGCGTCTCGGCGTTGGTGCGGATGCCGAGCGTGCGGAACTCGTCGGCCCAGGCCATCAGCTCGGCGAAGTCGCCCGACATCTCGGGCTGCACGGTCGGCACGACGCCCAGGATGATCTCGCCGGTCGAGCCGTCGAGCGTGATCGTCTCGCCGGTCTTCACGGTGACGCCGCGGACCGTCAGCGTGCCCGCCTTGCCGTCGATGCGGCAGTCGCCCGCGCCCGCGACGCAAGGCTTGCCCATGCCGCGCGCCACGACGGCGGCGTGGCTGGTCATGCCGCCGGTCGAGGTCAGGATGCCCTCGGCCGCATGCATGCCGTGGATGTCCTCGGGCGACGTCTCGCGCCGCACCAGGATCACCTTGTCGCCGGCCTTCTTCTGCTTCTCGGCAGCGTCGGCGGAGAACACGACCTTGCCCGACGCGGCGCCCGGGGAAGCAGGAAGACCCTTGGCGATCACCTTGCGCGGCGCCTTGGGGTCGAGCGTGGGATGCAGGAGCTGGTCGAGCGATGCCGGGATGATGCGCGCGATCGCCTCCTTCTTGGTGATCAATCCTTCGCGTACCATGTCGACGGCGATCTTGAGCGCGGCTTTCGCCGTGCGCTTGCCGTTGCGCGTCTGCAGCATGTAGAGCTTGCCGCGCTGGACGGTGAACTCGATGTCCTGCATGTCGCTGTAGTGCTTCTCCAGCGTCTGGCGCACGCCCGCGAGCTGCTTGAAGACCTCGGGCATCACCTCTTCCATCGCGGGCTCGGTCGAGTTCTGCGCCTTCTTGCCCTCGATGGTGAGATGCTGCGGCGTGCGGATGCCGGCCACGACATCCTCGCCCTGCGCGTTCACGAGATACTCGCCATAGAACAGGTTGATGCCGGTCGAGGGATCGCGCGTGAAGGCCACGCCCGTGGCACAATCCTCGCCCATGTTGCCGAATACCATCGCCTGGACGTTGACGGCCGTGCCCCAGCTCTCGGGAATGGAATGGAGGCGGCGATAGGTGATCGCGCGCTGGTTCATCCACGAGCCGAACACCGCGCCGATCGCGCCCCACAGCTGCTCGCGCGGCTCCTGCGGGAACGGTTTGCCGATGCGCTTCTCGACGATCTTCTTGTACTCGCCCACGACCGCGCGCCAGTCGGCGGCCTTGAGGTCGGTGTCCATCTGGACGCCGAGGTCTTCCTTCTTGAGCTCGAGCGCTTCCTCGAAATAATGATGCCCGACCTCGAGCACGACGTTCGAGTACATCTGGATGAAGCGGCGATAGCTGTCCCAGGCGAAACGCTCGTCGCCCGACGACTTGGCGAGGCCGAGCACCGTCTTGTCGTTGAGGCCGAGGTTCAGCACCGTGTCCATCATGCCCGGCATCGAGGCGCGCGCGCCCGAGCGCACCGACACCAGCAGCGGGTTGTTCGCATCGCCGAACGTGAGGCCCACGATCTTCTCGACCGACGCCAGGGCCTTCTCGACCTCGTCGTTCAGTTCGGGCGGATAGGTTTCCTTGTTGGCGTAGTAGTAGGTGCAGAGCTCGGTCGTCACCGTGAAGCCCGGCGGCACCGGCAGGCCGAGGCTCGACATCTCGGCCAGGTTCGCACCCTTGCCGCCCAGGAGATTGCGCATCTCGGAGCGGCCCTCTGCCGTGCCGTTGCCGAAACTGTAAACCCACTTGGCCATCTCTCAGCCCTCGATCTTGGAAAAATCGGCCAC
>CAIWTJ010000224.1 GCA_903915535.1 Enhydrobacter aerosaccus
CGAACTTGCCCTCAACGCCCAGCAGGCGGCGGACTTCGGTGTTGGTCGACTTGGCCTTCATCTCGTCGACGTTCTTGGAGGTGATACCCAGCGCTTCGGCGGCGATCTGGGCGTTCAGCACCCAGCGCACAACCAACTGCCAGCGCTCGTCGCCCCAGCGCGTAGTCGGACCCTGCGGATCGTTGGAGATCACTTCGGTCAGGATCTGGTGCTCTTCCGGGTTCTTGAACTTGATGCGCTGGCCCGCCAGCGCGCCCACGCCCGCGGTGTAGGCGTCGCAACGGCCCTGGTCGTAGGCCGAGATCGCATCGTCGTTCTTCTGGAAGTTGATGATCGTGACCTTGAGGTTGCGCTCGCGGAACCAGTCGGCGGCGGTCTTCTCCTCGGTCGAGCCGGCGGCGACGCAGATCGTGCCGTCGGCGAGATCCTTGACCGCGTTCACGTTGGCCTTGGTGCGCACCACGAAGGTCTGGCCCTCGTAGAAGTTGATGCCCTGGAAGTTCACGCCGAGCGTGGCGTTGCGCGAGAAGGTGATGGTGGTGTTGCGCGCGAGCAGGTCGACCTGCTTGGACTGCAGCACCGGCCAGCGCTGCTGCACCGAGGTCGGCGTGTACTTCACCTTGGTGGCGTCGCCCAGCACGGCGGCGGCGAGCGATTTGCAATACTCGACATCGAGGCCGGACCATTCGCCCTTGTCGTTGGCGAAGGAAAAGCCCGGCAGGCCAAGATGCACGCCACATTCCAGGTTGCCGCGCTTCTGGACGGCGTCGAGCGTCTCGCTGGGCACCAGGGTCTGGGCCATGGCGGGCATCGCCGCCGCACAGGCCGCCGCGGCGATCAATCCGTAAAGCTTCATCTGAAAACTCCCCTCAACAGGTGCTGCGCAATACCGTACAAGCCATCGCATGGCGAGTAAATTGCACCTCGAAACGGCGCTCCTGCCCGACGGCTGGCGCAACGATGTGGTCGTGACGGTCGAGCACGGTGTCATCACCGCAATCGACGCCCCGGGAAGCGCGCCGGCAGAGAGAATTTCAGGCGTTGCGGTGCCCGGCCTACCCAACATTCACAGCCATGCCTTCCAGCGCGCGATGGCCGGGCTCACCGAGCGGCGCGGCAGCGAGGCCGATTCTTTCTGGACCTGGCGCGAGCAAATGTATCGCTTCGTCGAGCGCCTCACGCCCTACGACCTCGAGGCGATCGCCGCACTTGCCTACATGGAGATGCTCGAGGCCGGCTTCACCTCGGTCGCCGAGTTCCACTACCTGCACCACCGGCCCGATGGCCGCCCCTACGACAATGTCGCCGAGATGTCGGAGCGGATCGTGGCGGCCGCCGAAACCGTCGGCATCGGCCTCACCCTGCTCCCGGTGTTCTATCGCCAGGGCGGCTTCCTGGGAAAACCGCCCAGCGATGGCCAGCGCCGCTTCCTCAACACGCGCGACTCCTACGCGCGCTTGATGGAAACCAAGGTGCCCGGCGGCGAGATCGGCATCGCGCCGCACTCGCTGCGGGCCGTGACGCTCGACGACCTCAAATGGGCAGCAAAAGCCTTCGCCGGCATGCCGTCGCATATCCACATCTCCGAGCAGACGCGCGAGGTCGACGACTGCCTCGCCGCGCACAACCGGCGCCCGATCGACCTGTTCCTCGACACGATCGATGCGGGCCGCAACTGGTACCTGATCCACGCCACGCACGCCGACGCGGGCGAGATCGCCCGCGTGGCCAAGGCGGGCGTGGTCGTGGGCCTCTGCCCGATCACCGAGGCCAATCTCGGCGATGGGCTGTTCGACGTCCCTGCCTTCCTGAAGCTGGGCGGACGCTTCGGCATCGGCTCCGACTCCAACGTGCGCCTCTCCGCCGCCGACGAGTTGCGTACGCTGGAATACGGCCAGCGCCTGTTCCATCGCCAGCGCAACGTGCTGGGCGACGCCGCTCGTTCGACCGGCCGCCACCTCTTCGAGCGATCCCTGGACGGCAACGCCTTGGCCGTCGGTCAGCGCGCCGACTTCGTCGTACTCGACGGCGGCGGTCACCAGGGCGACGCCGTCATCGATTCCTGGATCTTCACCACCGACAACGCGGCGATCAAGTCCGTGTATCACGGTGGCGTACCGGTCGTGCAGAACGGCCGCCACAAGGAGCGCGACGCGATCGCGGCGCGCTATGCCGGGGTCATGACGAAGCTCATCGGATAGAGCTACTTCTTCTCGATGTTCCAGAACACCGGCACCGGCGAGGCGACTGCGCCGGTGACGTTCCTACGGATTGCGGCTGCGTCCGTGTACTGGCCGAGGAAGGCATGCGTCGGGTTCTCGGCGGCGCGCAGCTGGATCTTTTCGACGATCTCCTTGCGCCTGACTTCGTCCGGCTCGTCCGCGAAGGCCTGCCGCAGCTTCGTGATCTCGTCGTCGCTCGGCCAGCCGAACCAGGCCTTGTCGCAGTTGGCGCCGATGAAGTTGTAGGTCAGCGGATCGAGCGAATCCACGCCGCCGGTCGAGGTGATCATCGCGTTCCAGCCGCCCTTGTCGGGCGTTTCCTTGCGCGCGCGGCGGCTGACGACCGTCTGCCAGTCCGAGGATTGCATATCGACCTTCATGCCGATCTTCTCCATCGCGGCCTTCGCGACTGGAGCCACGTTTGTCAGCACGTCGAGGTCGGTCGACTGCAGCAGCACGACAGGCGTTCCGTCGTAGCCGCCTTCCTTCAAGAGCTCCTTCGCCTTGGCGATGTTGCCTTCGTACTTGTCAGCAAAGCCCGCCGTGGTGGCATAGGGCGTGTCGCAGATGAACATCGCCTTGCAGATCCTATAGTACTCCGGATCGCCGATCGTGGCGTCGAGCACGTCCTTCTGCGTGAAGGCGTAGAGCAAGGCCTGGCGGATCTTCGCGTTGTCGAACGGCTTGAAAAGCTGATTGAAGCGGAAGATGTACTGGCCGCCCCATTTGATCAGCGTGACGAGTTCGACGTTCTTGTCTTTCTTCAGAAGGCCGTAGAGATCGTGCGGCGGCTGCGAGATCATGTCGATTTCGTTCGCCAGCAACGCGTTCACTGCCGTCTGCTGGTCGGAGATCGCGAGCCATTCGACGCGATCGACCTTCACCACCTTGCCGCCGGCGAGGCCCGACGGCGGCTCGGCGCGCGGCTTGTAGTTCGGGTTCCTGACGTAGACGGTCTTGGCGCCCGCCCGAGTCTCGTCGGTCTTCAGGATGAAGGGGCCGGAGCCGGTATAGTCGGTGATCTGCTTGTAGGGATCGGTCTCGGCCACGCGCCTGGGCATGATGTAGGTGCCGCCCGACGGCTTGGCGAGGGCCTGCAGTACGACGCCGGTCTTTTCCTTGAGCGTGAAGCGGAAGGTCCTGGCGTCGATCGCCTCGGCCTTCGCCATCTTGCTGTAGAGGATCTGGCCCAGCGTATCGCGCGCCGACCAGCGCTTGAGCGACGCCAGCACGTCCTCCGTGGTCACCGGTGCGCCGTCGGAAAAGGCGAGGCCGTCGCGCAGGGTGAAGGTCCAGACGAGCCTGTCGTCGGACACATCCCACTTCTCGACCATCTGCGGCTTGATCTTGAGGTCGCCGTCGAGCGCGAACAGCGTGTCGTAGATCATGTAGGCGTGGTTGCGCACGATGAACGCGGTGGTCCAGATCGGATCGAAGATTTTTAGATCCGAGTTCATCACCACGCGCAGCGTCGTCTGGGCATTCGCGATGCCAGGCAGCGCCAGCGCGGCCGCGGCGAGAAGGGCCAGTATGCGATGTGCTTTCATCGCGCATCCTCCAGTACGAACCGTGCCGCCTTCTCCGCGATCATGATCGTGGGCGTATTGGTGTTGCCCGAGGTGATGGTCGGCATGACCGAGGCATCGACCACCCGCAGCCCCTGTAGCCCGAACACGCGCAGCCGCTCGTCCACGACCGCCATCGGATCGGACGGCAGGCCCATCTTGGCGGTCCCGACCGGATGAAAGATTGTCGTGCCGATGTCGCCCGCTGCCTTGGCGAGCGAGGCGTCGTCGTCGCCGACAGACGGACCGGGTAGGAACTCCTCCGGATGGTAGGGCCGCAGCGCCGGCTGGCTCATCAACCGGCGCGTCACGCGGATCGCATCGGCCGCGACCTGCCGGTCTTCCGGCGTGGAGAGGTATGCGGGCGCGATCATCGGCTTGTCGGCGGGATCGGCCGAACGGGCGCGGATCGTGCCGCGCGAGGTCGGCCGGAGATTGCAGGCGCTCACCGTGATCGCCGGGAAGCGGTGCAGCGGCTCGCCGAACTTGTCGAGCGAGAGCGGCTGGACGTGGAATTCGATGTTCGCGCGCTCATGCTCGGCCGACGACCTGGTGAAGATGCCGAGCTGCGACGGCGCCATGGTGAGCGGTCCGGTCTGGAACAGCGCATACTCCGCTCCCATCAGTGCGCGGCGCATCAGCGAGTGGTAGGTCTCGTTCAGCGTCCTGGCGCCCGTGATCTTGAAGATCGCGCGCTGCTGCAGGTGGTCCTGGAGATTGCGCCCGACCCCTGGCGCATCGTGCACCGGCGTCACGCCAAGATCGGCGAGCCAGTCCGCAGGTCCGACGCCCGAGAGCTGCAGGATCTGCGGCGAGCCGACCGCGCCCGCCGACAAGATGACCTCGCCCTTCGTGCGTGCCTCGACGCTGCGGCCGTTCTGACGAAAGCGCACGCCCACGCACCGCTTGCCGTCGAACACCAGGCGCTCGACCAGCACGCCCGTCTCCAGCCGCAGGTTGGGCCGCTTCAGCACCGGTTTCAGGAAGGCGCGCGCTGCGGACCAGCGTACGCCGCGTTTCTGGTTCACGTGGAAATAGCCGACGCCCAGGTTGTCGCCGGTGTTGAAGTCGGGCGAATCGGGGACGCCCATCTCGTTCGCCGCCTTGGCGACGGCATTCAGCACATCCCACTTCACGCGCGGCTGCTCGACCCGCCACTCGCCGCCCGCACCGTGATGCTCGGTGTCGCCCAGGAAGTGGTCGTCGAGCTTCTTGAACACCGGGAAGACATCGTCCCAGCCCCAGCCGTTGAGGCCGAGCTGCCGCCAGTGATCGTAGTCGCCCGACTGGCCGCGCATCGAGATCATGGCGTTGATCGCCGAGCAGCCGCCCACCACCTTGCCGCGCGGATAGGCGAGGCTGCGGCCGTTCAGGCCCGGTTCCTTCTCCGTCTGGAACATCCAGTCCGAGCGCGGATTGCCGATCGCGAAGAGGTAGCCCACCGGGATGTGGAACCAGATCCAGTTGTCGTTGCCGCCCGCCTCGAGCACCAGCACGCGATTCTTCGGATCGGCCGACAGCCGATTTGCCATGACGCAGCCCGCGGAGCCTGCGCCCACGACGATGTAGTCGTACTCACCGTCCATGGTGTTCATCGGCCGGGCGGCCATTCGGGGAAGCGCTTCATCTCGCCCGTATAGTCGAGCCACGGCACTTCATGGCTCTGCCAGATGTGGACGAGCGGCTTGCTGCCCGGATCATCGTCGAGCGTGGCGGTGCGCAGGATCACATGCGGCTCGGCGGGCCGTTCGGCGATCAGGTGGCTGCCGCAGACCGAGCAAAAATGCCGGTTCTTGCCCGGCGAGGATTCGAACACGCTGAGCTTGTCGGCGCCGCTCAGCCACTTGAATTTCTCGCGCGGCACGCGGCCCGTGGTCGTGAACGGCGCGGCGTGCGCCTTGCGGCAGGTCCGGCAGGAGCAATGGCCCATGGCGATACCGGGCGCGTCGGCTTCGTACGTCACCGCACCGCACAAACAGCTGCCCTTCATGTCTTCTCCTGTCGAAATCCGTCCGTTGCCCAGCCCGCTGGAGGGCGCATAATTCGGGAAACCGGGAGAAAATGCCATGCAATACAAACGCATTTCGGCCGACAGCCATCTCGACCTGCCCTGGATGCCGCCCGAGCTCTTCACGTCGATGGCGCCGAAAGAGCTCAAGGATCGCATGCCCTACGTCGCCGACACCGACGAAGGCCCGAAATGGATGGCCAAGAACGGCGCCACCTTCGGCTTCAAGAACGGCGTCGGCCCCGCCGGTTCGAAGTTCGTGCCCGGCAAGCATGGCCGGGTCGACATCATGGCCGAGACCGGCCTCTACGATGACGGCGCAAAGGACATCCGGCGAATTTCAGACCCGCATTTGCGCATAAAGGACCTCGATCGCGACGGCGTCGACGCCGAGGTGATCTACGGCATCCTGGGCGCCGCCAGCCGCCTCAACGACCGCGAGGCCGGCAACGAGATGCTGCGCATCTACAACGACTGGCTGAAGGAATTCTGCAGCCACTATCCCGACCGGCACATCGGCCTCGCCTGCCTGCCCTACGGCGATATCGACGCCGCGGTGAAGGAAATCTACCGCGTCGCCAAGATGGGCATCCGCGGCCTCGAGCTCTCGTGCTCGTGGGACATGGAGCCGATGTGGCACCCGATGTGGGATCCGCTCTGGAAGGCCGTGAACGACGTGCAGCTGCCGCTCCACTTCCACACTTTCCCCAACGTGCCGCCCGACACGATCGGCAAGCATCCTGGCCGCGTCGGCCGTTCGGTGTTCTTCACCGTGGTCTCCGGCTTCCAGATGAACCTGGTGAACATCCTGGCCGCCATCATGGGCGCCAACGTGCTGGAGCGGTTCCCGAACATCCGCATCGCCTTCGGCGAATCGGGCTGCGGCTGGATCCCCTACGCGCTCGACCGCATGGATTTCGAGTGGGAGGACCGCTTCCACGATCTCGGCATGAAGATGAAGCCTTCGGACTACTGGCGCCGCCAGTGCAAGGCCACGTTCCAGTTCGACCGCATCGGCGCCAAGCTGATCGACGACATGGGCGCGGAAAGCCTGATGTGGGGCTCGGATTACCCGCACGGCGACGGCGTGTGGCCGCACTCCGACAAGTACATCAAGGAGCAGTTCGCCAACGTGCCGGCCGAGCAGGTGAAGATGATCACCTGCACCAACGCCGGCAAGTTCTACGGACTGACGAACTAGCTAGGCATCGCGCGGACCATCGCCGCGCGCGCGTCCGACACTGACGCCGATGAAGGCCGTCAGGATCGCGACATAGAAGATGTTGAAGCTCATCATCGTCGCGTAGTCCCGGGCGGACCATGCGAGGAACGACGCGCCATAGCGGTCGTGCAGGGCGACGAGCCCGACGCAGATCAGCGCGATCAGGCTGAGCGACAGGTACTGCTCGCGCTTGCGGAACATCATGGCCGCAAGCATCAGGCAGGGTCCGAGATAGAGTTCACTGCCGCCTGTCTGGCCATATACCTTGACGCTGATGAGGGTGTCGATCGACGCGACCGCGACCAGCATCACGCGCGCCGCGAGCGAACTGCGCCGCGCAACGAACGGGACCGCAAGGAAACACGGCGCAGACAGGAAGACCAGGAACAGCCCGGTCACGTCGGCGCCCGTCGCCACGTAAAGCGCCAGGGGATAGAAGGGCTGATTGGAGCCGACCAGTAGCGCCACGAGATTGCCCGCAGCCGCGAGGGGATCGGGGTGCGCAAGGTAGCGCGCGAGAAGCATCGAGAGGCGTTTCACGCAGCCCCGCCTACAGATCGCCCTTGGACACCGTATGCCGAAGCGCGAAAATCTCGCCTTCCGGCGCGTGGCGGGCGCGGGCGGCGCGGGCTGCCTCCACCGACCAGAAGAAGGCGAGCAGCGCGCATTCGATCTGACGATCGGGCGCGGCGCGCAGGTCCTTCTCCGCCGTGTGCGCCTGCCCGATGTTCGGCTGGCCGATCAGCAGGTCGACTCGGGCCGTCTCGAGCGCCGCGAGCTTCTCGAACGGCGCAGTGTTGGCGGCCTTCATGCGCAAGGTCAGGACGGCGGCGCCAATGCCCTCACCCCAGCGTTGCTCGACCTTGCAGGCGGTGCGCCAGGTCTCGCGGAATTTCGGGAAAATCGCCCGGCTCATCTCGGTCGGATTGCGCAGCCGCGCGTAGTATTCCTCGCTTTCGAAGGCGGCCACCGTCTCGGCGTCGTAGAAGAGAAGATAGCGGCCGGGGCGATCGACACCCTTGAAACGGCTGCCGCGCAGCCAGCCGGGACAGCCGACGCGCTCCTGCACGTGCTCGCGGCTGTGCCAATGCTCGAACTGCGCATCGTCGGCCGGATCGACGTCGACCCAGAGCGCGAGCGCCGCCTGCCCGCCGTTCATGTCGCGCGAACCGCTTTAGTGAACTCGACAACTTCGTTGCGCCGATTGTGATCGCCCGGCCACAGGTACATGGGCTCGGGAAAGGCGCCCAGGGTCACGACCACCAGCCCTTCGTCGCGGAAGACATCGATGCGCTGGCCGGCATGGCCGAGGGCGGACATCACGCCGTCGCCCAGCCACCAGCTGTAGCCGTAGTGCGTGATGTCGCTCACCGGCGACGGTGCGAGCGTGAAGGCCGGCGTTGCGGCCGCCTGCACCCAGCCCTCGGGCAGGACGCGCTGGCCATCGATTATGCCGTCGTTGAGGACGAAAAGCCCGAAGCGGCCGAAGTCGCGCAGCACGATGCCCGCGCGGCTGCCGCCGATCTCCTGGCCGCCGTCGCTTTCCAGCGTATAGAAGGCATCGCACTCCATGCCCGCGGGCTGCCAGATCTTCTCCGACATATATTCGGCCAGCGGCTTGCCGACCGCCGCCGTAAGCGCCGCGCCCAGCAGGTAGGTGTCGCCCGAATTGTAGAGGAAAGTGCTGCCCGGCTCGTGATCGCGGGGCAGCGACGCCATCAGTGCGAGCACGCCGCCCGGCACCTTGTCGGCCAGCGACTTCGAGTAGCGGTTCACGTCGGAGTTCCGGTCGGTGTAGTCCTCCGTCCAGCGCGTGCCCGACGACATGGTCATGACGTGGCGGAGCGTCACGCCCTCGTAGGCCGAATTGCGCAACGCCGGCAGGTAGCGCGTGAGCGGCTCGTCGATCGACTGGATGGCTTCATCCTGCACCGCGGCGCCGACCAGCATCGCCGTCATCGACTTCACGGTCGACATGGTGGACCAGCGGTCGTGCTCCTGCAGGCCAAGCCCATAGCGCTCCAGCACGACCTTGCCATGACGGATCACCAGCAGGCCGACGATGGTGTTGCGGTCGATGAACGAAGCGACATCGTGCTCGCGACCATCGACGGTGTAGCGCGGCGTGATCTCATCGCCGCGCGGCAATACGCGGGGCATGGGCCCTGCCCGCACAACGCGATGCGCGAATAATTTGTCGACGATGCGATAGGCGTAAGGCTGGAGAGCGGGCGGCAGGAGCAGGAAGTCCTCGCCGCGCGGCAAATGCTGACGAGGCGCCGAAAGGGTCAGCTGAACGCCTTGAAGGTGATGAGCGTGAAGGTGTCCTTCACGCCGGCCAGCGTCTGGATCTCGCTGGTGACGAAATGGCCGATGTCGGTCTTGTCGTCGAGGTAGCACTTCATCAGAAGGTCGTATTGGCCGGAGGTCGAATAAACCTCCGACACGTGCTCTACAGCGACGGCCTCGTCGGCAACCTGGTAGGCTTTGCCGAGCTCACACTTCACCATGACGAAGATGGTCTGCATGGCGTCCTAGCGTCGGGCGAGGAACGCCGGTACGTGATCGCCCAGACCCTTGGGCGAGTTTCCGTCGTCGCGTTCGTGATGACGCTCCGGACGGCGCTCGCCGCGGGATTCACCGCGCGGTTCGCTGCGGTGTTCCGGACGACGCTCGCCACGGGATTCGCCGCGATTGTCGGGGCGACGCTCGCGCGGCGGCCGATCAGGGCGCGCTTCGCGCGGCTCGGCGCGGGCCTCGGAACGCGGCTGCTGGACTTCCGGAGCCGGCGCGGCTTCGGCCTGCACGGGCGCCGCGGCAGGCTGCTCGTTGCGCGGCTCGCGAGGTTCGCTGTGCTCACGACGCGGACCACGACCCCGCTCCGGTGCGGCACCGCCGCGACCGCCGCGGCGTCCGCCACGGCCACGACGACGGCCATCGCTGGCCTCGAGGATCGCCGTGTCGAGGCCCGGCACTTCCACGCGGGGAATAGTGGTGTTGATCAGCTTCTGGATCGCGTCGATGAGGTCGCCCTCGTTCGGCGTCGCGAGCGTGAAGGAGTGGCCGGTCTTGCCGGCCCGGCCGGTGCGGCCGATACGATGGACGTAGTCCTCGGGCGAGAACGGCACGTCGTAGTTGAACACGTGGCTCATGTCCTGCACGTCGAGGCCGCGGGCGGCCACGTCGGAGGCGACGAGGATCTGGATGTCGCCCGCCTTGAACTTCTCGAGCGTCTCGGTGCGCGCCGGCTGGCTCATGTCGCCGTGCAATGCGCCGGCGTTGAGACCGTGCTTCTTCAGGATCGTGTGCAGCGCCGCGACATCGCGCTTGCGGTTGCAGAACACGATCGCGTTCTTCACTTCCTGGCTCTTGATCAGGGCGAGCAGCGCATCGCGCTTCTGGTCGTCCTGCACGATGACGAGGCCCTGCACCACGTTGGTATTGGCGCTGGCGGGACGCGAGACGGTGACTTCCTTCGGATTGCTGAGGAAGCGGTCGGCGAGGCGCTTGATCTCCGGCGGCATGGTTGCCGAGAAGAACAGCGTCTGGCGAATCTTGGGCAGGGTAGCGACGATACGCTCGACATCGGGGATGAAGCCCATGTCCAGCATGCGATCGGCTTCGTCGATCACGAGGATCTTCACGTCGTTCAGCAGGATGCCGCCCCGCTCGAAGTGGTCGAGCAGGCGGCCCGGCGTCGCGATCAGCACGTCGGCGCCCTTCTCGAGCGCGCGCTCCTGGTCGGGAAAGCTCACGCCCCCGATCAGCAGTGCCATGCTGAGCTTGTTGTACTTGCCGTAGACTTCGAAGTTCTCGGCCACCTGGGCGGCCAGTTCACGCGTCGGCTCGAGGATGAGCGAACGCGGCATGCGCGCCTTGGCGCGGCCTTCGGCCAGAATGTCGATCATGGGAAGGACGAAGGAGGCGGTCTTGCCGGTGCCCGTCTGGGCGCATCCGAGGATATCTCGACCCATCAGTACGATGGGGATGGCCTTTTCCTGGATCGGGGTGGGCGTCGTGTAGCCCTTTTCGGTGACTGCCTGTAGTACGGGGGCGCTGAGCCCCAATTCCTCAAAACTCATTTAATTTCCGTAACTTAGCCCACATCCGATGGGCTCCCGGGGGCGGTCCTAGAGGCCCAAGGATTGGGCCGACCGCTGGCGAGGCTTCATATGAGGCTTGGTCGGGTCCAAGTCAATGCAGC
>CAIWTJ010000225.1 GCA_903915535.1 Enhydrobacter aerosaccus
ATGCGCCTCCTCAGGATGAGGTAGTGGATGGAGCGCCCTCAGCGTTTGAGTATCGCGAGTTAAATAGTTCCAAAACTCTTCTTCACCGCTGCCATTGCGCTGTCGGTCGCCTGCAGCGCCTTGTCGATGTCGGCCTCGGTGTGGGCCGACGACAGGAACATGTTGTGCTGCGGGTGCAGCCAGGCGCCGCCGCGCAGTGCCTCCTGCGTGAACAGCCGGCCCTTCTCGACGTTGGGATCGTCGGCGAACAGCACGGTCGGCATCTGTGCCGGGCCGGTCTGCTTCAGCACGAGGCCATGCGATTTGGCCTGTGACGCCAGGCCGTCGCGCAGGCGATTGCCCAGCGTCTCGATGCGCGCGATCGTGTTGTCGCGCTGGAAGATCTCGAGCGTCTTCAGCGCCGCCGCCATCGAGGCCGCACCGCACCAGAACGAACCCGTCATGAACACCGTGGAAG
Organism: Enhydrobacter aerosaccus; assembly: GCA_903915535.1. GTDB lineage: Bacteria > Pseudomonadota > Alphaproteobacteria > Reyranellales > Reyranellaceae > Reyranella > Reyranella aerosaccus_C. The sequence continues at coordinate 458 of CAIWTJ010000225.1, forward strand.
CGGCATCGCGGAACTTGTTGCTGCCGGTGACGGCGGCCAGCGTATAGCCGTTGGCGATCGCCTTGGAATAGGCCGCAAGGTCGGGCTTCACGCCCACCGTCTGCCAGCTTCCGCCGAGATCGAGGCGGAAGCCCGCGCGCACGTCGTCGAGGATCAGCGCCGCGCCCGTGTCGTCACACAATTTGCGTACGGCCTGGGCAAAGGCCCTGGTCGGCAGTTCCTGGTCCTTGCCGTAGTCGTGCTTAAAGGCCGACGCGATCACGCCCGCGATGTCGCCGTCGACCGACTTGGCGGCGGCCAGCAGGCTTTCGACATCGTTGTAGTCGTAATGCACGAGATGGACGCGGTCCTCGGCGGTCGAGCCGATCGGATTGGGAGAGCACCACGGGGCGGAGCCGTGATAGGCGCCGTTCGCCACCAGGATCTTGCGCTTCTTGGTGGCGGCGCGCGCGATCACGACGCACAGCGTCGTGGCGTCGGTGCCGTTCCTCTGGAACAGCGCCCAGTCGGCGTGGGCCACCATGCCGACCAGCTTCTCGGCCAGCTCGACCAGACGTTCCGAGGGGCCGGTCAGCACGTCGCCCAGCGCGCGCTGTGCGGCGGCGGCTTCCTCGACCTCGCGGTTGCCGTAGCCCAGCACCATCGGGCCGTAGGCGCACATGAAGTCGACATAGGCGTTGCCGTCGACGTCCCACAGCGTCGCCCCCTCGGCACGGGCGAAGAACTGCGGATAGCCGGGCGGCAGGCGCGCCACGTTCAGGTGGCCATACATGCCGCCGGGAATGACCTGCTGGGCACGTGTCCGCAGAGCGGCATCCTTGGGAAGGGAATTGGAAAGCATGGGCGGGAACTCTTTTGCGGTGGGCGTTGGGGCCTAGTATAGCCACCGAGAGCCCCGGGACTGCATGAATAGCTTTGTCGTCGTCAAATACCTGACCGTTCTGCTGATGCCGCCAGCCTCGCTGGCGGCTGGCACGATCGTGGGCCTGATCCTGCTGGCCGTTGGCTGGCGCCGTCTCGGCTGGGCGGCCATCCTGACCGCCGCGATCGTGAACTCGGTCATGGCCTGGCCGCCGCTGGGCGATGCCCTTTTGCGCTACGTCGAGGACCAGGCGCGGATCGCGGAGAAGGCCACGCCGCGCTGCTGCTACGACGCGATCGTCGTCCTGGGCGGCGGCATCGCGCCGGCCATCCCGCCCGAGCGCGACTTTCCCAGCCTGACCGATTCATCCGACCGCATCTGGACCGCCGCGCGGCTCTACCGGCAGGGCGTGGCGCCGAAGATCATCGTGAGCGGCGGCGGATTTCTCGCCGCGAACAGCGGGCCGGCCACGACCGAGGCCGAGGCAATGCGCCGCTTCCTCGTCGAACTGGGCGTGCCGGATGCGGCCATCGTGAGCGAGGGCAACTCCGACAACACGATCGAGAACATCCGCAACGTGCGCGCCATGGTGCAGGACAAGCCGGTCGCGCTGGTGACGTCGGGCTATCACATGCCGCGCGCGCTCCGCATCGCCCAGGCGGCCAAGCTCAACGTCGCGGCCTTCCCGACGAATTTCCACGCGCTGCGCTCGACGCGGCCGCCGTGGGAGAACTGGCTGCCGACGCTGGAGGGCATGGGCGAGACCATCCTGGCGCTGCACGAGATCGCCGGCATCTGGCTCGACCGGCGCGAGGGAGCCGGCCCGTGAGCGGAGCCTATCGCCTCAATCGACGTGCGGCGTTGGGTGCGCTCTCGGGTGCGATGTCTGGCGCGCTGCTCGTGCCGCCGGCACGCCGGGCCCGGGCGCAGACGCTGGACAAGCTCAGCTTCCACACCGACTGGCGAGCGCAGGCCGAGCACGGCGGCTATTATCAGGCGATCGCGGCGGGCCTCTACCGCCAGGCCGGCATCGAGTGCGAGCTGCGGCCGGGCGGGCCCAGCCTCAATATCGGCCAGATGCTGCTGGCGGGCCGGGTCGACATGATCATGTCGAACAGCTTCGAGGCCTTCACCTTCGTGCGCGAGAACGCGCCGTTCATCACCATCGCCTCGATCTTCCAGAAGGATCCGCAGGTACTGATCGCGCACCCGGGCTCGGGCTTCGACAGCTTCGAGAAGATGAAGGGCCGGCCGCTGCTGATCTCGAACGGCAGCCGTTCGACCTTCTGGCCCTACCTGCGCAAGAAGTACGGCCTCTCCGATACGCAGTTGCGGCCGTACAATTTCAACATGGCGCCGTTCCTGGCCGACCCCAAGGCGATCCAGCAGGGCTTCGTCACCTCGGAGGCCTATTCGATCGAGAAGGAACTGGGCAAGCCGCCCGAGACCCTGCTGATCGCCGATGCGGGCTTCTCCGCCTACCAGACGACGATCGCGATCTCGCGCAAGCTGGCGACGGAGAAGAAGGAGCTGATCCAGCGCTTCGTCGACGCGACGCTCGAAGGCTGGTCGCAGTATCTCAAGGGCGGCCCCGGGACGGCGGCCGCCAACGCGCTGATCAAGCGCGACAATCCGGAACAGACCGACGACCGTATAGAGCACGCGATCAAGGAGCTGAACGCGCGCGGCATCGTGCGCTCGGGCGACGCGCTCACCGGCGGCATCGGCGCCATGAGCGCGGAGCGC
>CAIWTJ010000226.1 GCA_903915535.1 Enhydrobacter aerosaccus
AGTGATGCCGGCATCCTTGACCGACTGCTGCAGGACCTGGAAGTAGGTCGGCACTTCCGCCATCTGCTGGCTGTAGTAGAGCGTGGGAAGCGTGATGCCGTTGGGGAATCCGGCCTCGGCGAGCAGGCTCTTCGCCTTGGCCACGTCGCGGCCCTTTGGACGCGGCACGAAGTTGGGGTCGATGAATACGAGATGGCTGTCGTTGCCCACCCAGCCGTTGTTGCCGCCGTAGGCTACGCGCACGATCGCCTCGCGGTCGATTGCCAGCGCCAGGGCCTGGCGAATGCGCTTGTCGAGAAACGGCGAACCGGGATGCTTCGGCAACTGAAGGACGAATTCGTAGGCGCCGCGCGCGCTCGCGATGTCGTAGGCCGGATCGCCGGAGAGCTGCTTGACGGCCCGCGGATCGATGTTGAAGACAACGTCGAACTGGCCCGCCCGAAGCCCGTTCAGCGCCGCCTCCTGCTGGCCCTCGCGGTTGTGGCACTCGACGCGGTCGAGATAGGGGAAGCCCTTGCGCCAGTAACCCTCGAAGCGCTCCATGATGATCGACCGGTTGGGGTCGGTCGAGACGATCCGGAAAGGGCCGGTGCCGACGCCATCGAGCCCGATCACGTTGGGAGCCGCCGCCGGCATGATGATGCTGGTGTACTCGGCGAGAATGAATGGGAACTCCGAATTGCCGGCATCCAGTGTGAAGCGGGCGAGGTATTTGGAGACTGCCTCGATCTTAACGATCTGTCGCTGGAACGGTCCCTTCTCCCGATGGTACTCGAAGGAGGCGACGACATCCTTCGCTGTCATTTCCTGTCCGTTGTGGAACAGCACGCCCTCGCGCAACGTCACATCCCAGACATTCATCTTGTCGTCGGTGGGCTCGATGTTCTTCGCGAGTTCGTACTCCCACTCGAGCTTCTCGTTGACCCAGGTCAGGCAGTTCCACTGGTTACGCGTGTTGGCGTCAACGATGTAATAGGGATGCTTTGCCGTCTTGGCGTCGGCCGACAGGCGGTTGGCCGTCAGCTGCGCATAGACAAGAGTGCCGCCGCGTTTGGGCGTGGCGTCTTCGGCCCGGGCGGTGCCGGCGGCCAACATCGTGGCTCCCGCCAGTCCCATGCGGCCGAGACCGCGGCGTGTGAGTGAGTTCATCTGGACCTCCCCTATAGAAAAAAGCTATGAGCAGTTAGCTCTTCTTTATTTAAGTTAATGACCGTAGATGTCGGGACGATGACGCGAAAGCTCTTAAAGCCGGATGGCCGTCAGGAATCGGGAATCACGCTGAGCGCGTTGCGCACTTTCGTGGCGATTGTCGATGCGGGCAGTTTCTCGAAGGCCGCCGCGGCGCTGGGCGTCAGCCAACCCAGCGTCTCCATCCAGCTCAACAGCCTCGAACGGGCCTGCCGCGTGCTGCTGCTGCATCGCCGGCCGCGCCTCGAGCTGACGGACGCGGGCCGCGACTTGTTCGTGCGCGCCCGCCTGATTATCAGCCGGCTGGAAGAGTTCGAAGGTTCGGTGAGCGACCTGCGCGACCTGCGGCGCGGCAATCTTTCGGTCGGCCTGTCGGGACCGCACGTCGCGATGCCGCTGATCGGCTCCTTCGTGGAGCGGAATCCGTCGCTTACCCTGTCGACCCGGATTGGCAATACATCGACGCTCCTGGCCGATATCGCGCAGTGCCGGATCGACGCGGCGATCGTGGCGATGATGGGGGCGGCACCCGGCCTGTCGTGCACCAAGGTCGCCGACCTCAGGCTGGCGCTCTGCGTGCGGGCCGACGATCCCCTGGCGCGGCGCCGTACGATCAGACCGCAGGACGTGGCGGCGAGACCACTGATCATGCGCGAAGAAGGCTCGGTCACCCGCCAGATTGCCGAACGTATCTTCGCCGCGGCGCGCACCCGGCCCAATATCCGCATGGAAGTAACGGGACGTGAGGCGATGAAGGAGGCGATCGTGGCCGGGCTCGGCCTCGGCGTGCTGTTTGCGCACGAGACCGAAGGCGATTCGCGCCTCGTGCCGGTGGAAGTGGCCGGCACGCCGCCGGGTGCGGCCATTTATGCCGTCACCTTGGGCGAGTCGCTCGAGATCCCGGTGGTCCGGGCCTTCATCGAGCATGTCACGATGAGGGTGTCGCCGCGGAAGTGACGAGCGGCTCGACGTATTTCAGGAAGTGCTCGAACGGCGGCGTCTGCGCAGCGGGATCCTTCGCCGTGTCGTCGTAGCGGCGGACGCGGATCGCGGCCTCGGCGTAGGGCTCGCGCCGGTAGGCTTCGACCTCTTCCGGGGTCAGGTTGCCGCCCTGGAGTTCGAGCGAGCGGCGCGAGTCCCGGGCCAGCCGGTCGTAGTGACCTTCGACCGTGCAGAGATAGCGCTTGGCCGGAACGTGCAGTCGCACTGGCTCGGAGACATCCGGTCCGAAATGCCGTGCGAGCCAGGCTGCACCGCGCTCCTCGTGCGTGTCGTTGATGCCGCGCTCCAGGTAGTCGGTGCCGAGATCGTGAATCATGTGGCCAAGATCGTGCAGCAGGCTGGCGACGATGATGGAAGGGGACTCGCCTGCCGCCTCGGCGTTGGCCGCGGCCTGCAGCGAATGCTGGAGCTGGTTCACGTCGGAAAGGCCGTAACGCCGGGTTGCCCGCTTGCCGTAGATCTCGAGCAGTTCGTCGCGAATGCTTGTCATGGCGATCTCCTTGCGCGTCGCTAGCGACATAAGCTTCAACTTATCGCATATTGTTGTCCATACCTTTTTAATTATGTAACTTTTCGCCGTTAGCCTCTCCAACTGCCGTATTGTGTGCCGCGCCGATCCCCCTCCTGCCGTGTGAGCCGACATGACCGACCGCCCGAAGAACGTTCTCTTGATCGTCGTCGACCAGTGGCGTGGCGACTGCCTTGGCCGATACGGGAATTCATGGGTGAAGACGCCGCGGCTCGACGCGCTGGCGCGCCGGGGCATGACCTTCGCGCGGCACTTCGCGCAGGGCGCGCCCTGCGGTCCGGCCCGCACGTCACTACAGACCGGCAAGTACGTGATGAATCACCGCGTCGTTTACAACGGCGTGCCTCTCGACGCCCGTCATGACCACATGGCGCGCATGCTGCGCCGCGCGGGATACGACCCGGCGCTGGTCGGCTATTCGACGACGACGCCGGATCCGCGTGGCCTGTCGCCTGCCGATTTTCGCTTCCGTACCAACGGCGACATCGCCGATTCCTGGCGTGTAATCGTCCAGCTCGACGAGCAGCGTAGCCGGACCGAGGCAGCCTGCAATTACGCGGGATGGGTGAAGAGCCGAGCGCCTCGTCATGATGGCAAGACCTCCGACGATCTATGGCGCGCGCAATCGGGCGCGGCGCGGCCCGATGGAACGCCAACCGTCGTCGAGGCCGAATTGTCGGATTCCGCATGGCTTGCCGAAAGCGCGGTCGAATATCTGCGGGGCCGTCCGACCAGCGAGCCGTGGATGCTGCACTTCGGCCTTTATCGCCCGCATCCGCCGTTTGCCGCGCCCGCGCCCTTTCACGATTCGGTGCCGCTGGACCGAATTCCCGCACCGGTCCGGGCTGCAACGCCCGAAGACGAAGCGGGTGGCCATCCCTACATGCAGCAGGTTCTGTCGACCCAGGACCTCGGCAGCTACATGGTCGGCGGCAAGGGCCGGCCCGCCGGGCTGACCGATCGGGAATTGCGCCATTTGCGCCAGGCCTACGCCGGATTGATAGAGGAGGCGGACGCCCAGATCGGACGCGTCCTCGATGTCCTGGCCGAGCGCGGCGAGCTCGACAGCACGCTGATCGTGTTCACCAGCGATCACGGCGAACAGTTGGGCGACCATTATATGCTCGGCAAGATGGGCTTCTACGACCAGAGCTATCATGTCCCGCTGATCGTCGTGGACCCCCGCCCGGAAGCAAATGCCACGCGCGGGCGGATCGTCGAGGGTCTCACCGAAAGCATCGACGTGTTGCCGACCATTCTCGAGTGGACCGGGATCGAGGTGCCTCACACGTGCGACGGGATCTCGCTGCTGCCGGTCGTTCGCGGTTCAGACGAGACTGGGCGCGACGCGGTGCACTTCGAGTTTGCCGTCCGTGGCGGCTTTCTGGTGCCGAACCGTTGGACGCTCGGCATGGACTATCGCACCTGCGATCTCAGTGTGCTGCGCACCGATCGTTACAAGTACGTCCATTTCCAGACCCTCCCGCCGCTCCTTTTCGATCTGCAGGAAGATCCCGCCGAACTTCGCGATCGCTCGGGCGATCCGGCTTATGCCGCCGTCATGCTGGCGATGACCCAGAAGATGTTGACGTGGCGCATGCATTACGCTGAGCGTGAACTCGTCAATCTCAGCGCCTCGCCCAAGGGGCTAGTGCGGGTGGGCTAGCGGGCCGTCCCCGCCGGCGTCAGGGCCAGCGCGCCTCGGGCGGCAGCGACATCAGGATCGCCTCGACGTTGCCGCCGGTCATGAGGCCGAACTTGGTGCCGCGGTCGTGGAGCAGGTTGAACTCGACGTAGCGGCCGCGGCGCACGAGCTGGTGCTCACGCTCGGCCGGTGTCCACGGCGCGTTCATGTGTTTGCGCACGATCGCGGGATATACCTTGAGGAACGATTCGCCCACGTCGCGCGTGAAGGCGAAGTCCTTGTCGAAGTCGTTCTCGAGATAATCGTAGAAGATGCCGCCGACGCCGCGCGCTTCGCTGCGGTGCGGCAGATAGAAGTATTCGTCGCACCATTTCTTGAAGCGCGGATAGTAGCCGGCGTCGTGTGCGTCGCACGCGGCCTTGAAGGCGTCGTGGAAGGCGCGCGTGTCTTCTTCGTTCGGCACCATGGGCGTGAGATCGCCGCCGCCGCCGAACCACGACTTGGTGGTGACGATGAAGCGCGTGTTCATGTGGACCGCTGGCACCCTGGGCGAGCGCATGTGGGCCACCAGGGAGATGCCGGAGGCATGAAAGCGCGGATCCTGGTCGGCGCCGGGAATCTGCTTGCGGAACTCCGGGCTGAATTCGCCGAACACGGTCGAGACGTTGACGCCGACCTTCTCGAAGACCCGGCCCCGCATCACCGACATCACGCCACCGCCGCGGTCCTCACCGTTGGCTTCGCGCGGGCGCTGCCAGGCGGTGCGCTCGAACTTGCCGGGGGGCAGGTCGCTGTGGGTTCCGGTGAGCTCGCCTTCGATCTTCTCGAATTCGGCGCAGATGCGGTCGCGCAGGCCTTCGAACCAGGCGCGCGTGATGTGTTTGCGGGGGGCGATGTCGGTCATGAGAGGAGCTTGAATCCCGAGGTCTGGCGCAGGGCCTCGCTCAATACCATCGATGCCGCCAAGGCGACATTGAGCGAGCGGGCGCCTTTCTGCAGCGGGACGCGCAGCCTGAGCCCGGCCGCGGCGTGGACTTCCTCCGGGGCGCCCGCGCTCTCGCGGCCAAGCAGAAGTGTGTCGGAAGGCTCGAAAACGACGTCCGGGAAGGTCTGGGCCCCCTTGGTCGTCAGCAGAACCAGCCGGCCGGGCGCGCGGTCCCGGGAAAAAGCGGCCCAGGAGGCGTGCCGGGTGATCTTTGCGAGGTCGTAATAGTCCATGGCGGCGCGGCGGATGCGCTTGTCGTCGAGCGGGAAGCCGCAGGGCTCGATGATTTCCAGCGGAACGGCGAGTCCGGCCGACAAACGGATGAAGGCGCCGAGATTCTGCGGAATATCGGGCTCGAAAAGGGCGATGCGCATGGTCTTCTGATCCCCCCTCACACCACGACGCGGAAGGCCCTGATGCGGCGCGCTGTCGCAGTTTGGCCGGGTCGGGTCGATCCTCGATTAATACTCAATCTGCGACCGAAGAAGCCTTGAATAAAGCGTGGCTTTTCAGTCTATTGCCCGGCGACAAGGGGACGATACAAGTATGGCTTCTTCCAGTATTCCGGCCGGCGCTCACGGCGATCCGAACCGGCGCGACTTCCTCATGGTTGCCTCGGGCGCCATGGCTGCCGTCGGTGCGATTGCCACGGCATGGCCCTTCATCAACAACCTCAATCCTGCCGCAGATACGCTGGCGCTCTCCTCGGTCGAGGTGAACGTGAAGGCGATCGCGGTCGGCCAGGCGATCACGGTGAAGTGGCGCGGCAAGCCCGTGTTCATCCGTCACCGCACGCCGGAGGAGATCAAGGAAGCCGAGGCGGTGAAGATCGCCGAGCTGCCCGATCCCGAGACCGACAAGATGCGCGTCACCGACACCGCCAAGAAGGCGCGGCCGGAGTGGCTGATCGTGGTCGGCGTCTGCACCCATCTCGGCTGCGTGCCGCTCGGCACCAAGCAGGGCGATCCGCGCGGCGAGTACGGCGGCTGGTTCTGCCCGTGCCATGGCTCGCAGTACGACACCTCGGGACGCATCCGCAAAGGACCGGCGCCCAAGAATCTCGCGGTTCCGGACTATCTCTTCTCGTCCGACACACTCGTCAAAATCGGCTGACGCCAGGAGTAATCGATGGCCTCGTCTCACGGCGCTCAGCCGGTCTTCAAGAACAAGGTAGTCGCCTGGATCGACTACCGGCTGCCGATCTTCAGCTACATCGAGAAGGAATATCACACCTTCCCGACGCCGCGGAATTTCAACTACTTCTGGAACTTCGGCGCGATCGCCACCGTGATGCTGGTGCTGATGATCGTCACCGGCATCGTGCTGGCGATGAACTACACGCCCCACGCCGATCTGGCCTTCGCCTCGGTCGAGCGCATCATGCGCGACGTGCCGTCGGGCTGGCTGATCCGCTACATGCACATGACCGGCGCGTCGTTCTTCTTCGCCGCCGTCTATGTCCACATCTTCCGCGGCCTCTACTACGGCTCCTACAAAGCGCCGCGCGAACTGCTCTGGATCCTGGGCGTGGTCATCCTGCTCCTGATGATGGCGACCGCCTTCCTCGGTTATGTCCTGCCGTGGGGGCAGATGAGTTTTTGGGGTGCGACCGTCATTACCAATCTGTTCTCGGCGATCCCTGTCGTGGGCGAGTCGGTGGTGACTTGGCTGTGGGGCGGCTTCGCCGTCGACAACCCGACGCTCAATCGTTTCTTCGCGCTGCATTACCTGCTGCCGTTCATCATTGTCGCGGTCGTGGCGCTTCACGTCGTGGCGCTGCATGTGCACGGCTCGAACAACCCGCTCGGCATCGATCCGAAGGGCCCGCAGGACACTGTACCGTTCCATCCGTACTATACGATGAAGGACGGCTTCGGCGTCTTGGTGTTCCTGATCTTCTACGCCGCCTTCGTGTTCTTCCTGCCGAACGCGCTGGGCGAGACGGTCAACTACGTTCCGGCCAACCCGCTGGTGACGCCGAACGAGATCGTGCCTGAATGGTACCTGCTGCCGTTCTACGCGATCCTGCGCGCGATCCCAGACAAGCTGCTGGGCGTGCTCGCCATGTTCGGCGCGATCGCCGTGCTGTTCGTGCTGCCCTGGCTCGACACCAGCCGCGTGCGCTCGTGCAAGTTCCGGCCGGTCTACAAGTGGTTCGTGTTCGTGCTGGTGTTCGACGTCATCGTGCTCGGCATCTGCGGCGCCCATCCGCCGGAAGGCTGGTACGTGCCGATCAGCCGCCTCGGCACGTTCTACTACTTCTTCCACTTCCTGATCCTGCTGCCGGTTCTCGGCAAGATCGAACGGCCCCTGCCGTTGCCACCCAGCATCGCCGACGCGGTGCTCGTCAAGAAGGCGGGGTAATCGCCATGCGTAAGCTGTTCAAGAAGTCGTTCATTACCGGCGCGATCGCCGTCGCGGCGCTGGGCTGCGGCGTGCTGGGCGTCGCCGCCGAGACCGAGATCAAGCTGCCGGAGCAGCACTGGCACTTCCACGGCCCGTTCGGCACCTACGACCGCGCCGCCGCCCAGCGCGGTTACCAGGTCTACAAGGAAGTCTGCGCGGCGTGCCATTCGCTCAGCCTGCTGTCCTACCGCAACCTCCAGGATCTCGGCCTGACCGAGAACCAGGTGAAGGGCCTGATCGCCGACATCCAGGTGCCCGACCTCGGCGACGATGGCGCCGCGATCGATCGTCCGGCGCGTCTGTCGGATCGCTTCAAGAAGCCGTTCGCGAACGACCTCGCCGCGGCCGCCGCCAACGGCGGCAAGGCGCCGCCCGACCTCAGCGTCATCGTCAAGGCGCGCGACGGCGGAGCGGACTACATCTATGCGCTGCTGGTCGGCTACGTGCCGTTCGACAAGCTCACGCCCGCGCAGATCAAGGACGCGAGCATCACGAAGGACGACAACTACAACAACTACTTCCCCGGTCATCGCATC
>CAIWTJ010000227.1 GCA_903915535.1 Enhydrobacter aerosaccus
CAGCCGGTCTCGACGGCGCGCAACGTTCCCGCCTCTCGCGGAACAACCCGCCGACGATCCCAGGGACGGCCAAGGGACGGAAAGGGTGATCATGACGGATATAGAGTATTTGGCGCCACGGACGCTGGATGAGGCTGTGCGTGCCTTTCACGCTGGCGCCGGCAACGCGCGCATCCTCGCGGGCGGCACCGACCTGCTGGTGCAGATGCGCGCCGGCACGGTGCGGCCAGGTATCATCGTCGACATCAAGAAGATCGCCGAGATGACCACGATCGAGGAAACCGCCGGTGGCGGCTTCCGGATCGGCGCCGCCGTTTCGGGCGCGGTGCTGCGCGAGCATCCCAAGCTCAGCAAGATCTGGCCGGGCGTGGTCGAGGCTGCGAACCTGATCGGCTCGACCCAGATCCAGGGCCGCGCCACGGCAGGCGGCAACCTCTGCAACGGCTCCCCGGCGGGCGACAGCGTGCCGGCCATGGTCGCCGCGGGAGCCACCGTCACCATCCAGGGCCCGACCGGACGGCGCGAGCTTCCGGTCGAAGCCGTGCCCAAGGGACCCGGCCGCCTCAACCTCGCCCCCGGCGAGATCGTCGTCAGCTTCACGCTGCCGGCGCGGCCCAAGGGCTCGAGCGACGCCTACTTGCGCATGATCCCGCGCACCGAGATGGACATCGCCGTGGTGGGCTGCGGCGTCAGTCTGACCATCGACAAGGGCATTTGCACCGCCGCGCGCGTCGGCCTCGGCGCCGTGGCGCCGACGGTGCTGCTGGTTGCTGACGCGGCCAAGGCCCTCATCGGATCGAAGGTGGTCGGCTCGAAGCTGGACGAGGCGGCGCTCGCCAAGGCAGCCGCTGCCTGCAGCGCCGCCTGCCGGCCGATCGACGACAAGCGCGGCACCATCGCCTACCGCACCAAGGTTGCGGGCGTTCTGCTGACGCGCACGGCGACCATCGCGGCCGAACGCGCGGGAAGGAAATAGGATCATGGCAAAGCTTCACGTCTCCACGACCATCAACGGCGAGCCGCAGGAATTCCTGTGCGACGCCGAACAGAGCATGCTCGACGTCCTGCGCGGCCCGCTCGGCCTCACCGGCAGCAAGGAAGGCTGCGGCTCCGGCGATTGCGGCGCCTGCACCATCACCGTGAACGGACGCATCGTCTGTTCGTGCCTGATGCTCGCGGCCGAGGCCGAGGGCCAGGAGATCGGCACCATCGAGGGTATGGCCAAGGGCGAGACGCTGCATCCGTTGCAGCAGAAGTTCCTGGAGCAGGCCGCCCTTCAGTGCGGCATCTGCACGCCGGGCGTGCTGATGGCGGCGAAGTCGCTGCTCGAGCGCAATCCGAACCCGACCGAGCATGACGTTCGATTCTGGCTTGCCGGCAACCTGTGCCGCTGCACGGGTTACGACAAGATCATCCGCGCAGTGATGGACACCGCCGCCGACATGAGGGGAGCCGCACGATGAGCACCAAGGAAAGCACCGGCGCCAACGACAACAAGTGGATCGGCCAGCGCACCATCCGTCCGGACGGCGCCGACAAGGTGACGGGACGCGCGGCCTATGCCGCCGACACCACGATGCCCGGCATGATCTGGGGCAAGGTCCTGCGCAGCCCGCATCCGCATGCGAAGATCAAGTCGATCAACACCAAGAAGGCCGAAGCCCATCCCGGCGTGAAGGCGGTCATCACTGCAAAGGACATCGTCGACTTCCCGCTCGACAAGTCGGTGATGCTGGGCATTCAGGACATGCGCTGGATGTGCCGCAACGTCATGGCGCGCGAGAAAGCGCTGTTCGCCGGACATCCCGTCGCCGCCGTCGCCGCCACCACCGAGAAGATCGCGGCGGAAGCCTGCAAGCTGATCGAGGTCGAATACGAGGTTCTGCCCTTCGTGATCGACGTCGAGGAGGCGATGAAGCCGGGCGCGCCGGTGCTGCACGACTTCGTCAAGTTCGAGGGCAAGCCCTCCAACATCTCCGGAACCCTCGAGCACAAGCTGGGTGACGTCGATGCGGGCTTCGCCAAGGCCGACGTCGTCATCGAGCGCACCTTCCGCACCCAGCCCGTGCACCAGGGCTATATCGAGCCGCACGCCTGCCTCGTCAGCGTCTCCGACGGCAAGGCCACGATCTGGAGTTCGAGCCAGGGCCAGTTCATGGTCCGGGCGATGTGCGCCTACCTGACGGGCATCCCGCAGAACGACATCCGCGCCATTCCTGCCGAGATCGGCGGCGGCTTCGGCGGCAAGACCATCATCTATCTCGAGCCGCTGGCGCTGGTGCTGGCCAAGAAGACCGGCCGCCCGGTCAAAATGGTGATGACCCGCACCGAGGTGTTCCACGCCTCCGGCCCGACGTCGGGCTCCTACAGCAAGATCAAGATCGGCGCGATGAAAGACGGCACGCTGGTTGCCGCGCGCGGCACCTTCTGCCTGCAGGCCGGCGCCTTCCCCGGTTCGCCGATCCGCGGCGCCGCGGGCTGCGCCTTCGCGCCCTACAACATCCCGAACGTCTACTCCGAAGGGTTCGACGTCGTCTCCAACCGCTCGAAGGTCGCGGCCTACCGCGCTCCGGGTGCGCCGATCGGCGCCTATGGCGTCGAATGCGTGATGGACGAGATCGCCGAAGCGCTGAAGATGGATCCGCTGCAGTTGCGGCTGAAGAACGCCGCCCGGATGGGCACCAAGGCCGCGCACGGCCCGGTGTTCCCGCGCATCGGCTTCGTCGAGACCATCGAGGAGGCGGCCAAGCACGCGCACTACAAGACGCCGTTGCCCAAGCCCAAGGACGGCAAGGTCTACGGCCGCGGCGTGGCCTCGGGCTTTTGGTTCAATGCCGGCGGCGAGTCGAGCGCCCAGGTCAACATCAACGAAGACGGCACCGTGGTGGTGATCACGGGCCATCCCGACATCGGCGGCTCACGCGCCTCCACGGCCAACATCACCGCCGAGATCCTGGGCATCGACTACAAGAAGGTGTCAGTGCTGATCGGCGACACCAGTGTCATCGGCTTCAGCAACCTCACCGGCGGCAGCCGCGTCACCTACGCCTCGGCGATGGTGGTCACGCAGTCGACGGAGAACGTCATCACGATCCTGAAGGAACGCGCCGCCAAGATCTGGAAGATCGATCCCGAGGCGGTCGTGTGGGAGAACGGCGAGGCCCGTCCCGCCGGCGCCAATGCCGGCAAGTTCGAGCCGCTGAGCCTCGGCCAGATCGCGGCCCAGGCCTCTGCAACCGGCGGACCGATCGGCGCCGGCAAGCAACTCAACACCACGGGCGCCGAAGGCGGCTTCGCTACGCATCTCTGCGACGTCGAGGTAGACGTGGCTCTCGGCATCGTGCGGGTGCTGCGCTACACGTCCTTCCAGGACGTCGGCCGCGCCATCCATCCGAGCTATGTCGAAGGCCAGATGCAGGGCGGCGCGGCCCAGGGCATCGGCTGGGCGCTGAGCGAGGAGTACATCTTCGACAAGAACGGCAAGCTCGATAATCCGAGCTTCCTCGACTACCGCATGCCGGTCAGTTCCGACCTGCCGATGCTCGACTCGGTGATCATCGAGGTGCCGAATCCCAAGCATCCGCAGGGCGTGCGTGGCGTCGGCGAGGTGCCGCTGGTGCCGCCCCTCGGGGCCGTCTCGAACGCGATCTACAACGCGCTCGGCCGTCGCTTCTACAGCCTGCCGATGTCGCCGCCGAAGGTGCTGGCGACATTGGATCTGCCTCAGGCCGCCGAGTAAGGCGCGCCCGACCGAAAGATCGCATCGCGACTGACCACGCCGAGCGGCTTGCGCTCGGCGTGACGATCAGCGCTCGCGCAGCTTGGGATCGATGGCGTCGCGCAGCGCGTCGCCGAACAGGCTGAAGCCGAACACCGTGAGCGCGATGGCGATACCCGGGAAGATCGCAATCCACGGCGCGGTCGAGGCGTATTCCTCCGCGCCGCCCTGCAGCATCAGGCCCCAGGCGGGAGTCGGCTCCTGCACGCCGAGGCCGAGATAGGACAGCGACGCCTCGGCCAGGATGGCCTGGCCCACGAACGCCGTCAGCATGATCAGGAACGGCGCCACCACGTTGGGCACCATGTGACGCAGGATGATGCGCGCATGACCGAAGCCGCTGGTCCGCGCGGCGTCGATATAGGGTACCTCGCGAATCGCGAGCGCGCTCGCGCGCACCACGCGCGCGCAACGCGGGATCAGGGGAATGGTGATCGCAGCGATCACGTTCTGGACGCCGGTACCGAATATGGCAACGACCGCGAGCGCCATGATGATAAGCGGGAACGCCATCAGGATGTCCATCACCCGCTGCAGGACAAGATCGATCCAGCCGCCGAAATAGGCACTGCCGACACCGAGCACGAGACCGGCAAAGCCGCCCACGAAGGCCGAGACGAAGCCGATGATCAACGCTGTCCGCGCGCCATAGATGATGCGCGACAGCAGGTCCCGGCCGAACTGATCGGTGCCCAGCCAATGCGCCAGGCTGGGCGGCTCGGTCATGGCGGCGAAGTCGTTGGCGGTAGGGCTGTAGGGCGCGATCCATTCCGCCGAGAGGCCCGCGATGGCCGCCACCACGACGATCACCAGCCCGAAGGTGCCGAGCGGCTGGCGGCGAACGAACAGGCGCGCAGCCTGCGTCCAGGAACGGCGGATCTCGGGAGGATCGTTGGCGATCGCGGTCATGGCAGCGCTGTCCTCATCCGAACCGGATGCGCGGGTCGAGCCACGCGTACAGAACGTCGACCACGAGGTTGGTGACGACGAAGATCGCGACCGTCAGCATCACCAGGGCCTGCGTCAGCGTATAGTCCTGATTCTGCACCGCCAGCACGAACAGCCGGCCGATGCCGTTCAGGTTGAACACCTGTTCGGTGACGACGAGCCCGCCGATCAGGAAGGCGAACTCAATGCCGATCAGCGTCACCACCGGGAGCAAGGCGTTCTGCAGGGCGTGGCGGTTAACCACGAGATGCTCGACCAGGCCCTTGGCGCGCGCGGTGCGGATGTAGTCCTCGCGCAGCACCTCGAGCATGGCCGAACGCGTCATGCGCATGGTCACGGCCGAATAGCGATAGCCGATGGTGACGGCGGGCAGAATCACGATCGACAGGTTGCGCAGCGGATCGTCCCACAGCGAGACATAGTCGATCGGCGGCATCCACGGAGCGCCGGTGACGAGATGCGAGACCTCGAGCACCATCAGGATCGACATGATGCCAAGCCAGAACGACGGCGTGGCGATGCCCGCGATCGCCACGGTCCGCACGACATGGTCGAGCCAGCTGTTCTGGTGCAGGGCCGAGATCGTGCCGAGCGGGATGGCGATCAGTACGGCCACGATCGTGGCGAGCAGGGCGATCTCCAGAGACACCGGGATACGCGTGGCGATCTCCTGGATGACCGGCTTGCCCGACCACATCGACGTCCCGAAGTCGCCGGCGGCGAAACCCACGATGAAGTCGACGAACTGCAGAAACAGCGAGCGATCGAGTCCGAGCTGGGCATGACAGTTCGCGACGGACGCGGGATTGATCGAGCCGCCCGAGCCCAGCCGCACGACGCAGATGTCGCCCGGGATCATGCGCATCAGGATGAACACCAGCGCCGCCGCCCCGATCAGGGTCGGGATCGACAGCAGCAGGCGGTTCAGGATGTAGCGGTACATGCGCGCGTCCGGCCCAGCCTGCGCTCCCTACTTGTCCAGCCAGATGTTGGCCAGGTTGAGGTTGAGGTAGTGACTGGGGCTGATCTTCCAGCCCTTCATGTAGGAGCGGTGGACGATGATGCGCTCCCACCACGGCGTCATGATGGTGTCGACCTGGGTGTCGAGCGCGTAGGTCTCGAACGCCCGCATCTTCTCGCGCTGCTTGGCGGGGTCAGGTTCCTTCAGCATCGTGTCGTAGAGCTCGATGAGCTTGGGATCTTCGTAACCGCCGTAGTTCTCCGGATAGACCGAGCGCGGCAGGACCTTGGCAACGTCGAGCAGCGGGTTGACCATGTTCTGGCAATTGAACTCGACGGCCACCTCGAAGCCGCCGCTGCGCAGTGCGTCGTAGAACGGGCCGGTGGGCAGCACTTTCTGTGTCACCTTGAGACCGATCTTGCTCCATTCGTCGATCGCCCAGGTGGCGACGAACTTGTAGGGCTGGTCGACGTTGCGATTCATCAGCTCGAACTTCAGCCCCTCGGCGCCGGCTTCCTTCAGGAGCTTGCGGGCCTCGGCGCGGGATTTCTCGATGTCGGGGCCGAAGCCCACGATCTTCTGCAGCTCTTCCTTGGTCGCCGCCAGCGGCGAGCCGGGGAACACCAGGCCGCCCACCGTGTGGACGGTCGCGATCTTGCTGAGTGCCGGCGCACCCTTCCAGGGATCGATGGCGAGCGCCATCGCGCGCCGCACGCGGACATCGTCGAACGGTTTCTTCTTCTGATTGGGTGTCAGCAGGTTGACGCAGTTCCAGTCGCCGGTCTGAACCGTGACCTTGTCGCCCAGCTCCTTGACCAGCTCGTCGCGCGCCGACGGCGGCATGCCGCGGAACTCGGTGGCGGCCCGGTCGGCACGAATGGCATCGACGCGGACGGATTGCTTGGCCGCGAAGATGGCGGTGAAGCCGTCAAGATACGGCTGGCCCGCGTGGTAGTAGTCGGGATTGCGCACGCCCTTCATCGACTGGCCGGTCTCGTAAGCCGAGAACTTGAACGGTCCGGAGCCCATGACGTTCTTCTCGAACCACGTGGGATCCTTCTCCAGCGTTTCCTTCTTGTAAATGTAGGCGTAGGGATCCGAGAGCGCCGGCAGGAAGGCGCCGGTGGCGAACTTCAGCTTGAACACCACGGTCTCTGGATCGGGGCTCGTCACCGTGTCGACCATGACCATGTAGCTCTCGCGGGCGCTCGATACGCCTTTCGGCGGATGTACGATGTACTGCCAGCTCAGCGCCACGTCGGCGGCCGTGAGCGGCGTGCCATCGTGGAACTTCACGCCCTTGCGAATCTTGAACGTGTAGGTCTTGCCGTCGTCGGTGGGCTTGGGCATCTCCGTGCAGAGATCGCAGACGAAGTCCGTCGACGACGCGGGATTGTCGGGATTGATCGCGATCAGGGTGCTGTAGAACGGCGCCGTGGCATGCAGCGTGGCAAACGTGTTCTCCTTGTGCCCGTCGAGACTCGGAGGCGCATCGGCCGGGATCATGTAAGTGAGCGTGCCACCCTTCTTGGGCGTTTGCGCCATCGCCGGCGCTGCCGCCAAAGCGGCCGTTAGCACAATCGACAGACCTGCCGTCAGCACTCCGGTACGCGTCTTCATGATCGCCTCCCTGTGGCTTTCGTCTTCTTAATCTCGCTCGTTCAGTTCACCTGGCTGCAGGCCACCCAGTGGCCGGGCCGCAATTCGCGCAATTCAGGCCGCGCCTGGCGGCAGCTCTCGACGGCCATCGTGCAGCGCGGATGGAAGACACAGCCGGACGGCGGATTGATCGGGCTCGGCACCTCGCCGCGCACCGGCTGGAAAGCGCGCCCGGCCTCGATCGCAGGATCCGGCACCGGGACGGCGGCCAGCAGGGCGCGTGTATAGGGGTGCATCGGATTGTCGAAGAGCTCGTCGCAGTCGGCCAATTCGACGACGCGGCCGAGATACATCACCGCGACCCGCTGGCAGAGGTGACGAACCACCGACAGGTCGTGGGCAATAAAGAGATACGTTAGACCGAAGCGCTCGCGCAGGTCCTCCAGCAGGTTGATGACCTGCGCCTGGATCGACACATCGAGCGCCGAGACCGCCTCGTCGCAGACGATGAATTCCGGCTCCAACGCCAATGCGCGTGCAATCCCGACCCGCTGTCGCTGCCCGCCGGACATCTCGTGCGGATAGCGGTCGGCGAAGCTCGGATCGAGACCGCACACCGACAGGAGCTCACGCACCCGCGCAATGCGCTTGCCGGCATCGGGCACCAGCCCATGGACCTTGATCGGCTCGCCGATGATGTCGCCCACCTTCATGCGCGGATTGAGCGAGCTGTAGGGATCCTGGAAGATCACCTGGATGCGCCGGCGCAGCGCGAGCATTTCCGGGCGCGACAGCGTGTTGATGTCGACGCCATCATAGAAGATCGAGCCTGCCGTCGGCTTCTCGAGCTGGAGGATGCAGCGGCCGGTCGTGGTCTTGCCGCAGCCGCTCTCGCCCACCAGCCCCAACGTTTCGCCACGCTGAACGCTGAAGTCGACGCCATCGATCGCTTTCACCTCACCGATCTGGCGCCGCAGCAGCACGCCCTCGGAGATCGGGAAATGCATGTGCAGTCCCCTGACCTCGAGCAGCGGACGCGCGGCGACAGCGGCGCCGGTCATGCAGCCACCGGAGCGGCCGCGATTTCGTCGCGACGGAAGCAGGCCGACATATGACCGGCCGTACCCGCCGGCTCCAGCGCAGGCCTGGACGTGGCGCACACCGCGATCGCAAATCGGCAACGCGGGCGGAAGGCGCAGCCGCCGTCGAGCCGCATCAGGTCGGGCGGCTGGCCATCGACCGGATCCAGGCGCGCCTGGCGTGGCTTGTCGAGCCGCGGCACCGAGCGCAGCAGCGCCATCGTGTAGGGATGACGCGGGTCGCCGTAGACCGCCGCGGCCGGGCCGCTCTCGACCAGGCGGCCGGCATACATGACGTTGACCCGCTGGGCGTAGCGCGCGACCACGCCGAGATTGTGCGTGATGATGACCAGCGCGACGTTGAGCCGGCGCGTGAGCTCGGCCATCAGCTCGAGGATCTGCGCCTGGATGGTGACGTCGAGTGCGGTGGTCGGCTCGTCGGCGATGATCAGCTTCGGCTCGCAGGTCAGCGCCACGGCGATCATGATGCGCTGGCGCATGCCGCCCGAGAGCTGGTGAGGATACTGGCGCAGCCGGCGCTCCGGGTCGGAGATGCCGACCAGCGACAGGAGTTCGACGGCGCGTCGGTCCGCCGTCGCCCTGTCGGCGCCGCGATGCTGCTCCAGGGTCTCGGTGATCTGCCGGCCGATGGTCAGCACCGGATTGAGCGAGGTCATCGGTTCCTGGAACACCATGCCGATCTCGCCGCCGCGCACCTTGCGCATCTCGTCGGGCGAGAGGCCGACCAGGTCGCGGCCGGCGAACAGGATCTGGCCCTCGGTGATGCGGCCGGGCGGATCGGGAATCAGGCGCAGGATCGACATCGCGCCGACGGACTTGCCCGACCCGCTTTCGCCCACGATGGCGACGGTCTCTCCCGGGTCTACCGTGTAGGACACGCCATCGACGGCGCGCACGACTCCGGCACCGGTTCGAAACTCGGTGTGAAGATTTCTCACGTCGAGGAGTGCCGACATAGGCCCTCGCAGCGTTTCCCTGTCCCATACCGATCGTGCGGAGCGCGACCGGCTATCGCCCTTATGTGTGGGCGTGTTGGAGCGAGCTTAAGCGCAAAGCCGGAGGGATGCGAGACAATGTGCGAGGGGCTGTCACAACGCCGCAGTCGCACAACGATGGTGCCCCCGGTCGGAATCGAACCAACACTTCCGTGAGGAAACCTGATTTTGAGACAGGCCGCGCGAGCTCTAGTAAACGCTGTGATAAAAGGCTTTTGCCGTCTTATCAATCCAACGTTCGGGGACGATTTCAAGCCAGAAAACGGCCACTAGTCGAACGTCAGCCGAGTTAAGAAGCAGCCCTTCGCCGATGCCTAGCCTTTCTTCAGAAGCGCCGGCGACTCCTCCCTGACTGCGATCAGCGATTCACGGGTCGCGGCCAAGAAATGATCGATGTCCGCATCTGTAAGCGCGGTCGACACATTTCCACTGCAGTTCGCCGACACCATGATTCCGCGATTCGTATAGTGCCGGTGCAGGCGATGAAGGCCCTCTTCTTGCGGCTTCGTGGGATAGGCTGACCGATGATCCGTCAGCTCGTTGCCGCGGAAATGAATGCGAAACAGCGAACCCGTACCAGAGGCTTGCCCTTCCATTCCGAGTTCGGAGAAGAGCTTCCCGATCTCAGTGCGGATCGTGGCGCCACGCTGATTGAGAGCAGCCACCTGCCCCTGATCGAAGGCGGTCAATGCCGCGAGACCCGCGACCATAGAGACAGGGTTGGCATTGAAGGTGCCCGTGTGCGGCACCGGCGGCGCGCCCTTACGCTGATCGAAGACCTCCATGACTTCCTCGCGGCCACCGACCGCGCCCACGGGGAAGCCGCCGCCGATGACCTTGCCGAAGGTCGACAGGTCCGGTGCGGGAAAGCGCTCCTGTGCACCGCCAAAGCCGACGCGGAAAGAGATAATTTCGTCGTAGATCAGCAGGATGCCGTGGCGCGTGGCGAAGCTGCGCAGAAAGTCGAAGAAGTCGCGGCGGCCTGGAATCATGCCGGTCCGGTTCGACACCGGCTCGACGATGATCGCCGCCAGATTGGCCGCTTCCGGCGTTAGCAATGCTTCGGCCAGCGCTACGTCGTTATACGGAAAGACCACCGCATTTTCGGCAACCTCGGGCGGCGTGCCCTTCGTGTAGGGCACCTTCTCGGGATTCTCGCGCGGGCCCCAGGTCGCGGGCCCGCTGCCGCGGCTGATCTCCACGAAGTCGTAGGAGCCGTGATAGGCGCCCTCGCACTTGGCGATCTTGTAACGGCCGGTGTAGGCCCGCGCCGCCTTCACGGCGAACATCACGGCCTCGCTGCCGGAGTTGGTGAATCGGATGCGCTCGACGCTGTTCACGCGGCCGGTCATGTACTGGCCGAGTTCTAGCTCGGCCTGCGTCGGCCCCGAGAACGATACCCCGAGATGCAGCTGCTTCGACACGGCCTCGACAATCGGTCCGAAACAATGCCCGTGCACGAGCGCCGACTGATTGTTGATGAAGTCGGTGCGCTCGACGCCGTCGACGTCCGTGACGCGCGCCCCATTGGCTTGGGCGATAAAGATCGGATAGGGCGATTGGTAGACCGCGATCCGGCTGTTGCCGCCGGGCATGAACTGGCAGGCACGCTCGAAGAGCTTCGCCGAGATCGAATTCTGGTCGGGATACATGGTCATCACCCTTGGTCAATCTTTGCCGCCACGGCGGCGTCTTGAGGATAAAGATGGCAGGCCACGCGCCTGCCGTCGGTCAGCACGCTCCAGCCGGGAACTTCCACCTTGCAGCGCGCCATGGCGTGCGGACAGCGCGGATGGAAATGGCAACCGGTCGGCGGCTCCAGTGCCGAGGGAATCTCGCCCTGAATCTTGTTCAATCGGTCTCGCGCGGAGATGTCCGGCGGCAGCGACGCCTCGCGCAGCGCCACCGTGTAGGGATGCCTCGGCTCATCCAGCACTTGCCGGGCGCTGCCCTCTTCGACAATGCGGCCGAGATACATCACGGCGACACGCGTGCAGAAATTCCGGACCACGCCGAGATCGTGCGAGATCAGCAGAAAGCCGAGATCATGCGTCAGCTGCAACTTTTTCATCAGCAGGATGATCTGCGCCTGGACCGAAACGTCGAGCGCCGAGAGCGGCTCGTCGGCGACGATCAGAGACGGCTGCAGGGCGAGCGCGCGGGCGATCGAAATGCGCTGACGCTGCCCGCCGCTGAAATGCTGCGGATATTTCGAGAGCGAATCCGCCGGCAGCGATACTTCCTCCAGGAGCCTAAGGATCCGCTCCTTCATTTCCCGCGCCGACAGCTTGCCCTGGATCCGGTAGGGCTCCATCAGGATGGCCTCAATGCTCATGCGCGGGTTGAGCGAACTGTAGGGGTCCTGGAACACCATCTGCAGTCGCTCGTGAGTCCGCGCGCTCCTGCGCCGTCTCGCCTCCGCGAGCGACTGCCCTTCGAGCAGGATCTCGCCCGCGTCAGGACGGACCAACCCCATGACGCAGCGCGCGACAGTGGACTTGCCGCAGCCCGATTCGCCGATCAGCCCCACGGCTTCGCCCCGGCTTACGGAAAGGCTGACCGTGTCGATCGCGCGCACGTACCGCCGGGGCGCGAGAAAAGTTCGCGACGCGGCGAAGCTCTTGCGGAGATTGAGAACTTCAAGCAGAAGCGACATAGCGCTCCCCTGCCGGAAAGAAGCAACGGGCCCGCTGCCCCGTGGGCGAGCGGAACTCCGCGGGCGCGGGCGGCTTTTGCGTGCAGATCTCCTGCACCCCTGTGCAGCGCGGCGCGAAGCGGCACGCCGAGGGCATCGCGTCGAACCTCGGGACATTGCCCGGAATTGGCCTCAACTCACTGGGCCGGTCGACGCGCGGCGTCGCCAGAAGCAGGCCGCGCGTATACGGATGGCGCGGCGAGGCCAGTATCTCCTCTGCCGTGCCGGTCTCGACTATCTGTCCCGCATACATCACGGCGACGTCGTCGGCGATCGCCGCCACCGCGCCAAGATTGTGGCTGATGAAGATCATCGACATGCCGTTCTCGCGCCGCACGTCCCGCAGCAGCGACAGGATTTGCGACTGGATCGTAACATCGAGGCTGGTGGTGGGCTCGTCGGCGATGATCAGGCGCGGTCGGGAAGCCAGCGCCATCGCGATCATCACGCGCTGCCGCATGCCGCCGCTCAGCTCGTGCGGATAGTTCAGCGCGCGCCGGTCGGGCGACGGGATTTTCACCTCGTCGAGCAGGCGCAGCATCTCGCGGCGTGCGGCCTCGCGCGACGGCGGCCCCGTGCGCGAGATGGCCTCCTCGATCTGGCAGCCGATTGGCACGACCGGATTGAGGGCGTTGAGCGAGTCTTGGAAGATGACCGAGATGTGCCGGCCGCGGATTTCGCGCATGCGGGACTCGGCCAACCCCAGAAGCTCCTGCCCATCGAAGCGGATGCTGCCGGACACGGCGAAGCGCTTGGCTTCGTCCAGCAACCGGACGATCGACATGGCGAGCATGCTTTTGCCGCTGCCGGACTCGCCCACGATCGCCAGCGTCCGGTCGCGCGCCAGTGCGAGATTGACTCTGTCCACAATGCCGAGCTGCCGGCCCTGCATGCGCACGCCGACACTCAGATCCTCGATCTCGAGCAGGGGGGTTTGCTGCGCCATTAGACTTCCCGCATCCGCGGATCGGCGAGATCGCGCAGGCTGTCGCCGACGGTGTTCAGCAGCAGGACGATCACGAAGATCACGAGACCGGGCAGGAGGGAGAGCCACGGTGCTTCATGGAGGACGTTCATGCCCTCCATCATGATGCTGCCGAAGGTGGGAATCGGCGGACGCGCACCGAGGCCGAGGAAGCTCAGGGAGGCCTCGACCAGAAGCGCGTAGGCCGTCCACAACGATGACAGGACCGCGAGATCGCCGATGACGTTGGGGGCGATATGAAACGCCATGATGCGCATATGGCCCGCACCGAGGGTCCGGGCAGCCTCGACGAATTCCTTGTTGGCCACGCCCATGGCGCCCGTGCGCGCCGCCCGCGCGAACTTCGGGACGAGCGAAACGGCGATCGCGGAGATGAGGTTGGGCACGCCCGGCCCCAGCAGCCCCACGACCAGCAGGCACAGCACGAAGCTCGGGAAGGCCAGCAGGACTTCGATGACCCGCGTGACGGCAAGGTCGATCAACCCGCCGCGATAGCCACCGATGATGCCGAGCGTGCCGCCGACGATCAGACCTAGGAGGGTCGAACCGACGCCGACCATCAGCGAAATGCGCGCGCCCCAGATGATGCGGGACAAAATGTCTCGCCCGTAATTGTCGGTTCCGAACCAGTGCTCGGCGTCCGGTGGCGCGAGGCGGTTCGCGATATCCTGCTCGGCATAGTCATACGGGGAAACCCACGGCGCCGCGATCGCCAGACCGGTGATGACGATCAGCAGCACGGCGGCAATGGCCGCGATCCGATGGGTGCGGCCATAGGCGCGGATGGCCGCAGCGACGGTCGCAACGGCCGTCATGTCAGTTTCAGCCGCGGATCGACGAAGGCGGAGATCAGGTCGGTAGCGAGACCCACGACCACGACGATGACGCAGTAAATGATCGTCAATCCCTGGAGCAGCACGTAATCGCGCGAATTCAGCGCGCCGATGATCAGCTTGCCGAGGCCCGGGCGCGTGAAGATCACCTCGGTGATGACGGCATTGCCCAGCAGGATCCCGAAGTATAGGCCGGACACTGTGATGATCGGCAACAGCGCGTTGCGCAGGATGTGGCCCAGGATCACTCTGCCTTCATCGATTCCCTTCATCCGGGCGGTCCGCACGAACTGCTCCGGCAGGACCTCCAGAACCGACGTGCGGGCAGAGCGGGCAACGAAGGCGAGGAAGGTGATCCCCAAAGTGACGCCCGGCGGAATGAGCGCCTTCAGCCGGCCTGTCTCCCCAACAACGTCGCCCGACCCGATAACTGGGAAGATCGGCCAGTAGATCGAAAAGGCGAGGATGAAGCAGATGCCGATGAAGAAAGCCGGGCAGGAAAGGCCCACCAGGGAGATCACGCGGGCGATATAGTCCGGTAGGCGGTCACTGCGCAGCGCGGCCACGATGCCCAGCGGCACGCCGAGAAGCACACCGAAGCCGATCGCGAAGACGGCCAACTCGAGCGTGTAGGGGATCACGTCCGCGACCTCCCCCAGCACCGAGTGTCCCGAGATCATCGAGTTGCCGAGATCGCCGTGCAGGATGCCGGATAGGAACTGCGCATATTGCGTCATCAGCGGCTGATCGAGCCCGAGCTTTTCGCGCATCGTGGCGATCGCCTCCTGGCTGGCCGAATCACCCAGGATGGCAAGCGCGGGATCTCCCGGCAGGATCCGGGCACAGAAGAAGACCGCCGATGCCGCCAGGAACACCGTCGGCACGGCCGACAACAGGCGGCCGAGGATGAAACGGATCATGCCCCCTTCACCCGCGCCGCCGCGCCGGCATCATTTGAAGGTGGTCTTCTCGGTGATCATCGGACCGAAGCTGATCGACGCCTCGAGCTTGTAGCCGAGGTCGAGCTTGGTGCTCTGCCCCCACACCTGCTGCTCGTCGAACAGCGGAATAGCACAGACGTCGGCGATTATCTTCTTTTGCGCCTCGTGCCAGTATTTGAGCTGCTTCTCGGGATCGGTCTCGATCCTGGCCGCGTCGATGTCCTTGTCCGCCACCTTGCAGTGGCTGAAGTTCGTCACGGCGCGGGGCATGCCGATAGCGCTGTCCGAATGGAAGAACTGCGTCAGGAAGATATCGGCGATCGGAAAGCGCGCGGCGGTATAGACGACGATCGGGCTGAGATCCTTGCGGATTTGGCTGTGCCAGGCCGGATGTTCGATCAATTGCAGGTCCATGGTGATGCCGGCCTTGGCCAGCTGCGCCTGCAGCAACTGATAGGGCTCGACGAAGGAGCGATTGGACCCCAGGACCTTCAGCGTCAGCCCGTTGGGATAGCCCGCCTCTTTGAGAAGCTGCTTGGCCTTGGCGACGTCGTAGTCCAGGCGCGGCACGTCCTTGGTGTAGCCGAGATAGCCGATCGGCACGACCGACGGGTTGGCCGCGACCACGTCGGCCCCGACGAACTTGACGAACTGTTCGTGGTTGATCGCATGGGCGATGGCCTGGCGGACGCGGATGTCGTCGAGCGGCTTCATGGACTCGTTGAGGTTGATCAGGCGCAGCTCGCCCGGACCGAACACGTCGATGATGATGCCGGGCGTCGACTTCATGCGCTCCGCCCACTTCTGCTCCTTACGGCCGTAGAAGAGGTCGAGTTCACCCGCCCGGAAAGCGAGGTCACGGCTCTCGTTCGAGGGGATGTAGCGATAGTAGATCTGGTCGATCTTCGGCCGGCCACGATAATAGTCGGGGTTGGCCGTCAGCCGGACATACTGCTTGGCCTTGTATTCCTCGAACTGGAACGGGCCGGTGCCGACTGGATTCTTGGAGTACTCGCCCTTGGATTCCTCATCGGCCTTCTTGCTGATGATCAGGGCGCCGCGCTGGGCGGTTACGATGGCGAGCAGCGAAGGAACCGGATGCTTGAGCGTGATCCTGACGGTCGCGGGATCGGGTGCCTCGACCTTCTCGAACGCCGCGAAGTCGCTGGCGAAGATCGACGTCTTCGGAGTAGACGCGCGCATCAGCGAATAGACGACGTCCTCCGCCGCCAGCTTGCCGTAGTTGTGATGGAAGGCAACGTTGGGGCGGAGCTTGAACGTCCAGACCAGCCCGTTATCGCTGTGCGTCCAGGATTCGGCCAAGTCCGGCTCGATCTTGCTGGGATCGATGGTGCCCGGCGGAAAGCGGACGAGACCGCCATACATCCAGGCGGTGAGGATGTTATCGATCGTCTCGGCGGACATCGACGGATCGAAGGATCCCGCCTCGGCGCCGTGAATGCCAATCCGCAGGATCTGCTCGGCGGCGGCAGGCGCGGGAGAAACGGATTGCAGTCCCGCGAACAGTGCCGCGGCCAAGATTGTCGAAACGTATTTCATCTGCGCCCCCTCGTTCCCTGCAGCTGCCGTAGCAATTAGGCGGCCAAGCCGATCGGCTCGCCGTGCTTGCCGGATTCCATCATGTCACGCAGCAACCCGTGAAGCTGCTTGGTGATCGGTCCCGGCTTGCCGCCGCCGATCGTCCGGCCGTTGATCGTGACCAGCGGCCGCACCTCCGCCATCGTGCCGCACTCGAACACCTCGTCGGCGGTCACCAGGTCGTAGGTCGACAGACGGCCTTCCGTCGCGGGCAGGTTGTTCTGGTGGCAGAGGTCCAGCAACAGGCGCCGCGTGACGCCGTTCAGGATGCTGCCCAGGCTTGGCGTGACCACCTTGCCGTCCTTTACAACGAACAGGTTGCTCGAATAGGCCTCCGCGACGTTACCTTCGGCGTCGAGCATGATTGCCGTCTCCGCGCCGGCGGCCTGCGCCTCCAGGTAAGCCAGGATGTTGTTGATGTAGTTGCAGGTCTTGGCGCGCGTATCCATGCTCGCCGCGGGGATCCGGCGTACCGAGACGACCTGGGCGGTAATTCCCTTGTCCCACTTCGCGCGCCGCGCCTCGATCTTCTCAAACTGGCACATGATCACGACAGTGGGTTTGCCGAGCTCGCTCATGTTGCGTATGCCAAGCGGGCCCGAGCCGCGCGTGATGATCGGACGGACGTAGCCATTGTCGATCTTGTTGCGCCGCGCCGTCTCGAGGATCAGTTCCTGCAGTTCGGCCTGGGTCATGGGCATCGAGAAGCCTAGATAGTGAACGCTGTCCTCCAGCCGATCGAGATGGGCGGCAAGCTGGAAGACGTGCCCGTTGACGATCTGCAGCCCCTCGAAGGCGCCGTCGCCGTAGATGAAGCCGTGATCGAAGACGCTGACCTTGGCGTCTTCCTTCTTAACGAACGAGCCGTTGACGTAAACGATGTCGGCGATCATCCCGCGCATACTCCCCTGCAAGAAGGGGCAAATCCTCGCGCACGGTCTGTCATCAATCAAATACCAAAAATCGACGAGGCTATTCATAAATGATATGGTCTCCTCATGAACTTGCGCCAAATCGCGGCCTTTCGGGCGGTCATGGATTGCGGATCGATGACGACTGCGGCCCGTACGATGGGCATCTCGCAGCCCAACGTCAGCCGGTTGATCGCCGAACTCGAGGCCTCCACCGAACTACAGCTATTCGAGCGGCGCGCCGGCCGCCTGCTGGCGACCGCGGACGGCAGCGCCTTCCACTCCGAGGTGGAGCGCCTGTTCGGCGGGCTAGACAGCCTCAAGCAGGCCGCGACCGACATCAAGGTCTCCGGCCGCGGCAGCCTGCGCATCGCCGCCACCTTCTCCTTCACCGGCAGCTTCCTGCCATCGGCCATCCGCCAATTGCGCGACCGCTATCCCGCCGCCGTCGTTTCCCTGCAGGTGCGGTCGAGCGCCACCATTCTGCAATGGGCGGCCGCCCAGCAGTGCGATGTCGGCCTCGCGTGGAACGTCTCCGAGGTGCCGGAAGTCGACATCGAGCCGCTCCTGACGTTTCCCGGCGTTTGCGTCCTGCCGCCGGCCCATCCGCTTGCTGCCAAGGCCACGATTCGCCCCGAAGACCTTCGCAACGAGCCTTTCATCTCCTTCACCGTCGATGACAGCATGCGAAAGCGCATCGACGGGGTCTTCGAAGAGCGCCGCATCCCGCGCCGCCTCATCATGGAAACCCAGTACAGCGCCGCCATTTACGCCCTGGTGTCGGAAGGGATCGGCGTCAGCATCGCCAATCCCATCCCGATTCGTGAGTTTGCGCACCGCGCGATCCACATCAGGCGCTTTGTGCCGGAGATCGCACTGCACAGCTTCATTTTGAAGCCGAGACAACGGCCTCAGAACCGCTTGGTGCAGGACTTCATTGAAATACTGAAGGAAAGAATGTGCGAGGAGCGGGCCTACTTTGCCGAAGTGCTGTCGCCCGCCCGCCGGTCGCGCCGTCGCCGCAGGCCCTAGGCGACACGCGACTTCAATGCCTGCCATACTGTTTCCCAATGTTGTTGAGAGTGACGTTCCCGTTCGCCGCGGCGCACTTCGTGAACCAGGCCGCGCGCACGGTGATGGCGATCGTCGGGCCGGTTCTGGCCGTAGAGCTTGGCCTGTCGGCGGTAGAGCTGGGGACGCTGGCCGCCTGCATGTTCGCCGCCTATGCCGTGACGCAGCTGCCGCTCGGTGTCGCGCTCGACGCCTTCGGCGCGCGGCGCGTCCAGGTTGTGCTGATGGCTCTGGCGGCGCTGGGGTTCGCCATCTTCGCGCTGTCGCCGGGATTCGCGGGGCTGGCGCTGGGCCGGGTCCTGCTGGGCATCGGCATCTCGGCCGGCCTGATGGCGGTGCTCAAGGGCAATGCCGACTGGTTCGAGCGCAGCCGCGTCGCCCAGGTGATCGGCATCTCGACGGCAATCGCTGCGGTCGGGAGCACGGTCACAACCGTGCCGGTGCAGGCCCTGCTACCGACGCTCGGCTGGCGCGGCGTCTTCTGGGTCCTGTGCGGCGTCACGCTCGCGGTCGCGCTCTGGATCTTCCTGTCGGTGCCCGACAAGATCGACGTGTTCGTCGAGGAGCTGGAGTTGGGGGCCCTTGGGTTCGCGGGCGTCGTTCCGGAGGCGACCGGAAGACCGGCGTATCACCCTGACTGCCAACAGGTTGCCAGAGCTTTCGGCGCCTTTACCGCACTAGGTGAGGCTCTCGCGCGGCCGTGCCCAGAGTGATGCATCGGGCCGGAAGCTAGGCTCGGGCAAGCCCGGCACGTCCACCGTCATTGCCAAGATGCCACCTGCCCAGGGCTCTTTAGCCAGCGCCGCCGCATCGAGCGCGCCGCGTCCGGTCGTGATGTAGAGCGTGCGAAAGTCCGGTCCGCCGAACGCCACCATCGTGGCGTTGGTGACCGGCATGGGGATCTCTCGGTCGATACTGCCGTCGGCTCCGTAGCGAACGATTCGCCGGCCCAAGAAGCGGGCGCTCCAGTAAAAACCCTCAGAATCGACCGCGGCGCCGTCGGGCAGCCCCTCACCCGCCGGCACCTTTGCGAACAGCCGGCGATTGGATACGGCGCCTGTGTTTTCATCGTGATCGAACGCCCACACGACCGGGCCGCGGCTGTCAGCATAGTACAGCACACGATTGTCGGGGGAAAAGGCGATGCCGTTGGAGGCGATAATCCCGCCTGCCATCTCCTTTGCGGTGCCATCGCCCGACAGTCGGAATAGCGCACCGTTTTTCTTGGTACGCGGCTCATGTAGCGTGCCGGACCAGAAGCATCGGCCCGAGCGGTCGCAGCGCCCGTCGTTCAGATGGACTTCGAGTTCCGGTCCGAAGGGTTTGGCCAGACGGATTAGCTCATTCCTCTCCAGGTCGATCAGGGCGAAACCGCCATGCAGCGACGCGACCAAGCCACCGCCCTCGCACAGCGCGAAGCTCGCGACCTTCTCCTTCACGGGCCAAGTGCGGACCTTACCCGTCACCGTGTCGAGACGATGGAGCCGAAAGCCGTGGATCTCCGTCCAGTAGAGCGCGCGTTCATCGGCGGCCCAGACCGGCCCTTCGCCGATCCGTGCCTCGCCCGGCACGACAAGGCGGAGATCGCTCATTTGTAGAACCACTGCTCGGGATGGCCACTCCACGGCGTGCGGCAGTGCTGCGAAGTGCAGGTGCGGGCCGGCACATTCTCCAGCTTCTCGTTCACCACACGTGTTCCCATGTAGGCAGGAGACTGGCCGACCAGCCCGATCGACCAGACCTCATCGACCAGCATGCGCCACAATTCCTTCGCCGTTTCGGTTCGCTGCTCCTCGGTCTGGCCGGCAGCGCCGCGCAGCAGATCGAAGCCCTTGAGCAGCGCCGGATCGGTCGGCGCCGTGCCCGAGGCGCCGTTGCTGGCGTACCATTGCGCATAGGCCGCACCCTGGAAGCTCGACTGCGGATCCACCGGCATCACCGGGACGGTGTACAGGTACAGGCTTTCCGAACCGTTGTTGCTGAACAGCACCATCTGGTTCTGGTCGTTGCGCACGCGCGTGTAGAACAGGCTGCGCTCGAACAGGCGCATGTCGCCGGCGATGCCGATGGCGCGCCACTGCTGGACGATCATCTCGGTCTGTTGCGGCCAGGTCGGCGACAGGCTCTGCACCACGTCGATCTGGATGCGCAGGCGCTCGCCGTTGTCGCTGCGCACACGGAAGCCCTCGGCGTCCTTCTTCTTGAGGCCAATGCTGTCGAGCAGGGCATTCGCCTTGGCGACGTCGAGCACCGCCCATTTATCGCGCCATTCCTTGCCGGGGCTTTGCGGGATGACGTCGCTCGGGATCGGCGTACCGTTGACCGCGAGGCCCAGGAAGAAAGCCTGGTTGATCTGTTCGCGGTCGATGCCGAGCGCCAGGGCGCGGCGGAAGTCGCGGTTGGCGAACCATTTCTGGATTTCGGGATCCGCCTTGTAGGCGAAGTTGAACTTCAACTCGGAATCGGCGCCGTTGAATCCGGGATCGAGGTGGACCTTGTACTTGCCGCGCTTGGCATTCTCGAGGAACACTGGCAGTTTGGCGAGATCGATGAAACGCTCCATGTAGTCGTACTCGCCGGCGATGGCGCGCAGATTGATGACCTCCGGATTCTCGGCGAGCGTGAGTTGGACCTTGTCGATGTAGGGCAGCTGGTTGCCCGCGGTATCGACGGTCCAGAAGTAGGGATTGCGCTCGAGCAACCAGGTCTGGCCGTTGATCGGCTGGACCATGCGCCACGCCGACAGGGTTGGGACGTCGGGATTGAGACGCCAGTCCGACTTGATCTTGAAGTGCTGTGCCCAGTTGTCGAAGCCCGCGGCCTTGGCCTGCGCGTTCATCGCTTCGACCGAGCTGTACTTGGGTAGGAACTTCTTGAGGTAGTGCGCCGGCGCATAAAGGCCGAGCTCTCGCTCTTCCGACTGAAGGCGAGACTGACCGCCGCCTACCGTGGTGTCGCCCGCCAGTTGGCTGGGAAACAGGAAATGCGGTTCGTCGAATTCGAAGGCGACGGTGGTCTCGTCGACCTTGACCAAGCGGCCCGGCTTTCCCTTGACCGAGAACTCCGCGGCGGGCGCTTTGATGAGATCCTTGTTCTGATACATGTCCTCGTACCAGAAGACGAAATCGTCGGCGGTGAACGGTGCGCCGTCGGACCACTTCATCCCCTTGCGCAGGAAGATCGTGGTGCGCTTGCCGTCCGGCGTCTGCTCCCAGCCTTTGGCGACGTTGGGCATGATCTTGGTACCGGTCACATCCCAGAACAGCAGCTTGTCGGCCGAGCGCAGGCGATTGCCGTTCTCGCTGTCGCCGGGGCCAAGGAAGCCGCGCCGCCAGGTGCCGCCGTACTTGCCGACGCTGCGCAGCGGCTTCAGCACCATCGGTTCGCTGGGCAGGCGCTCGGCGACCGCCGGCAGCTTGCCCGCTTTCACCAGGGCGGCCATGTCGGGCGCCTCCTGGAACTGCTTGGGCCATTGCGCCGCGTCGGTGACGAGGGTCGGGTTCTCGAGCTGGCCGACCAGGCCCGATTGGCTGAGGTCGGGTTGCTGCGCGGCGGCGGTGCTGGCCAGCAAGACGGCGAGGGCGACGATCGCGATCGGACGCATGGGGTTCCTCCTTGTTTTCTAGACGACACCGGCGAGCCTGAGCTCTTCGGCGCGATGACAGGCGCTGAAATTGCCCGGCGCGACCTCCCGCAGCGCCGGCAGTTCGACGCGGCAGCGGTCGACGGCGTGCGGACAGCGCGGATGAAACGCGCAGCCCGGCGGTGGGTTGGCCGGATCGGCCACCTCGCCCCGGGGCACGACAGCGCCGTCGCGCAGCGTGGGATCGGCTTTCGGCACGGCGGCCAGCAAAGCTTCCGTGTAGGGGTGGCGCGGCCGGCCGTAGAGGGACGTCGTAGGTGCCACCTCGACGATGCGGCCGACATACATCACCGCGACCCTGTCGCTGACATGGCGCACGACGCCCAGGTCGTGCGCGACGAATAGCATCGACAGGCCTAGCCGATCCTGCAGCTCGAGCAACAAGTTGATGATCTGGGCCTGCACCGAGACGTCGAGTGCCGACACCGGCTCGTCCGCCACCACCAATGTCGGATCGAGCGCCAAGGCGCGGGCGATGCCGATGCGCTGGCGCTGGCCGCCGCTGAAGGCGTGGGGAAAGCGCGTGCGGGCCGCTGGTGGCAGGCCGACCAGCTCGAGCAGTTCGCGCACGCGCGCCAGGCGCTGGGTGGCCGGCACGCCCGCCACCAGCAGCGGCTCGGCGATGATGTCGCCCACCATCATGCGCGGGTTCAGCGAGGCGTAGGGATCCTGGAAGATCATCTGGATGTGGCGGCGCAAGGGCCGCAGGGATTTGCGCGAAAGCGGCGCCAGGTCGATCGTCGTACCGGGTTGGGGTGAGAAGTGGATCGCGCCGGAGGTCGGCGGCAAGGCGCGCAGGATACAGCGCGCGACGGTGGTCTTGCCGCAGCCGCTTTCGCCTACCAGCGCCAATGTCTCGCCGTGCGCGATCGAGAAGCTCACGTCCTGCACCGCGCGCACGCGGCCGGTCTCGCGTTGCAGTAGTCCGCTCTTGATCGGGAAGGACTTGCTGAGGCGATCGACGGTGAGGACGGTCATGCGCCCACCGCGGCATGGAAGCAGCTCGCGCCCTCCTGGTCGGGCAGGAGCGACGGTGGCATCTCAATGGCGCAGCGGCCGGCGATGACTTCAGGGCAGCGCGGGTGGAAGGCGCAGCCTGTCGGTCGCGACTCCGGATGCGGGACGGCGCCGCCGATGGTTGCCAGCCGCTCGCGCGGCACGGCACGGATGTTGGGCACCGAACGCAGCAGCGCGCGCGTATAGGGATGGCGCGGAGCCGCGAAGAGCTGCTGGACCGGGGCGAACTCGACGACCTTGCCGAGATACATCACGGCCACGTCGTCGGCCATCTGGGCGATCACGCCCATGTCGTGGGTGATCAGCATCAGGGCCATGGCCTTGGTGCGCTGCAGGCGGCGCAGCAGCGCCAGGATCTGCGCTTGCGTCGTGACGTCGAGCGCCGTTGTCGGCTCGTCGGCGATCAGGATCTCGGGGTCGGCCGCCAGGGCCAGCGCAATGCCGACCCGCTGGCGCAAGCCGCCGCTCAACTGGAATGGATAGGCATCGATGCGAGTCTCGGGCCGCGGGATGCCGACCTCGTTCAGCAGGGCGATCGCCCGATCGCGCGCCGCGGCCTTGCCGAGGCCGCCATGCGCGCGGATCGCCTCGATGATCTGGTTGCCGATCGTGTAGTGCATGCTGAGCGCACTCATCGGCTCCTGAAAAATGAGTCCGATGCGGCCGCCACGTACTGCGCGCACGGCCTCGCCCTTGGGATCTAGCGCCGTCAACTCCTGCTGCCGCGGTGCGCCGGGGTCGAGCAGCACCTGGCCTGACACAATGCGGCCCGGCCGGTCGACCAGCCGCAGGATGGCCCGTGCGGTCAGGCTCTTGCCGCAGCCGCTTTCACCCACGACGCCCAGCACGCGGCCAGCATGGAGATCGAGGCTGACGCCATCGAGGGCGCGCGTCGTGCCGGTGTCCTGGACAAAGTCGACCACCAGGTCGCGCACGGACAAGACGTGGCGCTGAGCATCAACCATAGGGGTCCGCCGCGTCGCGCAGGCCGTCGCCCAGGAAGTTGAAGGCCAGGATGACGATGATTACCGGGATCGCCGCGCACAGCAGCCACGGCGCGCCGGCCAGCACCTGCACGTTCTGCGCGTCCTGCAGGAGGATGCCCCAGCTGATCGCCGGCGGGCGAAGGCCAAGTCCCAGGAAGCTGAGCGAGGTCTCGCTCACGATCATCACCGGCAGCGCCAGGCTGACGGCCGCGATCACATGACTGGCGAACGATGGCAGCATGTGGCGCAGGATGATGCGCAGCTGGCTGGCGCCTGCGAGTTCGGCCGCGATCACGAAGTCTTCTTCGCGCAGCGCCAGGAAGCGGCCGCGCACCACGCGCGCCAGTTCGGTCCAGCTCACCAGCGAGATGATCAGCGTGATCGCGAAGTAGACCTGCGTCACGCTCCAGGTGTTGGGCAATGCTGCGGCCAGGCCCATCCAGAGCGGAATAGTCGGGATCGAACGCACCACTTCGATCAGGCGCTGGATCACCGTGTCGACCACGCCGCCGTAGAGACCGGAGATGCCGCCCAGCAAGATGCCCAGCATCAGGCTGAAGGCCACTCCCGCAAGACCGATCGATAGTGAAATGCGCGTCGCCACGACCAGGCGCGAGAACAGGTCACGGCCCAACTGGTCGGTGCCCATTAGGAAGATGCCGTCGATGGCCTGGCCTTTCTCCGTGCCGAACAGGTGCAGGTCGGTCGGAATTAAGCCGAACAGATTATAGGCGTAGCCGTGGACGAACATCTGGACCGGCACCTTGCGCGTCGGATCGGGCGCATAAGCGAGCTTGAAGGTCTTGGGATCGCGCACGCCCTTGAGGCCGCTGACATGTGGCCGCCAGGCGCCGTCGTCGAACAGCGAGATGCCCTGGGGTGGAATGAAGCTGCGCCGTGCATCCGTGGCATGCGGATCGGCGATCGCCAGGAAGTCGGCGAAGATCACGATCAAGTAGAAGAACGCCACGACGCCGAGGCTGATCAGGGCCAGGCGATGGCGGCAGAACCGCCACCAGGTGAGCTGAAGCTGGGTGGCTTGCGCGAAACGCTCTTCGCTGGTGGTGGTGGCGGTGACGCTCATGCGCGGCCCTGCAGGCGAATGCGTGGCTCGACCCACATTAGCAACAGGTCGGAGATCAGCGTGCCCAGCACGGTGAGGATACCGAGCAGCAGCACGATGGTGCCGGCCAGGAACATGTCCTGCGCGACCAGCGCCTGCAACAACAGCGGTCCGACGGTGGGCAGGCCCAGCACCAGCGAGACCACGATGCTGCCCGACACGAGGTAGGGAAAGAGATAGGCGCTCGAGCTCACGAAGGGATTGAGCGCGGCGCGCACGGGATATTTCACCAGCACGCGTATCTCGCCGATGCCCTTGGCGCGGGCCGTCATGACATATGGTTTGCGCAACTCATCGAGCAGGTTGGCGCGCATGATGCGGACAAGTTGGGCGGTGCCTGCCAGAGCCAGCACGCAGGCCGGCAGTGGCAGGTGGACCATGAGATCCCAGGCCTTGGCCCAGCTCCACGGCGCCTGCGCGAGATCGGGCGAGAACAGGCCACCGACGCTGAGGCCGAGATAACGGAAGCCAAGATACATCAGGATCAGCGCCAGCAGGAAATTCGGCACCGCGAGGCCGATGAAGCCCAGCGTCGTGGCGATGTAGTCGCCAATTGAATATTGCCGCGCCGCCGAATAGATCCCGATCGGCAAGGCGATCGTCCAGGTCAGGAACAGGGCGGCGATCGACACTGCCATGGTAAGCCACAGCCGGTCGCCGATCACTTCGGTGACGGGGCGCTTCCATACCATCGAGACGCCGAAATCGCCCTGGACCACACGCACGATCCAGAGCGCGTATTGCACTGGCACGGGCCGATCGAGACCGTATTCGTGGCGCATGGCCTCGGCCTGGTCGGCCGATACGGAACTGCCGCCCACGGCCAGATTGGCGATATAGGCATCGACGAAATCGCCCGGCGGGAGGCGGATGATGACGAAGGTCAGGACGGAAATCGCCGCGCACGTGATCAGCGCCAGCGCCAGACGACGCGCAACGTAGATCAGCATGCCGGGCACACCGTCATTGTCGTTTCCCCCTCACGTCCTTTATGCGTCCGACCCGAAGGATCGGCGCCACGGTCTTTGCCGCGCGGGAAGCCTATCGCAGCTCGAGCGCCTGCACTACCGCCCAAATATCCAAGACGGCGGCTCCGCGTCGCAATCCTTCACCAGTTCGTATTCGGGCGAATTCCAAAAGGCATGAACAACGTCCATTGAGGGAAACTCGAAAATCGCCGTAGTGCTTCCATCATGACGCCCTTCCAGCGCCTCGACCTTCCCTCGTCTAACAATCTGCTTGCCGCCATGTTTAGTGATGAGCGGAACTAACGCATCACCATATTTAGGATACTGGACCGCGTCAGTGATGGTCATATGGACGGGCGCGCTCGTCCTCTCGGGTGAACTCGACTATGTCAAAGTCTTGCACAGGATCACGTTGACGCGACCCTCCGGCCACCCTTCAAACTCGGCCATTCGTTTGAAGCCCGCCCGCTCATACATCCCCGGAGCTTGAAAATCATAACTGGCCACCCAAATGCGTAACACGCCCCGCCGCCGAGCCTCGGTAATCATCGCATCAAGCAGGGCACGACCATATCCCCGGCCTCGAAACGCCTCATCGACCCACATCTGCTTGATCTCGGATATTCCCGCCCACGTATATCCCGCAGTGATACCGACCGTCTTGCCGCCTTCGTCCCGGACTATGAACCCCAGTCCCTCTCCGTCGTCACGGCCAGTAGCCGCCCTATTGTGCTCGTACAAACGATCTTCGACGGCGTCGATTTCCATCGGCGTCAGGTCATGACGCGGTTCTAAGACGGGTTTCATTTTGTCCACTTTGGTTCACCGCTGTTCAACGAATCAGACTTCTCGACGATTCACTTTACCACCACCTGAACATCAGCAAGACGATACCTGTATTCTGGTATAGGCGAGCCGACCCGGCGATTTGGGTTGATCAGTCTTCTCCTCTATCATCTTGGAGAGTGACACGTCGTCGTTGGCGTCACTCTGGAGGCTGCATGGCGCTGCTCATCGTCAACTTGGACAAGATCATCGGTAGTGCTCAGGAATTTCGCGATACATTCAAGGAGCAGATTCCTGATCTGCCGATTCGCTTCTGGCCCGATGCGGGCGAGTTGAAGGACATCGAATACCTCGCGTTCATGCATCCGGATTTCAACCAGCTTCCCGCCTTCCCGAACCTGAAGGCCATGTTCAGCCGTGCGGCCGGCGTGGAGGACATCGTCAAGCATCCGAAGCTGCCGAAGGTCCCGCTCGGCAAGGTGGAACCACCGGGCGGCGATCCGATGATGACGGAATACGTCATCATGCACGTCCTGCGCTTCCATCGCGACATGCCGGCCTACCAGGCGGCTCAGGCAAGTCGGGAATGGCGCAGGGTACCGATCGTCCGGCCCGAGCAAAGGCGCGTCGGTTTCCTGGGCTTCGGCATGATGGCCAAGGCGCCGGCGCTGGTCCTGCAGTCGCTGGGCTTCAAGGTCTCCGCGTGGGTTCGCTCGCCGCGTCAAGCCGCGGAGGTGCCGCTCTTCTACGGCGCTGATCAGCTCGCGGCCTTTCTCGGGCAGACCGACATCGCTGTCTGCCTGTTGCCGCTGACGCCGGAAACCGAGGGCATCTTCTGCGCGCGCACATTTGCCATGATGCCAAGAGGCGCCATGCTGGTGAACGTCGGACGCGGCAAGCATGTGATGGACAAGGATCTGATCGCCGCACTCGATTCGGGACAGTTGTCATACGCCGCATTGGACGCCCTTTCGCCCGAGCCGCTGCCGCCGGAGAGCCCGCTCTGGCTTCACCCCAAGGTGACGGTCATGCCGCACGTGGCGCGACGGCCGACCGTGAACCAGTTGGTGGCCGAGGTCGCCGCGAACATCCGTAGTCTCAAGGCCGGCGGACGGCTTCTGCAAGAAGTTGACGTCACACAGGGGTACTGACCAATCCGTCACATCTGAATCAATAAAGGTTCAGGTGCCCGAAGGAGACCCGAGACGATTCCAGCGACTCAGTACAAATCCCAACTTTAGTACTGAGTGCCGAAGTCTGGCTCTGCAACCCAATTCCGCGCAAGAAGACTGTCAGCGCGTCGCCGCTTAACAGCAGCCACTAAAGCGGCGAATTTGATCTAGCGCACCGGATGGCGCACAGCGGATCTAATCGAAGCAGCAATTAATCAACGACCAACTTTGAGTCAGGCGCGTCTACCAGTTCCGCGTTGGGTGGCGCTTATGTCTTGGCGTAGGCGATGCTCATGGTCTCGGCAACACATGCCGGACGCTCCTTGCCCTCGATCTCAACGGTCCATTGGTAGGTCATGCGAATGCCGCCGTTTGGCATGTCGTCGGCGGCCAGCAGCTTCTGGCGGCCGCGGATGCG
This sequence comes from Enhydrobacter aerosaccus, assembly GCA_903915535.1. GTDB lineage: Bacteria > Pseudomonadota > Alphaproteobacteria > Reyranellales > Reyranellaceae > Reyranella > Reyranella aerosaccus_C. Next base: position 28,530 of record CAIWTJ010000227.1, read on the forward strand.
CGCACCAACCTGCACGGGGCTTGTATAGCGCACCTTGTTCGAGCCGTAGTTGATGCCGTTCCGCACATTCTCGATCTTGAGCACATCCTTACCGAAGGTGGAGATCACGGAGAAGGTAAGATTGCCGTGCGCGATGGTCTTCCCATCCGGCATGTCCGTCTTGCAGCGCTCGACATCGACATGAATCCACTGATGGTCGCCACTTGCTTCGGCGAACTTGTTGATGCGTTCCTGCGTCATGACCAGCCAGTCGCTGACGCCCAGTTCTTGACCGACCAGCGCTTTCATCGCCTGGGGACTCTCAACGGTTCGTTTTGCCACGATGTCCTCCTTTAAACCCCATCAGCCCTACGTCAGCCTTCGATGGCGGCCCTGATGCGGTCGACCGCGGCATCGGGCGCGGTCAGCACCGGTGTCCCGACCGCAGCGCTGACAGCCTCCAGCGCACGCGACGTCGAGAAATGCGCGAGCATTATGGCGTCGCAGTGCGCGAGCTCGGGCGCCCGCGCGGCGATCAGCTCGTTATGCCGGGCAGCGTCGCCCTTGCGCAACGCGTCCATCGCCCCCTCGACGACGATGGTCTCGAGCGTCGCCTTGGCACCCGCCTCACCGACGAACTGCTCGAACTCCTCCGTCATGGTCAGCACCGACGGCGCGAAGGTCGCGAGCATCCCGATCCTTTGCCCCCGGCCGATAAACTTCGAGCGGTGTTGCACTGACCGGTCGAACTCACACCTCAAGAGCAGACATCGGGACGACATCGATCGACGTCCGCTAAGGGCCAATAAGCGACATCCCGCAGCATTTTTGATCCAGATCAAGCAATGGCCTCCGTATCAAACATATACTTTAGACTTCGTAGATGTGCCGGCGCAGTCGTGGCTCGTTGTTGCTTTAGCTGAGAAACGGCGACTTGCGCCAACCGTGGCCGTTTTTTCCGGATGACCCGACCGGAAAGGAGGAACTTTTTGAGCCGCGCCTTGTCGCTGATCCTGATCTTGGCTGTCGCTTCCGGTCTTGGCGGTGCGGCGTCGTTGCGTTCCCCGAGCGCGTCGGTAGCGCCGCCGTAAAGACGGTCCCGGTGGCCGGCCACGTCATCGCCTATCCCTTGGACAAGACGGCCGACACCATCGACTGACCAAATACCTCCCTCCTGTAGGCGTCGGCATCGATGACTTCCGGTCTACCCGATTATGCAGATATCCTCTGGGTCCGGCGGTAGGTCGGATTCGTACCAAAACCGGAAGTCACCTGGGAGCAAGGCGATCGAATTGGTACTTCTGAAATAATTCACATTCACTTCAAAACAACGGCTAGGCATGGGCATGGAGGAAATTCCAGGAGTGCAAGCTGGCTCGCTGCTGCAGCGTTTGTGGCGAGGGCTTGGTCCCGGCTTGGTCACCGGAGCAGCGGACGACGATCCAAGCGGCATCGCCACCCATAGTCAGATCGGTGCGCAGTTCGGTTATGCGTTGTCCTGGACCTTTGTGCTCTCTTTTCCCTTGATGGTCGTGATCCAGGAGGTGGCTGCCCAAATCGGTTGTGTGACCGGGCGCGGCATCGCGCACAATTTGAGACGGCATTATCCACTATGGCTTCTCAGGTCGGTCGTAACACTGTTGCTGGTCGCGAACATCGTCAACCTGGGAGCCGATCTCGGAGCGATGGGCTCAGCGCTCCAGCTTCTGATTGGCGGTCCGGTTCAGCTTTATACGCTTCTGTTCGGCGTCGTGTGCATCGTGCTCGAAGTCTGGCTGAGTTATCCGCGTTATGCAGCCGTTCTGAAATGGACAACGCTGTCGCTGTTCTCGTATGTCGCCGTTGTCTTTGTGGCAGACGTTCCATGGGACACAGCGCTGAAGTCCTTGATTGTCCCGCACATCGATCTGACGGGACCATCCGCGATGGCAATGGTGGCCATCCTCGGGACCACCATCAGTCCTTACCTGTTCTTCTGGCAGGCGGGGCAGGAAGTCGAGGAACAACATCGTCGCCACGCCAAGCCGCTTTGCATTACGCCCAAGACCGCCGGTCCGGAGCTTGCGCGTATCCGCCTCGATACGATTGTTGGTATGGCGTTCAGCTCGCTAGTGTCGCTGGCAATCGTATTTGCGACCGCGGCGACGCTGCATTCGCATGGCATCGTCGATGTAGCCACGTCAGCGCAAGCTGCTGAGGCGCTGCGTCCTATCGCTGGTGAGTTTGCTTTCGCGTTGTTCGCGCTTGGCATCATCGGCACCGGATTGCTGGCCGTGCCGGTTCTGGCGGGATCGGCCGGATATGCAGTCAGCGAGGTGTTCGGTTGGGCTGAAACCCTCGACGCCAGACCTAATGATGCACGCGCCTTCTATGCAACGATAGCAGTAGCTACGATGCTCGGAGCTGCACTCAACTTCATTGGCGTCGATCCGGTACGCGCTCTGTACTGGGCGGCGGTCGTCAACGGTGTATTGCCGCCCTCTAACATTCCCTTTGCAGCAGCGAAAGGCAGTACCCCCATAACGACGGAGCCGTTCAATAGGTCAATCATCATCGGCGGTGAGCCGCGGTAGGGAATCACGTTGAATTCAAGTCCTGCCCTGACACGCAGCAATTCATGAGCCATTGCTTGTGGCGAACCAACGCCGCCGCTTCCGATGGGAAGCCCCGGACGGGCACGAGCAGCGGCAACAAAATCGCCAAGGCTCTGCCAAGGGGAAGAGCCACCTACCACAAACAAGTTTTGCGTCATGCTCAACCTTGCGATCGGCTGGAAGTCAGATGGACGCCAACTAAGTTCGGTATCGACAAGCGGGTTCAGCAAAAGGAAAGTCGCGCTCGCAAGCTGAAGTTCCCCCGGTTTCGTGGACACCCGAACATTTGTGTTCCAGGAGTCCATCATGGCCAGAAAGCACCCACCCTTCACGCCTGAGTTCCGGCGTCAGATGATCGAGCTAGTTCGCTCCGGACGCAGTCCGGAGAGC
>CAIWTJ010000228.1 GCA_903915535.1 Enhydrobacter aerosaccus
AACCCCAAAAAGGCTATGGTTGGGGCGGTTTTGTCGAGGAGTTTCAGTCACATGTCGCAATCCCCGAAGCAAGGTCACGGCCCTCTCCAGGGCATCAAGGTCGTGAGCTGCTCGACCGCCCAGGCGGGCACGGTGCCGTACATGCTGATGGCCGATCTCGGGGCCGACGTGATCAAGATTGAGGCACCCGACGGCGGCGATCCCTCGCGCCGCATGACGGTCCTGCCGGGCAAGGGCAGCACCTTCTTCGAGACCAACAATCGCGGCGTGAAGAGCGTGACGCTCAACCTCAAGACGCCCGAGGGCAAGGCGATCCTGCACAAGCTCGTGGCCGAGGCCGACATCTTCGGCCAGAACTTCCGGCCGGGCGCCGCCGAGAAGAACGGCTTCGGCTGGGAGGAGCTGCGCAAGATCAACCCGAAGCTCGTCTATGTCTCGATCTCCGGTTACGGCACCAAGGGGCCGAACGGGCATCTGCCGGGCACCGACTCGATGGCGCAGGCGCTGGGCGGCATCGCCGAAGCCTATTCGATGCCGGGCCAGAAGATGCGCACCGGCATCGCCTCGGTGGCGGACGAATCCACGGCGATGCTGGCCTTCGGCGGCGCGCTGGCCGCGCTCCACCACGCGCGCACGACCGGCGTCGGCCAGAAGATAGAGCTGTCGCTGCTGGGCTCGCTGGTGCGGCTGATGGGCTGGACCTTCACCACCACGATGTGGCGCGACCAGAATCCGGTCACGGGTCAGGCGCGCATCACCGGCACGCCCGAGCGGCCGGGCATCAGCGCGAGCTTCAACGACCGCGACGGCAAGCCGCTGGTTTTCCAGCTGGTCGGTCCCGACAACTGGAAGGACGCGATGACGGCGTGCGGCTTCTGGGACCGCGTCTGTGCCGCGGGCTTCGAGACGATCGGCAGCATCATCGACAGCGAGCAGAAGCGCGCCGAGCTGCTGGGCCTGCTCGACGACCTCTTCGCGACCGGCACGCGCGAGGACTGGGTGGCGAAGCTGCGTGGCGCCGACATCGTCTCCGCGCCGATCAACACCATGCTCGAGGCGTCGAACGATCCCGACGTCATCGCCAATGGCCACGTCACCCATGTCGAGCATCCCAAACACGGAAAGCTCAAGGTGCACGGCACGCCCTGGCGCTTCTCGGAGACGCCGGCCAAGCCCGGCATCGCGCCGGAACTGGGCGAACATAACGGCACGGTTCTGGCAGGGCTCGGCTACAGTGAGGCCGAAATCGCCCAGTTCAAGGCGAAGAAGATCATCTGAGGAGTTGCGTATGCGTCTTGAGGGAAAAGTCGCGCTGGTCACCGGCGCACAGCAGGGTATCGGTGCGGCGATCGCGGTGGCGCTGGCCGGGGCGGGCGCGGATGTCGCGATCAACTGGTTCGACGACCAGAAGGCGGCGGAGGCTGTCGCGGCCAAGGTCAAGGCCGCTGGCCGCAAGGCGCTGTTGCTCAAGGGCGACGTGGGCCGCGTGCCCGAGATCGACGCCATGGTCGCGGAGACCGTGAAGCAGCTCGGCGCGCCCGATATCCTGGTCAACAATGCCGGCGTCTATCCGCGTGTGCCGTTGCTCGAGATGAAGGAAAGCGACTGGGACTTCCTGCTCGACATCAATCTCAAGGCCGCGTGCTTCGGTGCCATCGCCGCGGCCAAGGCGTTGATCGCGGCGAAGAAGCCGGGCGGGTCGATCATCAATCTCTCGTCGGCAGCCATTCGCGGCGCGGTGCGCGGCGTGCACTACAGCGCAAGCAAGGGCGGCATCGTCTCGTTGACGCGCTCCCTCGCGCTCGAACTCGCGCCCTACAACATCCGCGTCAACGCCATCGCGCCCAGCCTGACCGACACCGCGCAGCCGCGCTTCGGAAATACGACGGAAGAACTGATCGAGATGGCCAAGGCCAACCTGCCGCTCGGCGGCAAGATGCTGACGCCCGAGCAGATCGCGCGTACGGCGGTTTTCCTGGCGTCCGACGATTCCGACGCAACGACAGGTCAGATCCTGCACGTCAACGGCGGGTCGTACATGCCCTAGCCTAGAGGCAGGGCGCCGTGCGCGTTCCGGTTTCGATGAAGCCGTAGATGCAGGCGCCGTACTTGCGCGGAAAGGCGCTGCCGCCGGCCGCGCCGTGGCCCTTGAAGCCCTCGGGATTGGAAATGACGACGGCGTCGACGCCCGACGCCGCGAAAGCTGCCTTGGCATCGTCCATGCGGCCGCCGACGTCGTAGCTGTCGTCGACGAAATTCACCACGACCAGCCGGGGGCCGGGCTTGATGCCTTTCACGACCTGCCGCCATTCCGAACGAGCGCGGCTGGGGTCCGTCATGTTGATCACTTCGCCATGGTGGGCGGCGGACACCGAGATCACGCCGTCGACCGGCGCGCCGCGCATGGTGGCCGCCATCGAGACCCAGGCGCCCGCCGACTGTCCGGCCAGGATGACGCGGCGATAGCCCATCGTCTTGGCCTGCCGCACGGCCTCGACGAGCGCGGTGGCGTCGCCCGGCCAGTCGCGGATCCATTGCCGGTCGAAACGGTAAAGGTCGTAGCCGGCAAGGGTGAAATTGCCGACCTGGCCCTGCGGCGCCGATACCGTGGCATCGACGCCCTGCATGTAGCCGTGACTCCAGACGATAAGTCCCGCGGCGCCCTGCGGGCCCTTGTTCTCCCAATACGGTTCCGGCCGAAGCCGGCCGATGGTGGGGAGAAGCGGAGGCGTCGCGGCTTTCCAGTCGCGGCCGCCCAGGACGACGTTGTTGACCGCGTACACCGTGCACGCCGCCTTGGCGTTATCCTGGCAGTACTTCAGCCCCCGTTCGATGGCGCCACTTGGATCGGCGCCGGGTGCGCCGGTCCATGAATAGCCCTTGCCGTTCGGGGCCAGCATGAAAACGCGATGCGGCCCCAGCCGCTGGAAGTCTTCGTAGGCTCGTTGCGCATCGGCACCGAGTTGCGCCGATGCAGGGGAGACGGCCAGACTGGCGGCAAGGGTGGCGGCAAGCGCCACCATCCACAGGGCCGCTCGTCTCATTTGGGCGCCAGCACCATGATCATCTGCCGGCCTTCCATGCGCGGCATCGATTCGATCTTGGTCAGCGGATCCATCTCGCCGCGCACGCGGTTCAGGACCTGCAGGCCGAGTTCGGAGTGGACCATCTCGCGGCCACGGAAGCGCAGGGTGACCTTCACCTTGTCGCCTTCTTCGATGAAGCGCTTCATCGCGCGCATCTTCACTTCGTAATCGTGGTCGTCGATGTTGGGGCGCATCTTGATCTCTTTGACCTCGATGACCTTCTGGTGCTTGCGCGCCTCGTGCGCTTTTTTCTGCGCTTCGTATTTGTACTTGCCGTAATCTGAGATCTTGGCGACGGGCGGAACGGCGTTGGGAGAGATCTCGATCAGGTCGAGGCTGGCCTCCTCGGCCATCTCCAACGCTTCGCGGGAACTGACGACGCCGACCATCTCGCCGTTTTCGTCGATCAGTCGGACTTGCGGCGCTCTGATTTCGCCGTTGACGCGCGGGCCATCCTTGGTCGGCGCGGTCTGTTGTGCGGGTCGAGCTATGGCTTATTTCTCCTCTGTAAGAGCCCCTTGCGGGGGCGGGAATGAGACGGTGGCCGCCCCTTAGAAGGGCGGCCGCGCCTCGGTAGAAAGTGTAGTGACGGCGGCCCCGAGTTCAAGGACCTCCTGCTTGTCCGAACCCAGGCGGCGCACCGCGACCGTCTGCTTGTCCATATCCCGTTCGCCGACGGCGAGGATGAGCGGCACATGGGCCAGCGAATGTTCGCGGACCTTGTAACCGATCTTCTCGTTGCGCCGGTCGACCTCGACCCGCATGCCGGCGGCCCGCAGTTTCGCGGCGACCTCGTCGGCATAGCTGTCGGCACTGTTGACGATGGTAGCCACCACTGCTTGCGTCGGCGCCAGCCAGAGCGGGAAGCGCCCCGAATAGTGCTCGATCAGCACGCCGATCATGCGCTCGAAGCTGCCGAAAATGGCGCGGTGCAGCATGACGGGCCGCTTGCGCGAGCCGTCTTCTGCAACGTAGTTGGCATCGAGTCGTTCCGGCAGGACGAAATCGACCTGCAGGGTGCCGCACTGCCAGTCGCGCCCGATCGCATCGCGCAGCACAAACTCGAGCTTGGGGCCGTAGAAGGCGCCTTCGCCCGGGTTGAGGATGAGGTCGAGCCCTGCGGCCTTCGATGCCGACTTGAGCGCGCCCTCGGCCTGATCCCACACCGCATCCGAACCCGCGCGTACCGGCGGCCGGTCCGAGAACTTCACGAAATATTCGAAGCCCAGGTCCCTGTAGACCTCGCCCAGCAGCTTGCAGAAGCGGATCGTCTCGCTCTCGATCTGGTCTTCGGTGCAGAAGATGTGCGCGTCGTCCTGCGTGAAGTTGCGGACGCGCAGAATGCCGTGCAGCGCGCCCGACGGCTCGAAGCGGTGGCACGATCCCATCTCCGCCATGCGCAGCGGCAGTTCGCGATAGCTGCGCAGGCCCTGGTTGAAGATCTGCACGTGGCACGGGCAGTTCATCGGCTTCAGCGCGAAGATGCGGTTGGCATCGTCGGCGATGAATTCCCTGAGCCCTTCCTCGTTCTCGCTGAGATACATGTTCTCGCGGAACTTCTCCCAGTGGCCCGAGGCTTCCCAGAGCTTGCGGTCGACGAGCTGCGGCGTCTTCACCTCGACGTAACCGCCGGCCTCGAGCTTGCGGCGCAGGTAGTTCTCGAGCGTGCGCCAGAACGTCCAGCCCTTGGGATGCCAGAAGACCATGCCCGCGGCTTCTTCCTGCTGATGGAAGAGGCCCATTTCGCGGCCGAGCCGGCGATGGTCGCGCTTCTCGGCTTCCTCGATGCGCAGCAAATAGGCCTTCAGGTCCTTGTCGGAGAAGAAGACCGTGCCGTAGACGCGCTGGAGCTGTGCCTTGGTCGCGTCGCCGCGCCAGTAGGCGCCCGACACCTTCGTGAGCTTGAAGGCCTTGCCGAGCTTGCCTGTCGAGGGCAGGTGCGGACCGAGGCACATGTCGAGCCAGTCGCCCTGCTTGTAGACCGTGATGATCTCGTCCTTCGGCAGCTCGTCGGCCCACTCGGCTTTGAACTTCTCGCCGTGATCGACGAAGTACTGCTTGATCTTTGGCCGGTCCCACACCTCGCGCACGATCGGCAGGTCACGGTCGACGATCTCGGCCATGCGCTGTTCGATCTTGGCGAAGTCCTCGGGCGAGAACGGCTCGGCGCGGACGAAGTCGTAGTAGAAGCCTTCCTCGGTCGAGGGGCCGAACGTGATCTGCGTGCCGGGGAAAAGCTCCTGGACGGCCTGCGCCAGCACATGCGCCGCGTCGTGACGCAGCAACTCGAGCGCGTCGGGATCCTTCGACGTCACGATCCCGATCTTGGCGTCGTGGTCCACGACCGTGCCGAGATCCTTCATCTTGCCGTCGATACGCACGGCAAGAGCCGCCTTGGCGAGGCCCGGACCGATCGACGCTGCGATCTCCGCGCCGCTCACCGGCTTGTCGAATTGGCGGACCGAACCGTCCGGCAGGGAAATATTGATCATCGAAACCACCTAGAAAGAAGCAATGCGAACACGACCTATCGACCGGCCGAGCGTGCCGGTGGACAAGGGCCGGGAAGCGGCACGAGTGCGCGCGCCCGGCCGAATCAAGTTCGGAAGGTGGTCAGTGTCGTGGGAGCGGGGAAAAACAACCGGTCCATGCGGCCCGGAGATAGGTCTCACGGGCGTTGGAGTCAAGTTTCAGCCCGTAATGAGCTGAAAAAGCTCAAGCAGTTGCAGATTTGTCTCAGCCAGGCCGTACCGGCTTCGGACGTGGTTCCGGGCAGCGATGGCGAGCTCACCTCGGCGCTGCGGCGACAGGGACAGGGCCGTATCGAGCGCGCCCGCGAGGGCAGCCGCATCGCCCGGCGCCGCGCCCCAGCCTGTGACGCCAGCAACAAAGGCTTCGGTCGCCGCTCCGCCGCCTTCGGCCACGACAGGACGGCCCATCGCCTGGGCCTCGAACAGCGGGCGGCTGAAGCCCTGCGACTTGCCGCCCATCGCGACCACGACGTCGGCCAGCATGTAGGCCGACGGCATGTCCTCGACATAAGGACCGATCTGCACGCGGCCATGTAGCCCGGCCGCCGCGATCGCTTTTTCCACTTCCCTTTCGAAGCCGGTCGGCGCACCGGCCGAGCCCAGCAACAGGCAGAACACGTCCTTGCGTTCCAGGCGCTTGATCGCCTCCACAAGGCGCTTTTGGCCACGATCGCGGTCGAAGCGGGCGGGGCAGAGCACGACATGACTGCCATCGGGCACGCGCAAGTCACCCGCGAGCTGGACGACGCGATCGGTGCGGATCTGTGCCGGATCGAAACGGTCGAGGTTGATGCCGGGCGGGATCATATACAGGCGCTCGGCAGCGCTCGGGCTGCGTTCGCGTATGTCATGCGCGAGATGATCGGAGACCGCGATCACCGCATCGGCCTGGAGCTGGCGGCGTTCGGCACGCCGTTCGATGAGGCTCTGCGCGCCGAACGGACGGTGAAGCGTGCTGACCCACCTCACCTTGAGGCGGCGCGACAGGCTGCCCGCAACCCAGCCGGCCACGGGCGAGCGTGACTGGATGATGTTCACATCCGAGTGGCGCAGATTGGAGGCGAGCCGCGCCGGCAGATTGAGGCGAGACCACAGGGGGCTTCCCCATTCCGGCAGGTCGACGTGCGTGGCGCGCAGCCGCAAAAGGTCGGGCAGCATGGCGCCGCCCGGCGAGGCCACGATCGCGCGGCCGCCCGCGGCGACTACGGCCTGCGCCGTATCGAGCGTCGCGCGTGCGAGACCGCTGCCGGTGAGCGATGGCACGATCTGAAGGAGGGTGATGGCGGACAATGAGTTGGCGGCGAGCTTCTGCCGTGGCACGTAACACGTCATGAACGACAAAAGTAGCGTCGAGCGATTGGCGCGCCCGGACGGAAATTTCGTGGCCTACGCAAGAACCGAAGGCCGCGGACCCACGATCGTGTTCCTGGGCGGTTTCCGCTCCGACATGACCGGTACCAAGGCGGTTGCGCTGGAGGCGTGGGCGAACAAGAGCGGTCGTGCCTTCCTGCGGTTCGACTATCTCGGCCACGGCCAGTCGTCCGGCCGGTTCGAGGACGGCACGATCGGTCGCTGGCTGGACGATTCGCTGGCGGTGATCGACACGCTCACGACAGGGAAGCTGGTGCTGGTCGGCTCGAGCATGGGCGGTTGGCTGTCGCTGCTGGTGGCGTTGCAGCGGCCCGAACGTCTGTCCGGCCTCGTGCTGATCGCAGCGGCGCCCGACTTCACCGAGCGCATGTTGCTGAAAGGCCTGTCGCCCGCGGAGCAGGAGAAGCTGCAGCGCGAAGGCCGCCTCGAACGGCCGTCGCAATATTCACCCGAGCCGTCGGTCTTCACCTGGAAACTGATCGAAGAAGGCCGCAACCACCTCGTGCTCGACAAGCAGCTCGCCGTGCGGTGCCCCGTGCGACTGCTGCACGGACAGAGCGATCCCGACGTGCCGTGGGAATATTCGCTGCAGATCGCCCGCCATCTCGACGCGCCCGAGGTGATCACCACGTTCGTGAAGGGCGGCGACCACCGCCTCAGCTCACCCGCCGACATCGCGCGCCTGATCGCGACCGTCGAGGAACTAACCTAGCGATGCGATCGCACGTAGCCCCTCGCGATAGGTCGGATAACGCAGCACGACTCCGAGCTCGCGCTTGATGCGGTCGTTCTTCACGCGGCGATTCTCCGAATAGAACGAACGCGCCATCGCGCTCATCGTCGGTTCGACTTCGGCCCAGGGAATGGCGGGCGACACCGGCTTGCCGAGCAGTTCGCAGGCGTAGGCGATGAGATCGCTGCTGGAGGCGGGAAGATCGTCCACGACATTGTAGATCGTGCCGGCCTGCGGCGTGGTCATCGCGGCGACGACGGTGGCGGCGATGTCCTCGATGTGGATGCGCGAGAAGACCTGCCCGGGCTTGTCGATGCGCCGCGCGGTGCCGGCCTTCACCTGGTCGACGGCGCTGCGCCCGGGGCCGTAGATCCCCGGCAGCCGGAAGACGTCCACGGTCGCCCCGGACTTCTCGCCGAGTCTTTGCCACGCGCGCTCGGTCGCCAGCCGCTCGATGCTGCGCGGCTGCGTGGGACGAGGCGTCGCCGTCTCGTCGACCCAGGCGCCGCCGGTGTCGCCGTAGACGCCCGTGGTCGAGAGATATCCCAGCCAGCGCGCGTGCCCCATCAGGTCGGCGCACTGCCTCAGCGCCGGATCGCCGGTGGAGCCGGGCGCGATCGAGCAGAGAATGTGCGTGGCGGAGGCGACTTGCTCGGCGGTGAGAGGTGCACTGCCGTCGAACGGATGGGCGTCGATGCCATCGGCGCGCAAGCGCGCGGCCTTGTCGGCGGTCGTGACCGTGCCCGCCACGCTCCAGCCAGCGGCGCGGGCGAGCCTGGCGATTTCAAGGCCGCTGTAGCCCAGCCCGAAGATGAAAAGGCGTCCTGTCATCTTGTCAGGAGCGCCGTGACGCGGTTCTTTGCGGTCATGGTGCTTTCTACCAAGATGTGGCGCGCGACGCTGCTGGCGATGTTGGCGGCGGCTCCCGCGGCCGCGCAGAATTTCGATCTCGGACCGTTGGGCGCGACGCCCGATCAACAGCGGCGTTACACCGACTGCATGCGTCTTGCCCGCGGCGAGCCGCTCAAGGCGCTGCCGATGGCTGAGAAATGGATGGGCGAGGGCGGCGGGCTGGGCGCGCGTCATTGCGTGGCGATCGCCATGTTCGAGGCGGGCCGGTTCGTCCCCGCCGCGACGCAACTCGAGGCGATCGCCCGTGACATGGGCCCCGAGCGCCCGGGGCTGCGCGCCGAACTCTATGCCCAGGCGGGCCAGGCCTGGATGGAGGCGGGGCAGGCCGAGAATGCCGCGGCCGCGCAAAGCGAGGCACTGGCCCTCAAGGCCAACGACCCCGACCTCTGGATCGATCGCGGCCTCAGCCACGCGGCAATGAAGGCCTGGCCGCGGGCCATCTCCGATTTCGACCATGCCCTCCAGCTCAGGGCCAAGGACGTCGAGACCCTGGTGTTGCGCGCGGCCGCCTGGCGCAATGCGGGCAATGCCCAGAAGGCGCTGGAAGACGCGCAATTCGCGCTGCGCCTGGCGCCGGAGCATTCCGAGGCGCTGCTGGAGCGCGGCTTTGCCTGGCTCAAGCTGGGCAACGGGACCGCCGCCGCCGGCGATTTCCGGAAGGTGCTCGAACTGGTGCCGCCGGGGTCCGACGGCGCGCGCCGGGCGGAGATCGGCCTGCGCGGCGAACAGCCGGGCGCCGCGACGCCTGCTGCAAAAGAAGAGCAGAAGCGCTAATGTCGCCACAAAGCTCAGTCACAGCAGAAATAATGAACCGCCTCCTCTTGTCCCTCGTCCTGTTGGGTGTCGCCGGATCGGCCCTCGCCCAGACCCCGCCCGCCGACCAGACGCAGGCGCCGTCCTCCTATTATCCCGCGCCGCCGCCGTTGAACGCGCCGCAGGTCGACAAGGGTCCCGCGATCTCGGGCCTGACGTCACCCCTCTCCGAGGAGCAGAAGGCGATCACGAAGACCCGGATCGATTCGGACGCCGAGGCGCAGCTCTTCGCCGGTGCCGCCAAGGTCGTGTGGGGCCGCTACGCCAAGATCAAGGGCGCCAAGCCCGGCGAGGTCAGCGTCACCAGGCAAGGCGCGGTGTGGGCCGTGAAGGGCCGCATCGACAGCGTGGCGCCCGGCAGCGAGGGCGACTGGGCCTCGATCAACGGGGTCGTCGAGAGCATCACGGCGAACAATGTCGTGATCAAGGGCGAGGTCGCCTTCCGCGTCGCCAAGATCGACAAGGGCGCCACCTGCAAGGTCGCGGGCTCGCTGCACTTCCGCCGCTCGGGCAAGTCGCAGGTCTGGCGCCTGATCGAAGGCGACAATCCCTGCGACGGCACGCAGGAGATGTTCGATCTCGTCTATGACAAGCCGCCGGCGGAGAAGAAGCCGGTGCCGGCCGCGAAGAAGAGCTAGCCGCGCAGCTTCTCGACTTCCCGGCGCGCCAGCTCGTCGGCGCGTTCGTTCTCGACATGGCCGCTGTGGCCCTTCACCCAGACCCACCTGAGCTTGTGCGCCTTCTGCGCCGCATCGAGGCGCTGCCAAAGTTCGATGTTCTTCACGGGCTTCTTGTCGGCCGTCCGCCAGCCGTTCTTCTTCCAGCCGTGGATCCACTTGGAGGCGCCGTCGAGCACGTACTTGCTGTCGGTGTGGATCGTCACCGCGCAGGGCCGCTTCAGCGCCTCCAGGCCGGAGATGACGCCCATCAGCTCCATGCGGTTGTTGGTGGTCGCGGGCTCGCCGCCGCTCAGCTCGCGCTCCTTCTCGCCCATCCGCAGGATCGCGGCCCAGCCGCCCGGCCCCGGGTTTCCGCTGCAGGCGCCGTCGGTGAACAGCTCGACGTGGGATGCGTCGCTCAAAGACCGTAGTCCGTCATGGAATGGACCGAGCGATGAAAGCGCAGCTTGGCGAGATATTCCTTCGGGTCCTTGCGTTTCACCAGCGCGTCCTTGGGCGTGTGCACCCAGTCGTAGAGGCGCGTCAGCATGAAGCGCAGCGCCGAGCCGCGCGCGAGGATCGGCAGCGCCGTGCGCTCGTCGGCGGTGAGCGGCCGCACCTTGTCGTACGCCTGAAGCAGCGCGCGCGCCTTGGTGGCGTTGAAGGCATTGTCGCTCTCGAAGCACCAGGCGTTGAGGCAGATCGCGACGTCGTAGGCCAGGAAGTCGTTGCAGGCGAAATAGAAGTCGATCAGCCCGGAGAGCCGGTCG
>CAIWTJ010000229.1 GCA_903915535.1 Enhydrobacter aerosaccus
ATGATCGTGGTCCTGATGATCAAGCCGTACGGCATTTTCGGCAAACGCAGAATCGAGCGCGTGTAAGATGTTCCATCGCGAAGCCGGAGTCTTCAAGACCACCTACGCCGCCGACATGGCGCTCTATCCGCTGCCCATCGCCAAGCGGACGGTGATCTTCCTGGCGGTCCTGTTCGTGGGGATCGTGCCGCTCGTCCTGCAGGAATATCATCTGTCGATCCTGAACCTGATGTTCATCGCCATCGTGGGCGCGCTCGGTCTCAACATCCTGGTGGGATACACGGGCCAGATTTCGCTCGGACACGGTGCCTTCATGTCGGTCGGCGCCTATACGGCCGCCAACCTCGCGGTACGGCTCGACCTGCCGTTCTGGCTGACCTTGCCCGCAGGCGGGTTGATGGCGGCTTTCATCGGCGTTCTGGTCGGCATTCCCAGCCTGCGCATCAAGGGGCTTTATCTCGCGATCGCGACCCTGGCAGGGCAGCTCATCATCGAGTGGACGATCAATCACGTACCGGCCATTTCGGGCGGCGCGCAGGCCTCGATCCAGGTCGAGCGGCCGCGCCTGTTCGGTCACAGCCTGACGAGCCAGACGGAGCTCTATTTCTTCCTGCTGTTCTTCGCCGTGCTGGCCATCGTGGCGACGCTGAACCTGATGCGCAGCCGCATCGGGCGCGCTTTCGTCGCCGTGCGCGACCAGGATATCGCGGCCGAAATCATCGGAATCGATATCTTCCGCTACAAGCTGATGGCGTTCGCCATTTCATCTTTCTATGCGGGCGTCTGCGGCGTGCTCTACACCTACTATTTCGGCATCGCCAACTACGAGCAGTTCCAGCTCGTGATTTCGATCGACTACCTGGCCATGATCATCATCGGCGGATTGGGCTCGGTGCTGGGGACGATCCTGGGTGCGGTGTTCGTGACGATCCTGCCACTGTTCCTGCGCATCGTGCTGGAGAATGTGGGCTCGGTGTTTTTCACGGACTCGGAACTGGCCAACGTGATCTCGGGAACGCGGCTGGCGGTGTTCGGGGCTTTGATCATCGTCTTTTTGATCGTCGAGCCGGAGGGGCTCAATCGCTTGTGGCGGAATATCCGGAGTTACTTCCGGGTCTGGCCTTTCTCCTACTAGGGGCGGGCCGTCGTGAAGAAGACAAAGAGAAAATAAACGGAGGAAACCATGGTGAAGATCGTGAGGAGTGGATGGGGTGCAGCGGTCGCAACCGCTGTCCTGGTGTTCGGAGCGGGCGGGGCCTTCGCCCAGCCGAAGGAATTGGTGTTCGGCTTCCAGTGCGACCGCACCGGGCCGACGGCCAACGTCGGCGTCAACATGTGCCCCGGCTATCACGACTACGTCGATCTCGTGAACAGCAAGGGCGGCGTCGAGGGGTTCAAGATCAAGGTCATCGAGGTCGACAACGAGTACAAGGTGCCGCCGGCCATGGAAGCCCACGAGCGCTTCAAGAAGGAAGGCGCGGTAATCGAGGGCGTGTTCGGCACGCCGCAGACCGCGGCCCTCAACAAGAAGCTCGAGGAAGACAAGATCCTGGGCACGGCGCCCGGCTTCGGCACTTCTGCCGCGGCCGATGGCAAGCGCTTCCCGTACACCTTTCCGATCGCCGCCAGCTATTGGTCGCAGACGGGCGCGGCGCTGGCGTTCGCCAAGGAGAAGCTGGGCGGCAGCATGAAGGGCAAGAAGATCGCCTACCTCTACTACGACAATCCGGCGGGTAAGGAGCCTCTGCCGATCCTCGAGGACGTGTCGAAGTCGGAAGGTTTCGAACTGCGTACCTTCGCGGTGCCCGCGCCGGGCCTCGAGATGGGCGCGCAGGTGCTCGACATCACGGGCCGCTACAAGCCCGACTTCATCATCACGCACCTGTTCGGCAAGGCGCCGTCGGTGTCGATCAAGGAGCTGAAGGGCAAGGGCTATCCTCTGAGCAAGGTCGTGGCCCTCGTGTGGGGCAGCGCCGAGGCCGACATCATCGCCGCGGGCGGCATGGGCGTGGCGGAAGGCTACAACGGCGTCCAGTTCGCGGGCGTCGGCAAGGACTTCCAGGTCATCAAGGACATCGAAGCCATGTACAAGGCGGCGGGCAAGCCGGTGCCGAAGGAAATGGACTCGACCGTCTACTACAATCGCGGCGTCTTCATCGCCGCGCTGCACGTCGAGGCGGTGCGCAACGCCATCAAGGCCAAGGGCGGCGCGGCGCCGACCTCGGAGGAGGTCAAGAAGGGCATGGAAGCGGTCAAGGGCTTCACGCTGGGCGGACTCGTGCCGCCGATGGAGCTCTCGGCCACCGACCATGAAGGCGGCGGCTGGTGCCAGATCTGGACGGTGAAGGGCGGCAAGCTCGTGCGCTCCAAGGACTGGTTCCAGGGGTATCGCGAGGTGATCCAGAAGCAGCTCGCGGCCGACGCGGCGAAGTCCTGAGTTGAAGGAGGGCGGGCGGCCCGCGATTGCCGCCCGTTTCCCGCGATGCTGACGATCAACAATATCGAAGTCGTCTACGACAAGGTGATCCTCGTCCTGAAGGGCGTGTCGATCGACGTCCGCGCGGGCACGATCACGACGCTGCTGGGCGCGAACGGCGCCGGCAAGACGACGACGCTGAAGGCGATTTCGGGCGTCCTGCGCTCGGAACGCGGCGAGGTGACCAAGGGAACGATCCAGCTGGGCGATACGCGAATCGACGGCATGCGGGCGCACGACGTGACCAAGCTTGGCCTCGTGCAGGTCTTCGAGGGCCGCCGCGTCTTCGAGCAGCTGACCTGCGAGGAGAACCTGGTCGCGGGCGGCCACGTCCAGCGCGACAAAGCCGTGGTGAAGCAGGGCATCGAACTGGTCTATTCCTATTTCCCGCGGCTGAAGGAGCGGCGGCACCAGCAGTCGGGCTATCTGTCGGGCGGCGAGCAGCAGATGCTGGCGATCGGGCGCGCGCTGATGAGCCAGCCCAAGGTCGTGCTGCTCGACGAGCCGTCGCTGGGGCTGGCGCCGATGCTGGTCGAGGAAATCTTCGGCATCGTGCAGCGGCTGGTGCAACAGGAGAAGCTCTCGGTGCTGCTGGTCGAGCAGAACGCCAACCTGGCCCTGGCCATCGCCGAGCACGGCTACGTGATGGAGAACGGGCGCATCGTGCTGGAAGGCAGCGCTGACAAGCTGCGCGAGAACTCCGACATCAAGGAATTCTATTTGGGGCTGAATGAAGGCGGCTCACGGAAATCTTACCGCGACACCAAGCATTACAAACGGCGCAAACGCTGGCTATCCTAGAGCGGGAGCAGGAGCGCGCCATGGACGACACCGAACGGCTGCAGGAGATGATCGCGGGCGCCAAGCGCATCGGGGCCTTCACGGGCGCCGGCATTTCGACCGAGTCGGGCATTCCCGACTTCCGCTCGCCGGGCGGCATCTGGACCAAGTACCAGCCGATCTACTTCGACGACTTCGTCTCGTCGGAGGAAATGCGGCACGAGGCGTGGCGGCGCAAGTTTGCCACCGACGAGACCATGGTGAAGGCCGAGCCCAATGCCGGCCACCGCGCGCTCGCGAAACTGGTCGAGCAGGGCAGGATGACGGCGATCATCACCCAGAACATCGACGGGCTGCACCAGCGCTCGGGCGTGCCCGACTCCAAGATCATCGAGCTGCACGGCAACACGACCTACGCCACCTGCCTCGACTGCGGGCAGCGCTACGAACTCGCGCCGATCCGGAAGGCGTTCCTGGGCAAGGGCGAGCTGCCGGTGTGCACCAAATGCGACGGCATCGTGAAGACGGCGACGATCTCGTTCGGCCAGGCGATGCCCGAGATCCAGATGGCGCGCGCCCAGGACGAGACCATGGGCTGCGATCTCTTCATCGTGCTGGGGAGTTCTCTCGTCGTCTATCCGGCGGCCGGCTTCCCCAAGATCGCCAAACGAAAAGGCGCCAAGCTCGTGATCCTCAATCGCGAGGCGACCGACCAGGACGCCAGCGCCGACCTCGTGATCCACGGCGAGATCGGCCCGACCATGAGCCGTGTCGTCGGCGTCAATTGATGCCCACGTCTCCGATACTCGGCCGTCGCTCGCTTCTTGCCGGCGCGCTCGGCCTCGCCGCCATGCCCGCGCGCGCAGAGGACGTCACGTACTTCCGCATCGCCACGGGCGGCACCGTCGGCACCTATTTCCCGATCGGCGGACTGATCGCGAGCGCCTTGTCCAATCCGCCCGGCTCGCGCCTCTGCGATGACGGCGGATCGTGCGGCGTGCCGGGGCTGCTGGCGACGTCCATGGCAACCAGCGGCTCCGTCGCCAACGTCGCCGCGATAGTGTCGGGGTCGGCGGAGTCGGGCTTCGTGCAATCGGACATCGCCTATTGGGCCTACACGGCGACGGGAATCTACGAGGGCCGGCCGAAGGTCGATTCGCTCCGCGCCATCGCCAATCTTTTTCCGGAGAGCGTGCATCTCGTCGTCCGCAAGGGCTCCGGCATCAGGACGATACGAGACCTGCGCGGCAAGCGCGTGTCGCTCGACGAGCAGGGCTCGGGAACGCTGGTCGATGCCCGCTTGATCCTTGCCGCCTACGGCCTCGGCGAGAAGGATTTCAAGGCGCAATACCTGCCGGTCCAGAGGGTGGCCGACAGCTTCAAGGACGGCTCGATCGACGCGTTCTTCAATGTGAGTGGCTGGCCGCAAAGCTCGATCGTCGATCTCGCCGTCACGGTCGGCATCGACCTGGTCGCGATCGACGGTCCGGAGGCGGCACGGCTGACCAAGCAGTACAGTTTCTTCAGCGCCGACGTGATACCGGATGAGGCCTACAAGAACGTGAGCGGCGTCCGGACCGTCAGCGTCCACGCGCTCTGGCTCACGTCGGCCAGGCAGCCGGCGCCGCTCATCTATCAGGTGACGGCGGCCCTGTGGAACGCTAACACGCGCAAGCTCCTCGACTCGGGGCACGTCAAGGGCCAGGTGATCCGGCTGCAGTCGGCGCTCACGGGCGTGGGCATTCCCCTCCATGACGGCGCGGAAAAGTTCTACAAGGAACAGGGTCTGATCAGGAAATAGGGGCGGGAGAGCATGCGTCTTAAAGGGAAAGTCTGTGTCGTCACGGCGGCGGGACAAGGCATTGGAGCGGCGACCGCACGGGCTTTCGCGCGCGAGGGCGCGACCGTATGGGCCACGGATCTCGATGCCGAGAAACTGAAGGGATTAGCCGGCGTCGACGGCCTCAAGACTCGCAAGCTCGACGTGCTCGACAAGGCCGCGATCGGCGCCTTCGCCAAGGAAGTGGGCGCAGCCGACGTGCTCTTCAACTGCGCGGGCTTCGTCCACCACGGCAGCGTGCTCGATGCCACGGACGACCAGTGGCAATTCGGCTTCAACCTCAACGTCCGCAGCATGTTCTGGACGATCCAGGCCTTCCTGCCGGCGATGCTGGCCAAGGGCGGCGGCTCGATCGTGAACATGTCGTCGGCGGCGTCATCGGTGAAGGGCGCGGCGCTGCGCTTCGTCTACGGCACGACAAAGGCCGCCGTCATCGGCCTCACCAAGTCGGTCGCGGTCGACTATGTGAGCAAGGGAGTCCGCTGCAACGCGATCTGCCCGGGCACGGTGCAGACGCCGTCGCTCGACGAGCGCATCGCGGGCCTGGGCGGCGGCGCCGATGCCCGCCAGTTCTTCCTGCAGCGCCAGCCGACCGGCCGCTTCGGCTCGGCGGAGGAGATCGCGGCGCTGGCGGTCTATCTCGGCAGCGACGAGTCCTCGTTCACCACCGGCACGGTCAACGTGATCGACGGCGGCTGGAGCGTCTAGGCATGGAGATCGCCGCGATCGCAGGCCGCGCGCCGGTCATCCCGGTGCTGACGATCGAGCGCGCAGCCGATGCCGCGCCGCTCGCGCGCGCGCTCGTCAAAGGCGGCCTGCCGGTCCTGGAGGTCACCTTGCGTACCGACGCGGCGCTCGAGGCCCTGCGCCTGATCGCGGCCGAGGTAAGAGACGCCGTGGTGGGCGCAGGCACCGTGCTGAATGCGGAACACTTGAAGCAGGCCAGGCAGGCAGGCGCGCAGTTCGTGGTGAGCCCGGGCTGTACGCCGGCTTTGGCGCTGGCCGTGAAGGCGAGCGGCACGCCTTTCCTGCCGGGGGTCCAGACCGTGTCCGAGGCAATGGCGCTGATGGAGCAGGGCTTTCGGGTGCTGAAGTTCTTTCCCGCCGACATGTCGGGCGGCCTGGGATGGCTGAAGGCCGTGGCGGCGCCTCTGGCCGGGCTGCGGTTCTGCCCGACCGGCGGGGTCAACGCCGAGACGGCGCCGGCCTACCTGGCCCTGGGCAACGTGGCCTGCGTCGGCGGCTCCTGGGTGGCGCCGAAGGAGGCCGTGGCGGCCGGCGACTGGGCGCGCATCGAGCGGCTTGCGGCCGCAGCAGCAGGACTGAAACGGCCCTAGCGCGGCGACCCGGAAAATGCTTTTTTGCCCCACGGGTTGGGGGTCGTTGCCGCTTCAATGAATAGATTTGTGATGGGCGCGCTGGCGGTCGGGTTCGGCTGGAGCCTTGCTGCGCATGCCGAGTCCGTCCTCGTGCTCAATTCGGAAGAGACCTCCTACAGCATCATCGACCGCGCCACGCGCACGGAGATCGGGCGCCTGCCGCTCGGGCGCGAGCCGCATCACATCGCGGTGACTCCCGACGGCAAGGAAGTGTTGCTGGCCTCCACCGTGACGAACGATCTGGTGGCGCTCGACACGAAGACGGGCGAACCGCGCCGCATCGTGCGCGACATCGTCGATCCCTACCAGCTGGGCTTCAGCCCCGACGGCAAGTGGTTCGTGACCGTGGCCAACCGGCTCGACCACATCGACATCTATCGCGGTGCCGACTTCAAGCTGGTGAGCCGCATCTTCGTCGACAGCGTGCCCAGCCACCTCGCGTTCGACACGGGCTCCAAGACCGTGTTCGTCAGCCTGCAGAAGAGCAACCGCGTGGTTGCCTACGATCTCGAGACGCAGGCGATCAAGTGGAACGTCGAGGTCGGCAAGACTCCGGCCGGCGTCCTCATGCTGCCCGACAACAAGCGCCTGCTGGTCGCACTGACCGGCGAAGACGGCGTGCAGGTGCTCGACCCCAAGGACGGGAAGATCGGCAGCGGCCTGCAGACCGGGAAGGGCGCCCATCAGTTCTGGCCGAAAGGCGACGGACGGCACTGGTTTGTCAGCAATCGCGTCGACAGCACGGTGTCGCTGGTCGACACGCAGGAGATGAAGGTCGTGGGCACGATCGTCGTGCCGGGCGGGCCCGATTGCATGGACATCACCGCCGACGGCAAGGAACTGTGGATCACCCAGCGCTTCCTGCGCCGCGTCGCCGTGATCGATCTCGCGCAGATGAAGGTCGTTGCCAGCGTCCGCGTCGGCAAGTCGCCGCACGGCCTGTTCATCCTGAAGGGCGACGCCGTGGGCACGTCGCCGTCGCCGGTCGTGCGCGCCGCGGCCACCGAGCCCGCGCCGAAGTAGCACCGCGCATGCGCGCTCTTCTCGACACCTGGATCGACGCACAGGCCTGGATCTTCGACACGTTCGTCGGCCCGGGGCTTTTTCGGCTGGGACTGATGGCGTGGTACGAGCCGGCCTTCAACGCCGTCGAGTTCGTGATGCTGGGCATCGTTCAGATCGCCGTCATTGGCCTCGTCCTGCGCGTGATCGAGCGCCGCTGGCCGCTCGAGGCGGGCGACGACCGGCTGATGGGCGTGGACCGGATCTACACCGTTCTGAACAAGCTCGGCGTGTTGCCACTCGTCGTTTTCGTCGTGGCCTATCCCATCACCAACGAGATCGAGCAGGTGATCCGGGTCGTGGGCGTGTCGCCGCCGCGGCTGGAACATCTGTCGTCGTGGTTCGCAGGCCACGCCTTCGTCTCGTTCCTGCTCTATTTCATCCTCTACGACTGCGCCTCCTACTGGCTGCATCGCGCGCAGCACAGCTTCGGCTGGTGGTGGGCGCTGCACAGCCTGCACCACAGCCAGCGCCGCGTGACGGTCTGGACCGACGATCGCAATCACATCCTGGACGACCTGCTGGTGACGCTGATGCTCGCGATCTTCGCCCAGTTCGTGGGCGTGCAGCCGGAGGATTACGTGCTGATCCTGATGATCGGCCGCCTGATCGAAAGCTGGAGCCATGCCAATGTCGACGTGAGCTTCGGCCGTATCGGCAGCAGGCTCCTGGTCGGGCCGCGCTTTCACCGGCTGCATCATGCGCGGGGGAGCGGCGGCGAACGCAACATCCACGATCACAATTTCGGCGCGGTCCTGCCGATCTGGGACATCCTCTGTGGCACCGCCAACTACGACGGACGCCAGCGGCCGACCGGCGTGGAAGACGCCGCCATCGATGCTGACAACGGTCGGGGCTGGCTCGGCCAGCAGCTGGCCGTCTTCGGGCGCTTCCTGCGGGCCCTGACGCCGCGCTTTATCCGCGGTTGAGGGCCGCCAGCACCTCGGCCTTGCGCGGCATCGGCGTTACCGCGCCATAGCCTGTCGTCGAAAGGGCCGCCGCCACGTTGGCGTAGCGGCCGGCGGTTTCGGGATCGTCGCCTTCGAGCAATCGCGCCAGGAAGGCTCCGTCGAACGTGTCGCCCGCACCCGTGGCGTCGACGGCGTTCACCTTGTGCGGCGGCAGGCGGTGGCGCTTGCCGGCGGTCACGATCAGCGAGCCTTCCGCGCCCATCTTGAGCGCCACCATCGGCGCGCCGAGCTTCAGGTAGTAGTCGGCGATCGCCTCGGCGTCCGTGAGGCCCGTGAGTTGCTGGGAGTCGTCGAGGCTGGGCAGGGCGATGTCGCAGCGCGCGATCGTCTCGTCGATCTTCTTGCGCGCCGTCTCGAGATCCCAGAGCCGCAGGCGGAGGTTGGTGTCGTAGGAGACCTTCACGCCGGCGGCCTTCGCGGCATCGATGGCGGCGTCGCAGGTCGCGCGCGCGCTCTCGCTGATCGCCTGGCCGATGGCCGAGAGATGGAAGACCTTCGCGCCGGCGATGTAATCCTTCGCCAGGGTCTCGGGCGTCATCAGGGAGGCCGCCGAGTTCTTGCGCAGATAATCGAACTTGTGACCCGCAGGCCCATGCGTGACGAAGCTGACGCCGGTCGGGGCGGTCGGATGCCGGCTGACACGGGACGCATCCAGCCCTTCGGATTTCCACAGGTCGAGAAAGGCGTCGCCCATCCAGTCCTGTCCCAGGCTGGTGAGATAGCCCGCCGTGGCGCCCTGGCGTGACGCCGCGATGGCCACGTTCTGCGAATCGCCGCCGAAACCTTGCAGCCAGGTGCGCCCGTCGCCTTCCTTGGGGCGGTTGAACTCGATGAGCGGCTCGCCCAAGGAAACGATCGAAGGAGAAGTATTCATTGCCGCAATTGTAGCATGCTAGGGTCGCGGCAACGAAGGTGGAGGAACGACAATGGCCAAGGCCGACAAGAAGCGCCGTCTGCGCAGCCGCGAATGGTTCGACGCGCCGGGCGATCCCACGATGGCGTCGCTCTACCTCGAACGCTACA
>CAIWTJ010000230.1 GCA_903915535.1 Enhydrobacter aerosaccus
CCTCACCGCCCAGATCGCCATGGGCAGCGCCGATGCCGAGGCGACCCGGGTCTATGCCGAGGCGTTCAGCCGCGACAAGGACTTCTACGCCTTCTGGCGCAGCCTCGAGGCCTACAAGCAGGCCTTCGGATCGGGCGGCTCGACGATGGTGCTGAGCCCGGACAGCGACTTCTTCAAGTACTTCTCCAGCCCGGCGATGCCGTCCAAGAAATAGCCCGCACCGGGCCGGCAAGAATTGGAACCGGCGATGTGGCAGTCCTGCCACGCCGCCGGTTCTTTTTTGGCCAAATCCTCAAAAGGCTGAAATATCCAGCAACATAACGGCCTCTTTATTTGCGCCACATTCGGCCGGCATGTAGACAGGCATGGAACACGCGGCGCTGGCCGAATCCTCTCTCACAGGCCTTGAGCGCCGTTGGAGGTCGCCGTGATTTTCGGGGAAGTTTCAGCGTTTTCGAGGAAGGCCGCGGTCGTGGCCGTGACCGCTTTGGGGCTGGCGCTTGTCCAGCCTGTTGTCGTGGCTCCCGCCCAGGCGCGCGACGCGCCCGAGAGCTTCGCCGACCTGGTCGACAAGCTGATGCCGACCGTCGTCAACATCACCTCGACCCAGAATTTGCCGCAGCAGGGCCAGCGCCTGCGCGACATGCCCCAGCTGCCGCCGGGGTCGCCCTTCGAGGAGCTGTTCAAGGAATTCTTCGACAGGAAGAACGGCGAGCAGCAACAGCGCCGCGGCACCTCGCTGGGCTCGGGCTTCATCATCGACGGCGAAGGCTATGTGATCACCAACAACCACGTGATCCAGGGCGCCGAGGACATCACCGTCATCCTGCGCGACGACACCCAGCTCAAGGCCAAGCTGATCGGCTCGGACTCCCGAGTCGATCTCGCCGTGCTCAAGGTCGAGCCGCCGAACAAGAAGCCGCTGCCGGCCATCAAGTTCGGCGACAGCGACAAGACCCGCGTCGGCGACTGGGTGGTGGCGATCGGCAACCCGTTCGGCCTCGGCCATTCGGTGACCGCCGGCATCATCTCCGCGCGCGGCCGCTCGCTCAGCAACGAATCGCTCGACGACTACCTCCAGACCGACGCCGCCATCAACAAGGGCAATTCGGGCGGTCCGCTGTTCAACGTCGACGGTGAAGTGATCGGCGTGAACACCGCGATCTACTCGCCGTCCGGCACCAACGCGGGCCTCGCCTTCTCGATCCCGTCGAACATCGTGAAGCAGGCCGCCGACCAGCTGCGCGAGTTCGGCCGCATCCGCCGCGGCTGGATCGGCGTCAGCTACCAGAGCGTGACCGACGACATCGCCGATTCCTTCGGCCTCGATCGCGCTCGCGGCGTGCTGGTGGCCAACGTCGTGGCCGACGGCCCCGCGGCCAAGGCGGGCCTCAAGCGCAACGACATCATCATCTCGTTCGCCGGCCAGGACGTGCCCGACTTGCGCCGCTTCCCCAAGTTCGTGGCCAACGCGCGCGTCGGCAGCACGCTCGACATCGTGGTGTGGCGCGGCGCCAAGGAAGTGCCGCTCAAGATCAAGATCGGCGAGCAGGAAGAGGCCGAGAAGACCAACGCCTCGGCCCAGGGCGGAACGCCCAACAAGAAGGCGCCCGACGCCGACCAGGCCGTGACCTCGACCGTCGAGCAACTCGGTTTGACCCTGCAGAAGATCAGCGACCAGCTGCGCGAGAAGTACGGCCTGTCGGACGGCGCCAAGGGCGTCGTCGTCACCAAGGTGACGCCGGACAGTCCGGCCGCCGAGAAGCAGCTGCAGGCCGGCGATCTCATCCTCGAGGTCGACCAGAAGCCGGTCACGACTCCGCAGGAAGTGACCGAGATCGTGGCCAAGCTGCAGGCGCAGAAGAAGCGCTCGGTGCTGCTGTTCGTCGAACGCCAGGGCGATCCGCGCTTCGCGGCACTGAGGCTGACGAAGTAAAGTTCAAGCGGGCTGGCGTTTCAGCGCCAGTAACGACCGTAATAGGTGGTTCGCGCCATCGCGCCTAGAGTCGCGCGATGGCGATACTGCACCCGTGTCACACCGAGCGTAGCGAGGGGCCTTTAGGCTCTATGGCGCGCGTCCCCGGAATCGGTCCTCCCGTTTTATTTCCATATTTAAAAGCGTTACTTTTCGTAACCGGCCCTTCAGCCGACCTTCACGATCAGCTTGCCGAAGTTCTCGCCCTTCAGCAGGCCGAGGAACGCCTGCGGCGCCTTGGCGAGTCCGTCGACGATGGTCTCGCGGCTCTTGAGCTTGCCGGCCTTCAGCAGCCCGCCGACCTCGGCCACGAACTCCGGAAGCATCGCGGCATGGTCGGAGACGATGAAGCCCTGGATGGTGAGGCGGCGCTGCACGATGGTGAACATCTTGGGCGGCCCCGCGATCGGATCCTTGTCCTGGTACTCGGAGATGGCGCCGCAGAAGGCGACCCGGCCGAAATTGTTCAGGCGCGCGAAGACCTCGTGGAAGATCTTGCCGCCGACATTCTCGAAGTCGCTGTCGATGCCCTTGGGGCAGAGCTTGTCGAGCACGGCGCCGTAGTCGCGCTCGGTGCGATGGTTGAAGCAGGCGTCGTAGCCCGCCTCGCGCACCGCCCACTGGCACTTCTGCTCGTCGCCGGCGCAGCCCACGACCGTGGCGCCCGCAAGCCTGGCGAGCTGGCCCGCCACCTGGCCCACCGCGCCGGTCGCGGCCGACACGAACGCCGTCTCGCCGGCCTTCGGCTTGCAGATGTGCTTCATGCCGTACCAGGCGGTGAAGGAGGGCATGCCCAGCACGCCGAGGTTGGCCTGCAGCGGCGCCGCGGCGGGATCGATCTTGCGCAGCCCCTTGCCGTCATGGACCGTGTGCGAGGCCCAGTTCAGCAGGCCCATCACGATGTCGCCCTTGGCGTAGCGCGGGTTCCTCGACTCGACCACTTCGCCCACCGAGCCGCCGGTCAGCGGCTTGTCGAGCTCGAACGGCGGCACGTAGGAGCGCAGTTCGCTCATGCGCGGGCGCATGTAGGGGTCGAGCGAGAGGAAGCGCGAGGCGATCAGGATCTCGCCGTCGTTCAGCGCCGGGAGCTTGGCCTTCTCTTCGCGGAAGCAGTCGGGCGTGACGTCGCCCACCGGGCGCTTGGCGAGGACGATCTGCGTGATGTCGGTCATGGTGGATTACCCTTCGATGAAATCGGTGCGGCGATAGCCCTGCAGGTAGAGCAGCGCGGTGAGGTCGCCATGGCGGATGCGTGCGGGGACTTGGGCCGCGACGATCGGCTTGGCGTGGAAGGCGACGCCGAGGCCGGCCGCGTGCAGCATCGGCAGGTCGTTGGCGCCGTCGCCGACCGTGATGGCATCGCCCGGCGTGAGGCCGCGCTCGGCGCACAGCCGCTGGAGGGTCGCGAGCTTGGCTTCCTTGCCCAGGATCGGCATGCCGACCGTGCCCGCCAGGGCGGTACCGGCGATGGTAAGCGTATTCGCCGCGTCGAAGTCGAAGCCCAGTTTCTCGCGCACCATTTTCGTGAAGTAGGTAAAGCCGCCCGAAACCAGCGCGCAATAGGCGCCGTGCTTTTTCATCGTGGCGACGAGAGTGGCGCCGCCCGGCATGTACTCGATGCGCCGGGCCGCCTCGTCGAGCGTCGCGACCGGCAGGTCCTTCAGCAGCTCGACGCGGGCCTTGAGGGCCGCCTCGAAGTCGATCTCGCCGTTCATGGCGCGCGCGGTGATGCCGGCGATCTTTTCCCGGAGGCCGAGGAAGTCGGCCAGCTCGTCGAGCATCTCGTTCTCGATCATGGTCGATTCCATGTCGGCCACGAGCAGTCTCTTGCGCCGGTTGGCGGCGGGCACGGTGACGGCGTCGAGGCCGGTCATGCCCATGTCCATCGGCTCGCCGTCGAAGGGAATGTCGCAGGCGACGCCCTCCGCCAGCCAGTCGGGCATGCCCACGCTGGCGCCGGTGCTGCGCAGGACCTGGACGATCGCCTCGACCGTACCGTCATCGAGCGCGGGGCGGGCCGGGCTGGCCAGAAGGACGAGAATGTTTTTCACGTCCCGGCTCTAGCGGCGGCGCCGCTTATTTGCAAACTGCGGCCGCACGCATGACCCAGCAGAAAACCGTCCTCGTCGTCACCGGCCCGACCGCCTCCGGCAAGTCGGCGCTGGCGCTCGCCTTCGCGAAGCTGCGCGGCGGCACGGTGATCAATGCCGACGCGATGCAGACCTACGACGCCTTCCCGATCCTGACGGCTCAGCCGACCGCCGAGGAACGCGCGGCCGTGCCCCACGCGCTCTACGGCGTGCTGCCGCTCAGCCAGAACCTGTCGGCCGGTCGCTGGGGCGTGATGGCCTCGGCGGAGATCGAGCGCTGCCTGGCCGCCGGCACCTTGCCGATCCTGTGCGGCGGCTCGGGGCTCTACATCCGCACCCTGATGCAGGGGATCTCGCCCATTCCCGACGTGCCGCCCGCGATCCGCGAGCGGGGCAACGCCGACTGGCAGACGATGGGCGCGGCGGCCTTCCGTGCGCGCCTGGCCGAACGCGATCCCGACATCGTGGCCGTGCTGAAGCCGGAAGACCGCCAACGCCATGTCCGCGCCTGGGAGGTCGTCGAGGCCACGGGCAAGCCGCTCAGCGTCTGGCAGAAGGGTGAGGGCACGCCTGCGCCCTGGCGCTTCGTCACCGTGCTGCTGGCACCGGAGCGGCCCTGGCTGCGGGCCCGCATCGAACTGCGCTTCGACCAGATGCTGGCGGGCGGGGTGCTGGAGGAGGTCCGGAGGGTGTTCGATGCCAAGCCCGACCCGACCTGGCTGGGGCTGAAAGCGCACGGTGCGCCTGAGTTTTTCCGCCACTTCCGGGGCGAGTTGTCGGTCGATTACGCGCGCCGCGTGGCCATCGATCACACCCGCCAATATGCCAAACGCCAGATGACGTGGTTCAGGGGGCAGCTGACACCAGATCTGGTGTTCAACCCCACCGCCAACCCAGATTTGGGCTCGCCCGAGAAATTATTGGACAAAAGCGGGGTCTGAAACTTTACGTTTCGTGCTGTTTTGGGTTGACCTGTCCACAACCCCGCCCGTATGTTCCGCGCCGCCGCAAACCTCGTTTTGCGGCGCATTTGTCTAGAAGGAGACCGTTGTGAAGAAGCCTGAGGAGTCCGCCACGACCGGCGCCGATCTGTTGGTGAAAGCCCTGATCGACGAGGACGTCGAGGTCGTCTTCGGCTATCCCGGCGGCGCCGTCCTTCCGATCTACGACTCGCTCTTCAAGCAGAACAAGCTGCGCCACATCCTGGTGCGCCACGAGCAGGCGGCCGTGCACGCCGCCGAAGGCTACGCGCGCTCCACGGGCAAGGTGGGGGTGGTGCTGGTGACCTCGGGTCCGGGCGCCACCAACGCCGTGACCGGCCTTACCGACGCGCTCATGGACTCGATCCCGCTGGTCTGCCTCACCGGGCAGGTGCCGACGCACATGATCGGCAACGATGCGTTCCAGGAGGCCGACACGACCGGCATCACGCGTCCCTGCACCAAGCACAATTATCTCGTGAAGGACGTGGCGGTGCTGCCGCGCACCGTCCATGAGGCCTTCTACGTGGCGCGCTCGGGCCGGCCTGGGCCGGTCGTGATCGACCTGCCGAAGGACGTGCTGATGAACAAGCACGCGTACGCGGCGCCCAAGATGCCGGTGCAGCACAAGAGCTACCGGCCGCAGACCACGCCCGACCAGAAGCAGCTCGAGCAGGCGTTCGAGATGATCGCCAAGGCGAAGAAGCCGATCTTCTACACCGGCGGCGGCGTGATCAATTCGGGCCCCAAGGCCTCGAAGCTGTTGACGCAGCTGGTGCACATGACGGGCTATCCGATCACCAACACGCTGATGGGGTTGGGCTCGTTCCCGGCGTCGGACAAGCAGTTCCTCGGCATGCTGGGCATGCACGGCACCTACGAAGCCAACCTCGCGATGTATAATTGCGACGTGATGATCAACATCGGGGCGCGCTTCGACGACCGCATCACCGGCAAGATCGCGGAATTCTCGCCGAATTCGAAGAAGATCCACATCGACATCGACAGGTCCTCGCTGAACAAGAGCGTGCGCGTCGACCTGCCGATCGTGGGCGACGCGGGCGAGGCGCTGGAAGGGCTGATCAAGCTCTGGAAGGCCAAGCAGCCCAAGGTCGACCAGAAGGCGCTGAAGGCGTGGTGGGCCGAGATCGACACGTGGCGCGGCCGCGATTGCCTGGCCTACACGCAGGGCAAGGAGATCATCAAGCCGCAGTACGCGCTCGAGCGGCTGTATCACCACATCAAGAACCGCGACCACTACATTACCACCGAGGTGGGCCAGCACCAGATGTGGGCGGCGCAGTTCCTGAAGTTCGAACAGCCCAATCGCTGGATGACCTCGGGCGGCCTCGGCACGATGGGCTACGGCCTGCCGGCGGCGCTCGGCGTCCAGATCGCGCACCCCGAGGCGCTGGTCATCGACGTGGCGGGCGAAGCCTCGATCATGATGAACATCCAGGAGCTCTCGACGGCGGCGCAGTACCGGCTGCCGGTGAAGATCTTCATCCTGAACAACCAGTACATGGGCATGGTGCGCCAGTGGCAGGAACTGCTGCACGGCGGGCGCTATTCGGAGAGCTACTCCGAGGCGCTGCCCGATTTCGTGAAGCTGGCGGACGCGTTCGGCGCGACCGGCCTGCGCTGCCACGAGCCGTCGAAGCTCGACGACGTCATCAAGGAGATGATCGCCATCAAGGGGCCGGTCATCGTCGACGTTGCCGTCGACAAGGCCGAGAACTGCTTCCCGATGATCCCCTCGGGCGCGGCGCACAACGACATGCTGCTGGGGCCAGAGGATCGCGCCGCCCGTCAGGTGTCCGAAGAAGGCATGGTGCTGGTGTGAGCCCCATCGAGACGGTGTCGAGCCATACCATCGCGGTGCTCGTCGACAACGAGCCCGGTATCCTGGCGCGCGTGGTCGGTCTGTTCTCCGGCCGCGGCTACAATATCGAGAGCCTTACGGTGGCGCAAACCGACGTGAAGGAAAACCTCTCGCGCATCACTATCGTCACCACGGGCACGCCCATGGTGGTCGAGCAGATCAAGGCGCAGCTCGACCGGCTGGTGCCCGTGCACAAGGTCCACGACCTCACCATGGAAGGCCCGCACATCGAGCGCGAGCTGGCGCTGGTCAAGGTCAAGGGCACCGGCGAGAAGCGCGCCGAGGCGCTGCGCCTGGCCGACATCTTCCGCGCCAAGGTGATCGACACCAAGACCGACTCCTTCGTGTTCGAGGTGACGGGCACGTCCGACAAGGTTCAGACCTTCGTCGAGCTCATGAGTTCGCTGGGCCTGGTCGACGTCGGCCGCACCGGCACCGTCGCCATGACGCGCGGCGGCGCGGCTTTTTAGGGAATTCGGGGCCGACAATTTCGCAAAGCCCGGCTTGCGCCGGGCCATACCAAGCCGCTAGACAGCGCGCCATTCAGAGGGAGCAGGAAAATGCGTGTCTATTACGATCGTGATGCCGACGTGAACTTGATCAAGGGCAAGAAGCTCCTGGTCGTCGGTTACGGCAGCCAGGGCCATGCCCATGCCATGAACCTCCGCGACTCGGGCGTGAAGGACGTGCGCATCGCGCTCAAGCCCGGCTCCGCCACGATCAAGAAGGCCGAAGGCGCGGGCTTCACGGTGATGACGCCAGCCGAAGGCGCCAAGTGGGCCGACATCGTGATGATGCTGACCCCGGACGAGCTGCAGTCGGACATCTACAACGCCGACCTCGCGCCCAACATGAAGCAGAATGCCGCGATCGCCTTCGCGCACGGCCTCAACGTGCACTTCAACCTGCTGACGCCGCGTCCCGACCTCGACGTGTTCATGATCGCGCCCAAGGGCCCGGGCCACACCGTACGCTCCGAGTACGTGCGCGGCGGCGGCGTGCCCTGCCTGGTGGCAGTGGCGCAGAACCCCTCGGGCAACGCGCTCGAGATCGCGCTCTCCTATTCGTCGGCGGTCGGCGGCGGCCGTGCCGGCACCATCGAGACCTCGTTCAAGGAAGAGTGCGAGACCGATCTGTTCGGCGAGCAGGTCGTGCTGTGCGGCGGCCTGGTCGAACTGATCAAGGCGGGCTACGAGACGCTGGTCGAGGCGGGCTACGCGCCGGAGATGGCGTACTTCGAGTGCCTGCACGAGGTGAAGCTGATCGTCGACCTCATCTTCGAGGGCGGCATCGCCAACATGAACTACTCGATCTCCAACACCGCCGAGTACGGCGAGTACCGTTCGGGTCCGCGCATCGTGACGGCGGAGACGAAGGCCGAGATGAAGCGCGTGCTGGACGACATCCAGTCGGGCCGCTTCGCCCGCGACTGGATGCTGGAGAACAAGGTCAACCAGGCCTCGTTCAAGTCGATGCGCAAGAAGATGGCCGAGCATCCGATCGAGGAAGTCGGCGAGAAGCTCCGCGCCATGATGCCGTGGATCAAGGAAAAGGCGCTCGTCGACAAGGCCAAGAACTAATCTTACG
>CAIWTJ010000231.1 GCA_903915535.1 Enhydrobacter aerosaccus
GCCCTTGCCGAAAGCCCGCTCGATCTGGGCCAGCGCCGCGTCGAGCGCCTTGTTCTTGTTATCCATGCCTTGTTTCTCGACCAGTTTAAGTGCCGCCGTCATTGGCTGCCTCCTTTGATAATCCATGCCCCTGTCAGGAGCGGCAATGCGGATAACTGTACGCATTTTGTTCTTTCTCGCAAGACAGGAATTAACCCACTGAACAAACTAAACTTATTGACACAAGTTCTAGGTCTGTTCCTGCTATCCCCAAGAGCAATTGTGTGAAGCGGGGAGGAATTTGCGGCCGACGGTACGGTCGATGACCAACGATGATTCCGCACCAAAACTGTAGTAACTAGAACCGTCGTGATAATTCTCCTGATCATCGGCCTTCTGTCCGCCGCGGCCTTTGCTGCTTTCCTCTACAAGACCACCCTGCTGGATCTTCCGGGCGCGGTCGCCACAGCCGTGGTTTGCGCCGGTATCCTGGCCTTGATCGTCACGGGCGCGATCTACGGGTGGCGGCTTTTCCACTGAGGCCGCCCAATAGCGAGCCGTTTGTCCCCGGCCGCCCGGCAGGCGTAACATCGCCATAACAAAACAGAAACGGACGCATCATGGGGGGACAGTAGCGGTCTGAAATGACCAGCATCGCAACGCACGCGCCTCTTCTTTCCGCCGTTCGGCGGAAGCGGCGCACGCTGCGGGCCCGGCTGGCGCGACGCGCCTGGCCGTATCTGCTGCTGGCTCCGTCCCTGCTCCTGCTGGCCGCCTTCACCTACCTGCCGATCGTGCGGGTCGTCTGGGACTCGCTCCACGACAAGGTGCACGGCACTACGGCCACCCTCTTCGTCGGGCTGCGCAACTACAGCGATCTCTTCGCCGACAAGGCGTTCGTCCAGTCGGTCGTCAACAACCTCGTCTACGCCGTGGGCACGGTGCCCCTCAGCATGGCGCTGGCGCTGTTGTTCGCGCTCGCCCTTCAACGGTCCGGGCGGATCAACGCGGTGATGCGCGCGCTGCTGCTGTTTCCCTCGATGGTGCCGCTGGTCGCCGCGGCGTCGCTGTTCTTCTTCATCTTCCTGCCGGGCGTCGGGCTGTTCGACCACTACCTCGGCAAGCTCGGCATCCGCGGCGCCAACTGGCTGGGCGACCCCGACGTGGCGCTGTGGTCGTTGATCGGCATCACGGTCTGGAAGAACGCCGGCTACTACATGCTCTTCTATCTGGCGGGCCTGCAGACCCTGTCGAGCGACGTCCTCGAGGCCGCCACGATCGACGGCGCCAACGGTTGGCAGCGGCTGCGTCACGTCATCGTCCCGCTGCTGGCGCCGACCACGGCGTTCGTCCTGGTGATCGCGCTGATCAACGTGCTGACCCAGGTCGACCATGTGATCGTGCTGACCAAGGGCGGCCCCAGCAATTCGACCAAGCTGGTCCTCTACTACATCTTCGAGCAGGCGCACGAGAACTTCGCCGCCGGCCGCGCCGCTGCCGCCAGCGTGGTCTCGGTGTCGTTCCTGCTGGCCGTGTCCCTCTTCTCCCTGAAGACCATGGAACGGGGCGCGCATGCGGCGAGCTGACGAGCGCCGACAAGCGCAGCGCGGCGCTCGTCACCCCGAGCGAAGCGCAGCGGAGCCGAGGGGTCTGCCACGCGAAGAAGGGTCCCTCCACTCCGCTGCGCTCCGGTCGGGACGACGGATGGTTCGCAAAAGTACGGTCATCGCCGGCCTGATGCTGGTGATCGTCTTCTTCTGGTCGACGCCGTTCCTGTGGACGCTGGTCGCCTCGTTCCGGCCCGACAATTCGGGCGGCATCCACATGGCGTCGCTGCTGCCCGACTTCGTGCCGACCTGGGCCAATTTCGCCGAAGCCTTCGAGAGCGGCGACTTCGCCGTCTACTACGTCAACACCGCGATCGTGGCCTTCGGCATTCTGGCGATCCAGATCGTCACGATCTCGCTGGCGGGCTACGCCTTCGCCCGGCTCGATTTCCCCGGCCGTGACTTCATCTTCTACGTCTTCCTCTTGCAGCTCATGCTGGTGCCGCCGATCCTGATCGTGCCCAACCTGCGCACCGTGGTGGATCTCGGACTCTACGGCTCGCTGCTGGGCGTGATGCTTCCCTACTTCGCCTCGGCGTTCGGCACCTTCCTGATGCGCCAGACCTTCCGCCAGATCCCGCGGGACTTCGAGGAAGCAGCCTTCATCGACGGCGCCAAATGGTGGCAGGTGCTGTGGCACGTGCTGCTGCCGATGGCCAAGCCCGGCCTGATCGCCTTCGCGCTGGTCTCGTTGATGGCGCACTGGAACGAGTTCCTGTGGCCGCTGATGGTGCTGAACGAGCCCAGCAAGCAGACGCTCACCATCGGTCTCGCGTCCTTCGCGCTCGGCACCGAGGGCGGCAAGGAATGGGGCCTGCTCGCCGCCGGCACCCTGCTGGTCATGTTCCCGCTGCTCGCGCTCTTCGCCGTGTTCCAGCGTCAGTTCGTCAACAGCTTCATGTTCTCGGGTCTCAAGGGATAAAGGGGAAATAGATATGCGTTGGATTTCTTCACTGGCCGCCGCGGCGGTGGCACTCACCGCCTCGTCTGCGATCGCGCAGACCAAGATCGACTTCTTCTTTCCCGTGCCGGTCGACGGCAAGCTGGCGAAGGAGATGACGCGTCTCACCAAGCTCTATAACGACAGCCAGAAGGACGTCGCCGTTACCGGCGTCTATACCGGCAGCTACGACGAGACCAAGCTCAAGGCCCAGGCCGCTACCGCCGCGGGCAAGCCGCCGGCGGTGGTGCTGATGAGCGCCAATTTCGTGCTCGACCTCAAGATCTCGGGCGACATCGTCTCGCTGGAGCCGCAGCTCAAGGCCGACGGCACCACGCGGACCAAGTTCCTCGACGATTTCTGGCCGGCAGTGCACGCCAATGCCATCGTCGACGGGGAGCTCTACGCCGTCCCCTACCAGAACTCGACGCCGCTGCTCTACTACAACAAGGAGCATTTCAAGGAAGCGGGCCTCGATCCGGAGAAGCCGCCGCAGACCTGGGCCGAACTGGTCGACGCCGCCAAGAAGCTGACCAAGGCCGACCGCTACGGCATCGCCCTGCCCGAAGGCTACGACTACATGGGCTGGATCATGGAAGCGCTGTCGATGTCCAACGGCGGCCGCTACTTCAACGAGGAATACGGCGGCGAGGTCTACTACGACACGCCCTCGATGCTGGGCGCCGCGCAGTTCGTCGAGGACCTCGTGTTCAAGCACAAGGTGATGCAACAGGGCGTCGTCGAGGGCGGCGCCGTGTCGAGCAACTTCCTGGCGGGCAAGGCGTCGATGATGCTGCTCTCGACCGGCAGCCTCTCCTTCGTGCGCGACAGCATGAAGATGCCCTATGGCGTGGCCTTCGTGCCGCGGAACGTGCGCAACGCCGTGCCGATCGGCGGCGGCTCGCTGGTGATGTTCAAGGGCCTGAGCGAGGAGCAGAAGGCGGCGGGCTGGAAGTTCGCCAAGTGGCTGTCCTCGACCGAGAACCTCGGCGCCTGGAGCCGCTTCACGGGCTACTTCTCGCCGCGCAAGTCGGCGTACGATACCGCGGAAATGAAGGACTTCATGGCCAAGAACCCGGACGCCAAGGTGGCGCTCGACCAGCTCCCCTACGCCAAGCCGTGGTTCGCGACCTACCAGACCGTTGCCGTGCGCAAGGCTCTCGAAGACGAGATGCAGGCGGTGCTGAACGGCAAGAAGAAGGCGCCGCAGGCGGTGAAGGATGCCCAACAGGCAGCCGACGCGCTGATGAAGCCCTACGTCGAACAGACCGCGCTGAAGCTGCCGTAACATAATCAACTTTCCTCCCCTTGGCGGATTCCGCCAAGGGGAGGTGCCCTCGTCTGACGAGGGCGGAGGGGTAAAGATCCACCGCGTGGCATCGCCCCCTCCGTCGTCGTAAGACGACGCCACCTCCCCCGAAGACGGGGGAGGATCTATTGAGGAGGACTCTTCCATGCTCATCGCCCAAATCACCGACATGCACATCCGGCCGGCCGGCAAGATGGCGTACAAGGTGGTGGATACCGAAGGGCTGCTGCGCGCGGCGGTGTCCTCGATTCTCGCGCTTCCCAAGAAGCCCGACCTCGTGCTCGGCACCGGCGACCTCACCGACTGCGGGCTGATCGAGGAGTACGAGCTGCTCCGCGATGTCCTGAAGCCGCTACCGATGCCGGTGTATCTCGTCCCGGGCAACCACGACCGGCGCGAGACGCTGCGCCAGGTGTTCGGTGCCGAAGGCTACCTGCCGAAAGACGGCGACTATCTCCACTACACGATCGAGGACCAGCCGCTGCGGCTGATCGGCCTCGACACGATCGTGCCGGGCAAGGGGCATGGCGAGATGGATGCGCCGCGGCTTGCGTGGCTGCAGGCGCGGCTCGACGAGCAGCCGCAGCGCCCGACGCTGATCTTCATGCATCACCCGCCGTTCCCGACGGGACTGCAGCACATGGACTCGATCAATTGCCGCAACAGCGATGCGCTCGCGGCGCTTCTGTCGAACTACAGGAACATCGAGCGCGTCGTGTGCGGCCATCATCACCGCTCGATCAACATGCGCTGGGCGGGCACGGTCGGCAGCGTGGCGCCCTCGGTCGCGCACCAGGTCGTGCTCGACCTCAACCCGCATGACGACGCCACCTTCAACCTCGAGCCGCCGGGCTATCACCTGCACCTGTGGCAGCCGAACGTCGGCATCATCAACCACACGGTGGTGATCGGAGACTATCCCGGCCCCTATCCGTTCGTGCTCGACCCCGACTATCCCGCGTTCGCGGACAAGGCCGCGTCACCCGCGACCCACGCAAAACAATGAGACCCGATCAGAGCCGATAGTAGAGGAACCCCGCCGCGCCGATGAGGGTCAGCGCCATGCCGAGGTTCCTGAAGAAGCGCATCGAGTGCATGGCCAGCGTCTGCTCCTCGTGGTCCGCCGCCCGCTGCTCCGGCGACATCCTCTGACGCGCTTCGTATTGCGAGGCGATCAACTCCGGCGTCCATCCGCTGCCGACGGCGGCATCCTTTTCGAGTTCCATGCGCGTACACACGAACCACACCAGCAGCCCGATCGCGCCGATTCCCACGAACGTCGAATGAGCGACGATGACAAAGGCGATCAGGCTGGCGACCAGCCACCCCAAAGCCGCAACTGCGAGAACGATGGTCTTGCCGTACATGACGCAGCCCTCTCTCCCTATCCTAGCACGCGGCGGAGCACCTTTGGACCGCCCCTTCATCGGCAGCCGCGCGGTGCCATGACGATGTAAACCTCGGCCGGTGCCGTCGGCGGTTCGGGCGACAATTGCTTTCGCGACAGGCAGACGCCCGTGTTTGTCGGCAAGCCGCCGAAGACGTAGGCCACGCGGCGCGCCTCCAGATAGCCGCCATAGTCGATGGCCCCATTCTGCACAAACCTTCGCATCGTGGCATCGACCACGCCGTCGAGCGACCGCACGACAAAGCGCTCGTCCAGCCGGCTGCGAATCTGGACCTCGTGCACGGCGATCACGACCGGCACCGGTGGACGTCCCAGCGCCTCGTACAGCGCATCGCTGTTGTGCCGCACGAAGGCAGGCGACACCTCGTCGATGGCCTGCCGCAGGTTCGACGCCTGGACGCCGGGGCGCCGCACATGCTCAAGGGGCACGAGGCTCACCGCGAGCACGGCGATCGCGGCCAGGATGTACCCGGCCGGCGCGCGGCCCGCCCGGTCGGCACGCGCCATGAGGCGGGCAAACAGGAAGAAAAAGACGGCGTAGCCATACTGGAAATAACGCGAGAAATGCGTCGACGGGAACAGCGTCAGCAGATGCAGCAGCAGCGGCAGGACGAACAGGAAAAAGACGATCGCGGCCTCGCGCCGCGTCCCGTCCGCCGACGCGCGGAGTTTCCACGCCACAGCCGCGAACGGCAGGCAATAGAGCAGGAACGGCACGAACTTGAAATCGAGCCAGAAGCGAACACCGAGGACCGTCAGGGAAAGGCTATCGCCGCGCGACAGAGCCGCGCGCATGAGGCCGGGCGCCTGGACCGCGACGCCCGTCCAGGCCGTCACAGCGGCAAGGGCGGCGAACGTGATCGCGGCGCCCAGGATCAACGCCAGGATACTCCTGCCGTCGCGATCGAGGAGGGCCAACGCGAGGAGGCAGAGGCCGAGCAGCGCCGCTTCGGGACGCAGGAAGAACAGCAGCGGCAGACCGGCGATGGCGATCGTCCTTCGCGCGCATCCGTCGAGCCAGCTCTGCAGCACGAGCACGACCATGCAGGCGAACAACACGTTCTCCATGCCGAGGGCGGCCTGAAAGACCGTCGAGGGCAGCACCAACGGCAGGGCACCGAGGACGGTGGCGAGCAGCGCCGACGCCCCCTGCCGCCTCGCCGCGCGACCGATCAGGAAGCAGAGGCCCGCCAGGCTTGCGGCTCCCACGAGCTTCATGCCGAGGGGCACATATGCGCCGAGAACGACCATCATGGCCGCGACCAGCAGCATGTAGACCGGTGACGTCTCGCCCGAACTGAACTCGCCCGGATTGAACTGCAGCGGATGGCCCTGCAGCAGGTTGCGCGCGAAGATGATGTGGATTTCGGGATCGCCGCCGAAGACCGGCGCATAGGCCGCAACGGACCACAGCCCCAGGCCGGCAATGATCGCGAGCGCCACCGCGGGGATCAGGCGCGGGGCGATGTTCAGTCCTTCGGTCCCAGCGTCCCGCTCGACTTCAGGACCGCGATTCCGGCCCCGTCGTACCCCAGCGTCGCCAGTACCTCGTCATTGTGCTGGCCGATCTCCGGCGGGTCGCTGACCAGCGGCGGCCGCCAGCCGAACATCTGGAACGGCAGCAGCGGCAGGCGCGTCTGCACCCCGCCCGGCAGGGTCGTGGGCGCGAGCGATCCGTTGGCGAGAAGATGCGGATTGTCGAACAGGTCCTGCGGCCGCGCGACCGGCGCGAAGGAGAGGTCGGCCTCGATGCACATCTGCTCGAGCCGGTCCTTGGTGTAGCCCTTGAAGACGGCGGCGACCTTCGGCACCAGCCACGGCCGCGCCTCGATGCGCAGGTTGTTGGTGGCGAGCCGGGGATCGGCCGCCATCTCGGGCTGCTTGAAGAAGTCGCAGAAGCGCTTCCACTGGCCGTCGCTGGTGATGCCGATGAAGACCTGCAGATCGTCCGATGTGTTGAAGATCTCGTAGACCGCCCACGAGCTCACCCGCTCGGGCATCGGCGGCGGCGGCGCGCCGTTCATCGCGGTGATCGCGAGATGCTGACCCATCAGGAACACGACCGATTCGAACAGCGCACTCTCGACCAGACCGCCCTTGCCCGTCCTGTCGCGCTGCTTCAGCGCCATCACCGTGCCGAAGGCGCCGAACATGCCGCCCACGATGTCGACCACCGACGTGCCGGCGCGTAGCGGCCGGCCGGAGGGGCCGGTCATGTAGGCGAGCCCGCCCATCATCTGCACGACCTCGTCGAGCGCCGGCCGCTTCTCGTACGGCCCCGGCAGGAATCCCTTCAGCGCGCAGTACACGAGGCGCGGATTGATCTTCTCGAGATGCTCCGGCCCCAGGCCGCGCTTGGCCATCGAGCCCGGCGCGAAATTCTCGATCAGCACGTCGGCCTTCTCGAGCAGCGTCACCAGCACCTTGCGGCCCTCGGGCGAATCGGCGTCGAGCGCCAGGCTCTTCTTGTTGCGGTTGAAATAGCCGAAGAAGCCCGCGCCGAAGCCGCGCAGCTTGCGCGTGCGGTCGCCGTCGACCGGCTCGACCTTGATCACCTCGGCGCCGAGGTCGGCCAGGATCATGCCGCAGGAAGGGCCGAGGATCGTGTGCGTGAGTTCGACGACGCGGACGCCCTTGAGAGGCGGTTCAATGGCGGAGGTCATGCTTTTCTCTAGTCCTTGCCGGGTTTGGCCGTCCAGCGCGGCGGCAGCAGCCTGGTGTTCAGGACGAACGGGCCGACGTTGGCGGTGAGCCTGAACCCGCCCGGTCCGGGCGCGTCATATTCGCTGCGAAAGTAGAGCTCGGACCGCACGGCGGCCTCCTGATCGGCAGGCCGTAGCGGACAGGTGAAGCTCGCCTGCGCGCCCGGCTCCAGACGGGCGGGAACCTGAGATGAACTCACGTCCCCCGCGTCCACACCCTCCACCACGCAACGGATCTTGAGGTGCGAGAGCGGAAACCATTCGTTCGTATTGTCGACCCTGAAGGTGACGGCGAACGGCGAGCCCACCGTGACCTGATCCGACGAATAGGCCGGCACCGGACGCAGCGACCAGGCGATGAAGAGAGCTCCCGCGATCACGACCAGGCCCGCCGCGACCGTGGCGACTCCGAAAATGGAGTGCGCGCCGATGGTCGCCATTTCGACCAGACCCTGCCGCAGCGGGATTTCGGGCGCGAGGCGCACGCGCGCGGGCTGCCCCCTTGGGGCCGCCGGTTTCTTCTTGCTGGTCTTGCCGCGTTTGGCCGGCTTGCGCTTGGTCAACTAGTGAACCAGCTCTCGATATCCTTCACGAACGGCAGGGCCGCGGTATCGCCCAGCAGTTGATGACCCATGCTGGCGCCCACCATGAAGGTTTCCTGATGCGGCATGTTGTTGGCCTTGAGCATCGCGCGCAGCGCGGCCGCATCGTGGCCCCAGCCGATCGCCTCGACCTTGCCGTCGAAGGCGCGGTTCACGATCGAGAGAAACTCGGCCCGCTCCGCCTCGGTCAGCGCCGGCACGGCATCGATGTCGCCCAGCAGGAAGAACCGGCCGCCGAACTTGCCGACCAGGGCGGCAATCGAATTGCGCGGCTCGACGATGATTTCGCCTTTCGGACCGCGACGAACCCGCGCGGCCAGCGACAGCGGCATGACGGCGGCGCCCAGGTTGCTGCCGGTATTCATCAGCGCCGCGGTCAGTTCCTTGTAGGTAAGGCCCAGCCGCTCGGCGCGTTTGATGCGCATTTTCGCGACTTCCGGGCTCGGCTGCTTCCACGCCTTGGCGGCGGCGCGGCGCCAGATCCAGGCGCCCCACGACATGTCGAAGGTCGGGCCATTGTTGTGCCCGATGCCCGGCCGGCGCAGGAGGGCCTCGACATTGGCATGCCGTACCCCTAGACGGTCGAAACGATCACCCATGCTGTTATTCTAGCGCAAAGCTTGGGCCAAAATCGAGGAGTGCCACGTGGACGATTTCCAGGTCGATGTGTTGGTGGTGGGCGCGGGAAATGCCGCGGCTTGTGCGGCGTTGGCGGCCCGGGAAACCGGCGCTTCCGTCGCCATGCTCGAGTCGGCGCCCGAGGAAGAGCGCGGCGGCAACAGCACCTACACGGCCGGCGCCATGCGCGTCGTGTTCAATGGCGTCGACGATCTCGCCCAGCTCTACGACCTGACCGAGGACGAGAAGACCAACGTCGATTTCGGCAGCTACACCGCCGACCAGTATCTCGACGACATGGGCCGCGTGACCAACTATCGCTGCGACCCCGATCTCACCGACATGCTGGTGAACAAGAGCTTCGAGACGCTGAAGTGGATGCGCTCCAAGGGCGTGAAGTTCCAGCCATCGTACGGCCGCCAGGCGTTCAAGGTGAACGGCAAGTACAAGTTCTGGGGCGGCCTCGCGGTCGAGGCCTGGGGCGGCGGGCCGGGCCTCGTCGACCTCGAGCACAAGGCCGCCGTGAAGGCGGGAATCCCCATCCACTACGAGACGCCCGCGGTGTCGCTGATCGAGGAGGACGGCGTCGTGCGCGGCGTCATCGCCAAGCATAAGGGCCGCAAGATCCGCATCGGCGCCAAGGCCGTCGTGCTGGCCTGCGGCGGCTTCGAGAGCAATGCCGAGATGCGGACGCGCTATCTCGGTCCGACCTGGGATCTCGCCAAGGTGCGCGGCACGCGCTTCAACACCGGTGCCGGCATCAACATGGCGCTGGCGATCGGCGCCAAGCCGCACGGCAACTGGTCGGGCGGCCACGCCGTCGGCTGGGACATGAATGCACCCGAGTTCGGCGACCTCGAAGTCGGCGACAATTTCCAGAAGCACTCCTATCCGCTGGGCATCATGGTGAACGCCAACGGCCTGCGCTTCGTCGACGAGGGCGCGGACTTCCGCAACTACACCTATGCCAAGTACGGCGCGGTGATCCTGTCGCAGCCGCAGCAGTTTGCCTGGCAGATCTTCGATTCGAAGGTGCTCGACCGCCTGCGCGACGAATACCGCATCAAGCGCATGACCAAGGTGAAGGCCGACACGATCGAGGAGCTCGCGACCAAGCTCGAGGGCGTGAACCAGGAACAGTTCCTGAAGACGATCAAAGAGTGGAACGCCGCGGTCATGACCGAGGTCCCGTTCAATCCCGCGATCAAGGACGGCCGCAGCACCCGCGGCCTCGCCGTTCCGAAGAGCCACTGGGCCAACACGATCGACCAGGCACCGTTCGAGGCCTATGCCGTGACCTGCGGCCTCACCTTCACCTTCGGCGGCCTCAAGACCTCCACCGAAGGCGAGGTCGAAAGCACCGACGGCAGCACGATCCCCGGCCTGTTTGCCGCAGGTGAACTGGTGGGCGGCCTGTTCTATCACAACTACCCCGGCGGCGCGGGCCTGGTGTCCGGCGCGGTGCTTGGGAAAGTGGCCGGTGACGGCGCCGGCAAGTACGTCAAAGGAAAGAACTGACCATGACCTTCATCAACCGCCGTCATGCGCTGGCCCTTGGCGGCAGCAGCCTCCTGCTCCCCTCCTTTGCGCGCGCCCAGGCGGCGTGGCCGACCGGCCCCGTCACTTTCGTGGTGGGCTACGCCGCGGGCGGCAGCACCGACATCAATGCCCGTGAGCTGGCGCAGGTCATGACGCCGGTGATCAACCAGACGATCGTCATCGACAACAAGGGCGGTGCGGCCGGCTCGATCGGCCTGCGCGCCGCGGCCAACGCCAAGCCGGACGGACAGACTCTGTTCGTCGCCGTCGGCACCAATGTCATCATCAACCCGTGGGTGCAGAAGGGCATGATCGACACCATCGCGGCCCTGGCACCGGTCGCTCAGATCACGGACTACCAGTACGTGCTGGTGGTCGGGAACTCGGTGCCGGCCAAGAACGCCGCCGAGCTGGTGGCGATGGCAAAGAAGGACCCGGAGAAGCTCACCTACTCGTCGTCGGGCGTGGGCGGCAACAACCATCTCGCGGGCGCGCTGTTCGCCGAAGCCGCCGGCGTGAAGATGACCCACGTGCCCTACAAGGGCACCGGTCCCGCGGTCGCCGACGTGATCAGCGGCCAGATCACGATGAATTTCTCGTCGCTGCCGCCGGCGGTGTCGCAGATCAAGGGCGGCAACCTCAAGGCGCTGGCCGTGACCGGCAACAAGCGCGTCAAGGCGCTGCCCGACGTGCCGACGCTCAAGGAACAGGGCATCGACGTCGTCGTGACCAGCTGGCAGGGCGTGTTCGCCCCTGCCAAGACGCCCGACGCCATCCTCGACAAGATCGAGAAGGCCATCAAGGAAGGCATGAAGGATCCCAAGTGGGACACGGCGCTCGCCCGCGACGGCCTCGAGCAGCCGCCCGAGCGGACGCGCGCGGAGTTCGCCAAGTTCGTGGCCGACGAGCACGCCTTCTGGGGCAAGACCCTGAAGAAGCTCAATATCGAGATGGAGTGAGCGCCCTAGGCGCTCATCCCGAGCCTTTGCGAGGGATCTCTTTCGGAGCCGCCCCTTCGGCTCCGCTCATCGCGACAGGCGGCTGACCGCCTATCGCTTCGGCACCATGCAGAAGCCCTGGGCCTCGATTGCCAGGGTCGGATTGAATTTCGATCGGAAATTCTCGAACGCGATGGCGGCCGTCAGCTCGACGATCTGCGGCTCTGTGAAATGCTGCTTCACCCTGGCGAACAGGGCATCGTCGACCTGCCGGTCGGTGTAGGTGATGCACTCGGCGTATTCGAGCGCCACCCGTTCGGCCTCGCTGAACAGCTTGCT
Organism: Enhydrobacter aerosaccus; assembly: GCA_903915535.1. Taxonomy (GTDB): domain Bacteria; phylum Pseudomonadota; class Alphaproteobacteria; order Reyranellales; family Reyranellaceae; genus Reyranella; species Reyranella aerosaccus_C. The sequence continues at coordinate 11,982 of CAIWTJ010000231.1, forward strand.
GTCGCGCCAGTTCAGCAGCTCGGAAAGCTTGTCCAGTCCGCCTTCAGTGGATTCCGCGGCACGCGCGGCGTTGATGTCCATTCAAAAGGGACAGCCGTTGATGGTGGCGACGCGCGTGTAGATCAGCGGCAGCATGCCCTTCGGCAGCTGGCCCGACTGCTCGAAGGCCAGGCCCATCGCCCCGGCCGCTTTCAGGATCGGCGGACAATGCGCCATCACCTTGGTCGGATTGAGCACGAACCCGAAAAGCTCGCGCTGCTTGTCGAAGGTGGCCTTCAGCGTCGGGTCGCCGCCATCGTCTTCGATCTCGCTGATACGGGGCATGGGCCACCTCTTCCTGGTTGGTTCGCCGACACACTACCGTCGTCGTCTGCGGCAGGACGATGGAGCTTTTCTCATGTCGCCCTTAGGACCCGTTGAGCATCCAGGCGACGATCTTGGCCACGGTCTCCTTCTCGACGCCGTTGAAGCCGTGGTGCGCCACGGCCTCGCAGGGCTTGCCCACGGAAACGCCGCCCTCGATGAGGATCAGGTCGGTGCCGTAGACGTTGTGCGCGTGCTGGGCCGAGGACGCCACCGTGCCGCTGCACGAATCCATGCGATGGGCCACCATCAGGTGGCGGCTCTTGAACTGACGCGTGTCGTAGCTGGCGATGGCGTTCACCGAGGAGGTATGGATGAATCCGGCGAGCTTTCCATCCATCCGCTCCCCCAGCCTCATGGTGGACCCGCTCGAAAGGCTGTTGCCCGCCACATAGACCTGCAGCGGGCCATACCGGCTCTGGAGGCTGTCGACGATGGCCATTACCCGCTCCGGCGTCGTCGTGGCGTCCATCGACACCGCCACGATGCGCGGCCCGGCGAAGAGCCCGCGCACGCGCATCAGGAAATTGTTGCCCCAGGTCATGACGATCTGGCCGTTGACGTCGAGATGCGGTGCCAGCGTCCCGGGACCGCCGGGCATCATCAGGATGGCGTGGGTCGGCGCGTCGCCGTTGCTCGTGAGCACGTAGGGAATGACCTGGCCGTCGGCATAGTGCGCCGATGTCACAAGTTCATCCTTGGCAACGGCCGGACCGGCGGCCAGGAGAACCGCCGATGCCAGCCCCAGTACGGCCAGCCTCATGCCCGGCAGCTTATGCCGGATCGGGCTAGAACCCCAGAGCCTTGGCCTGGACCACGCCCTCGACGGCCGCGATCTTGGCCGTGAGGTCGACCGACAGCGGCTGGTCGACCTGCACGAGCGCGATTGCCGAGCCGCCCGGCTTGTCGCGGCCGAGATGAAAGGTCGCGATGTTGACCTTGCTCTCGCCCAGCAGGGTGCCGAGGCGGCCGATGAAGCCCGGCTTGTCGTCGTTGGTGACATAGAGCATGTGCGGCCCGAACTCGGCCTCGATCTCGATGCCCTTGATGTCGACGATGCGCGGGCTCTTGCCGCCGAACAGGGTGCCGGTCACCGAGCGCGTCTGCTTCTCCGTGGTGACGGAGACCTTGATCATCGAATTGTAGTCGCTCTCGCGCTCGTGCTTGACCTCGGCCACCTCGATGCCGCGCTCGCGCGCTACTGCGGGTGCGTTGACCATGTTCACCGAGTCGAGCTGCGGGCGCAGCACGCCCATCAGCGCGACCTGCGTCAACGGCTTGATGTTGAGCGCGGCCACCTGGCCCTCGTATTCAATGGAGACGGCCTTGATGTCGGTGTCGGTGAGCTGGCCCGCGAACGAGCCCAGCTTCTCCGCCAGGTCGAGATACGGCGCCAGCTTGGGCGCATCCTCGGCCGAGACGTTGGGCATGTTGAGCGAATTCACCACCGCACCCGTCAGCAGATAGTCCGACATCTGCTCGGCGACCTGCAGCGCCACATTTTCCTGCGCTTCCAGCGTCGAGGCGCCGAGATGGGGCGTGCACACGAGGTTGGGCGTCCCGAACAGCACGTTGGTCTTGGCCGGCTCTTCGACGAACACGTCGAAGCCCGCGCCGGCGATGTGGCCCGAGACCAGCAGGTCGCGCACCGCCAGCTCGTCGACCAGCCCGCCGCGCGCGCAGTTGACGATGCGCACGCCCTTCTTGGTCTTCATCAGGTTGGCGCGGGAGAGGATATTCTTGGTCTGCTCGGTGAGCGGCGTATGCACGGTGATGAAGTCGGCGCGCGCCAGGACCTGGTCGAGCGTGCCCTTCTCGACACCCAGTTCGGCGGCGCGCTGGTCGCTCAGGAACGGATCGTAGGCGAGAACGCGCATTTTGAGGCCCAGCGCGCGCTCGGCCACGATCGAGCCGATGTTGCCGCAGCCGATCAGGCCCAGCGTCTTGAAGCTGAGCTCGGTGCCCATGAAGCGGTTCTTTTCCCACTTGCCCGCCTGCGTGCTGGCATTGGCCTCGGGCACCTGACGCGCGACGGCGAACATCAGCGCGATGGCGTGTTCGGCCGTGGTGATGGCGTTGCCGAACGGCGTGTTCATCACGACGACGCCGTGGGCGGTCGCCGACTTGATGTCGACATTGTCGACGCCGATGCCGGCCCGGCCCACGACCTTGAGCTTCTTGGCCTCGGCCAGAACCTCGGCCGTGACCTTGGTGGCCGAACGGATCGCGAGACCTTCGTAGTTGCCGATGATCGCACGCAGCTCGGCAGGCTTCAGGCCCGGCTTGAAATCGACGTCGCACCCGCGCTCGGCGAAGATCTCGACGGCGCGCGGAGACAGCTCATCGGAGATGAGAACTTTTGGCTTTGCCATGACGGCTCCTCTGAAAGATTGAATTCATATGGGACCGCGGACCTCCAGGTCCGCTCAAGTTCAGGTGCGGACCTGGAGGTCTGCGGTCCCGTGAAGAGTCAGGCGGCTTTCGCGCCGAATTCCTGTTCGATCTCGCTGTAGGCCCAGTCGAGCCACGGCAGCAACGCCTCGAGATCGCTCTTCTCAACGGTGGCGCCGCACCAGATGCGCAAACCCGGCGGAGCGTCGCGATAGGAGCCGACGTCGTAACCGGCCTTCTCGGTCTCGAGCAGATCGGCCATCTTCTTGGCCGCCACAGCCTGCTTGTCTGCCGCGAGCGCGGTGAACCAAGGGGCCACGATGTTGAGGCACACCGAGGTGTTCGAACGCACTTCCTTGTCAGCCGCGAGGAACGCAATCCAATTGCGATCGGCCACGAACGTCTCGAGCACGCCGAGGTTGGCCGTCGAGCGCGCAACAAGCCCTTTCAAGCCGCCGACGCTCTCGCCCCACTTCAGTCCATCGATCGCATCCTCGACGCAGAGCATCGACGGCGTGTTGATGGTCTCGCCCTTGAAGACGCCTTCGGAGAACTTGCCGCCCGACGTGAGCCGGAAGATCTTGGGCATCGGCCAGGCCGGCACGTAGCTCTCGAGGCGCTTGATGGCGCGCGGGCTCAGCACCAGCATGCCGTGCGCGCCCTCGCCGCCCATCACCTTCTGCCACGACCAGGTCACGACATCGAGTTTGTGCCACGGCAGTTCCATGGCGAAGACAGCGGATGTCGCGTCGCAGATCGCCAGGCCTTCGCGGTCCTGGGCGATCCAGTCGCCGTTCGGCACCTTCACGCCCGAGGTCGTGCCGTTCCAGGTGAAGACGACGTCGTGCTTCCAGTCGACCGCCTTGAGATCAGCGATCTGGCCGTATCCGGCCTTGAGCGTGCGCGCGTCCTTGAGCTTGAGCTGCTTCACCACGTCGGTGACCCAGCCGTCGCCGAAGCTCTCCCAGGTCAGCATGTCCACAGGCCGGGCGCCGAGCAGCGACCACAGCGCCATCTCGACCGCACCAGTGTCCGATGCCGGCACGATGCCGATGCGATAATCCGCGGGAATGCCCAATACAGCACGCGTGCGATCGATGGCCTCGACAATCTTCTTCTTGCCGAGCTTGGATCGGTGCGAGCGGCCGGTGGCAGCGTCTTTGAGGGCTTCCGGTGTCCATCCCGGTCGTTTGGCGCAGGGTCCCGACGAAAAGTCGGCGCACGCCGGACGTGAATTCGGCTTCAACATTTCCTTCTCCCTTACAGAAGAACTGCACTCCGGTGGGGGAGCGTGGCCCGCCGCCGATATAGGAGTGCTGGAAGCCGCCGTCAATGCGCGTGTTTGCGCTTCAGCTCGTAGTACTCGCCGGTGAACGGATCGCTGAAAACAGGCGTCGCCGCGTAGTTGTCGTGGAGCATGGCATGCATTGCGGGGGCATGGCTGGCCGCCGACAGGCCGCCGAACTGGCCGGTGAACTCGGCAACGTCCCACGTCCAGACGCTGGAGATCACCACGCGATAACCGAGGTCGAGAGCCAGGTCGATGTCGTGCTTGACGATGCGCGCATCCTCATCGGCGGGCCGCATGGGATGGCGGATCGCACCGGTGTCGATCGAGATCCACTTGAATTTCGGCGCCTGTGCCGGTGCACGATCGACGGTCGTGATGCCATCCCAGTCGGGCGTCTGGCTCCACAGCATGAACTTCCACGTCGTGATCGGCTCGAAGCCCCAATAGACGTAGACAGTGCGATCGGGCGGCAAGTCCCTCTCGAGCGCGGCGACTGCGGCCAGCGCCGCAGTGTCGCCGCCGCGCCACTTCGAGAGTGCCGCCACATTCCATACGAGCGGCGCAAGCGACACGAACGCAAGCACGGGCCACACCCCGCGGCGGCGCGCCAGCAAAGCACCGACCAGTAACGCCCACGCAATCGTCAACCACGGCATGACGTTGATCTGCATCTGCGGGTCTTGCGGCTGGGCATAGAAATTCATCACTTGGCCCGCGCCCAGCGTTCCGAGAAACACAATCGCCGTCGCCCGCAGCCGCCGCTCGTCGCGCCGGGGCCAGAGGACAATGACGCACGCCGCAAAGAGCATGAATTGCAGCACCACCGACAGCAGCAGCGGCGCCATCGCACGTTTGGCCGAGAGGGGATCGACGAAGCCGCCCAGGATCAGGAAATAGTTCCCGACACCCGACAGCATCATCCAGGCCTTGTCCCAGGAAACGCCGCCCCAGCCGCTGGAGACGCCTTTGCCGGTCCACAGCAGATCGGGCAGCCCAAGTGAGCTGCCCCCGGATTTTTTGGACACCGATTTGTCCAACCGGAGGCATTCATGGTGAAGTCGAGCATGAACCAAATCGAAACCAACGATGTGAATGCTGATCCTGAGGTCAGCAGGGTCGAGCGCAGTTCGTCCAGGCAGTCTCCTGGCCAAGTGGTCCCTGGCCAGGGAACGACGCGCCAGGCACC